>JBILUV010000211.1:0-6467 GCA_044370825.1 Burkholderiales bacterium | reverse complement strand
CTGGCTGGCCTGATGCTGGCTCTCATGATCAACCCTGAAGGTGCGGCCGCCCAGCCCACACGCAGCGCGCGCTTCCTGTCGGCGGGAGCGCTTCATGAGCGGTTGGCCTCCCTCGACCGCGCAGCCGCAGAGGCGGGCAGGCACTATGTCATGGGTGTCCTGGACACCTTGATCCTGACCAAGGATCCCCAGATTTGCATCGGCGCCGATGTACGGCTTGATCTGGTGGTGGATCTGGTGAAGGAAGCGCTCTCCAAGAATCCTCAGATGCATCGCTTCAATGCTGCCAGTTTCGTACGCGAGGTGATGTACACCCACTTCAAGTGCACCTGAGCGGCCGTGAGGGGGGGCCTTGAAGCTGACGCTTCAGTCTCAAACCGATGTAGTCGTGGGTGCGCCCAGGCTCTTGAGCACATCGCGGATGTACTGCGCCCGGTCCTTCGGGTCCTCGAACTCGCGCTCGATACGCAGCTTGTCGTTGCCGGCCAGTCGCACGTTCCGGTTTTTCTGCACAAGGGCGATGATGCGCGCGGCGTCCACGGGCGGGTTGGGGCGGAAGGTGATGCTCATGAGCCGGGGGCCGGCGTCGATCTTCTGCACGCCGTAGGGCCGGGCCATGACCCGCAGGCGGTGGGTGTCGAAGAGGGTCTGGCCCTGTGGCGGTAGGCGGCCGAAGCGGTCGGTCAGCTCTTCCAGCAGCGCGTCCAACTGCTCGGGCTTCTCGGCCGAGGCCAGGCGCTTGTAGAGGTTCAGCCGGATGTGCACGTCGCCGCAGTAGCTGTCGGGCAGCAGGGCCGGGGCGTGCAGGTTGATCTCGGTGCTGCCGCCGAACACGCCGGTGGGGGACAGCAGGTCCGGCTCGCGGCCGGACTTCAAGGCCCGCACGGCTTCCGACAGCATCTCGTTGTAGAGCTGGAAACCCACCTCGATCATGTTGCCGCTCTGGTGGTCGCCCAGCACCTCGCCCGCGCCGCGGATCTCCAGGTCGTGCATGGCGAGATAGAAGCCCGAGCCGAGCTCGTCCATCATCTGGATCGCCTCCAGGCGCTTCTTCGCCTGGCCGGTCACGGCCTCCTCGTCGGGCGTGAGCAGGTAGGCGTAGGCCTGGTGGTGCGAGCGCCCGACGCGGCCGCGCAACTGGTGCAGCTGCGCCAGGCCGAAGCGGTCGGCGCGGTTGATGATGATGGTGTTCGCGGTCGGCACGTCGATGCCGGTCTCGATGATGGTGGTGCACAGGAGCACGTTGAAGCGCGCGTGGTAGAAGTCGCGCATCGAGCGCTCGAGGTCGCGTTCCGCCATCTGGCCGTGGGCGACCTGGATGCGCGCCTCGGGCAGCAGGGCCGCGAGCTTGGCTTCCCAGTTGCCGATGGTCTCCACTTCGTTGTGCAGGAAGTAGACCTGCCCGCCGCGCTTGAGCTCGCGCAGCACCGCCTCGCGCACCAGCCCGTGGGATGGGCGTGGCGGTGAGGGTGAGCACGTCGACCTCGGCGCGCAGCGCCTTCAGGCGCTCCTTCTGGCGCACGCCGAAGCGGTGCTCCTCGTCGATGATCACCAGCCCGAGGTTCTTGAACTTCACGTCCTCGGACAGCAGCTTGTGCGTGCCGATGACGATGTCGATGCCGCCCTCGGTGATACCGCGGATCGCCGCCGCGGTTTCCTTGGAGGAGCGGAAGCGCGACAGTTCGGCGAGCTTCACCGGCCACTGGGCGAAGCGGTCGCTGAAGTTCTGGAAGTGCTGCTCCGCCAGCAGCGTGGTGGGCACGAGCACCGCCACCTGCTTGCCATCGGCCACGGCGACGAAGGCGGCGCGCAGCGCCACCTCGGTCTTGCCGAAGCCGACGTCGCCGCAGATCAGCCGGTCCATCGGCTTGCCGGACTGCAGGTCCTGGATCACGGCCTCGATGGCGGACGCCTGGTCGACCGTCTCCTCGAAGGGGAAACCGGCGCGGAAGGCCTCGTAGTCCTGGTGGCTGAGGCTGAAGGCGTGACCCTGGCGGGCGGCGCGGCGCGCGTAGAGGTTGAGCAGTTCGGCGGCGGTGTCGCGCACCTGGGCGGCGGCCTTGCGGCGCGCCTTCTGCCAGTCGCCGCTGCCGAGCTTGTGGAGCGGCACGCTCTCGGGTGACGCGCCGGCGTAGCGGCTGATGACCTGCAGTTGCGACACCGGCACGTAGAGCTTGTCGCCGCCGTCGTACTCGAGGGTGAGCAGTTCGGCCGGGCCGTCGCCCAGGTCCATGGTGATCAGGCCGAGGTAGCGGCCGATGCCGTGGCTCTCGTGCACCACCGGGTCACCGATCTTGACCTCGGACAGGTCGCGCAGCACGTTCTCGGCCGAGGTGCGCTTCTCGCGCTGGCGACCGGTGCGCCGGCGCGCGGCGGCGGCGTAGAGCTCGGTCTCGGTGACCAGCGCCATCCCGTCGCCGGGCAGGACGAAGCCGTCGTACACCGGCGCGACCGTCAGGCCGAGCGCCACGTCGCTGTCGGCGAAGGCGGCGAAGCCGTCCAGCGCCTGGGGTGACAGACCGGCGTCGTTGAGCAGCTCCAGCATGGTCTCGCGCCGGCCCGGGCTTTCCGCCGCGATCAGAGTGCGGCCGCCGAAGCCCTCCAGGAAGCTCTTGAACGCCGCCAGCGGGTCGGCCGCCCGCCGGTCCACGCCCAGCGGCGGTAGCGGCGCAGCCGGCGGTGCCGTGCCGTCGGCAGCGGGCTCCGTGCCGCGTCGCAGGTCGATGCGTGCGAAGGGCTTGAGCGCGGTGAAGAACTCGTCCTCGCGCAGGTACAGGTCGGTGGGCGGCAGCAGTGGCTGTTGCGAGTCGCCGCGCAGCAGCTCGTAGCGCGACTGGGTATCGCGCCAGAAGGCGGCGATGGCGTCGGGCAGGTTGCCTTCGGTGGCGAACAGCGTGTCCTCGGGGAGGTAGTCGGCCAGCACCGCGGTCTCCTCGAAGAACAGCGGCAGGTAGTACTCGATGCCCGGGGGCACGCCGCCGGCGCCAATGTCCTTGTAAACCCGGCGCTTGGTCGGGTCGCCCTCGAACACCTCGCGGAAGCGGCGCCGGAACAGCGTGCGGCCGGCCTCGTCCAGCGGGAACTCGCGCGCCGGCAGCAGCCGCACGTCGCGCACCTTGTAGATGCTCCGCTGGGTGTCGACGTCGAAGGTACGGATGGACTCGATCTCGTCGTCGAGCAGGTCGATGCGGTAGGGAACCGCCGAGCCCATGGGGAAGACGTCGATCAGCCCGCCGCGCACGCTGTACTCGCCCGGCGCCACCACCTGCGAGACGTTCGAGTAGCCCGCCATGGTCAGCTGCTGGCGGAACGACTCGGGGTCGAAGCGCGCGCCCTGCTCGAAGAAGAAGGTGTAGGCCGACAGGTAGGCCCGCGGCGGCAGGCGCATCAGCGCCGTGGCCACCGGCACCAGCAGCGCGTCCACCTGACCCCGCGTCAGCAGGTAGAGCGTCTCGAGCCGCTCTGACACCAGATCCTGGTGCGGCGAGAAGTTGTCGTAGGGCAGGGTCTCCCAGTCAGGCAGCACGTGCACCTTGAGTTCCGGCGCAAACCAGCGCATCTCCTCGGCAATGCGCTGGGCGTCCACAGCGCTGGCCGTGACGATGGCGATGGGGCGGTGGTGGTGCGCGAGGCGTGCGAGGGCCAGGGCGTCGGCGGAGCCGGCCAGCGGGCCGATGGCGTGGCGGTGGCCGCGCGGCGGAACGGACAGGGGGAGCAACATCGTCTGGAGGGAGCGGGAAGGGCGGGCGGATTATAGGCCCGCCGGGGTTTGCGGACCGGGTGCCATGGCAGCCGCTTGTGCCGGATCCCCGAAGTGGCCGGTTCCGGGAATGGCCGCCTGCTGCCGTGGAGTAACGGGGTTCAGGTTGCGCACGCAGCGCGCGTGCGTCCGACGCCGACCCGCAGGTCGATGGGTGGTTGTCAGTGGGCCGCCAAGACCGAAAAGCGGGTGATTTTTGCCGTTTTTCCCACCGGACCCCAGAGGTGGGGCCAGAGGTGGGGCGGGCTTCCAGGGGGGTGCGTCCGTCGGAAAACTTTACAGCGCCGACCCGATTGCGTGCCTGCCGTTCGCGGCGTGCTGCCAGAGCCTGAAAAAACGCATGTAAATCAATGTAATGTGGAAAGGACTGCCATGACGGTGCATTTCTTGCGTTTGTCATTGAGATCACGGCCGTGGGTTGTCCATTCTTCCGGCGCGCAATTGCAGCTATGGTGCGCTCGATGAAATTCATTTCCATGAAACGACGGGCAGAACAAAGGTCCTCTGAATGAACACGATATTTCGGCGGCAGGTCCGTGCTTCCCTTCGATCGCCTTGGCAGGTCACTCTGGCCACAGGTGCGGTTATGGCGGGCTTGCTCCAAACGACCCCCGCGCATGCGCAATGCAATTCCAATCTCTACGACCCCGCCGGCGCTTTTCTCACCGTCTGTGGCGGCACGCAGGCCAAGGCGATCTCCGTGGTGACACATCCAGCGTCATCGAGCATTTCGGTGAACGAGGTCGTGAATGTGACGGATCCGGGTACGTCGGGGTTCGTCTCGGTTGCGGCATCGGGTGGCGATTACCGGCCCCAGAGCAGTGCCTTCGGAGGTTTTCGCCCCAATTTGCATGCCAGCGTGACTGGCTCAGTGACCCTGTCGAGCTATCCTGGATTCACCACAGGTTCGATCGCTGGCTCGGCATATGCCGTCTACACCGACTTCTTGACCATCTCCGATGAAGCCTTTGCGCTGGCGGTTCTTGCTTATCCCGATCTGACCAGCTCGAGGGGCGTGTGGAGCCGCATCAAGTACTCGATCGATGGTGTTCTGGACGGCGATATCGCAGCCGATGGCACTCCCCGGGGGTGGGCCGCTGCCACCTTCAATCTGGGCATTTCGGAAAAGGACAACCCGTCGGTCCACGATGGCGACGGGATCCAGTTTCGATCGATCGAGGAGGGTACCGGGCCTCAATCGGGACAGGTATCGGTCTATTTGAATATGCGGCCGAACGTCACTTACACGCTGAATGCGATGCTGGAAGTCTGGGGGACAGCCAATGTGACCACCGGTGAGACATCGTTCTTCGGCGCGCTCTTTCACAACACCGCGGAGTTCGAAGGTATCGAATTCTTCGGTGACGCCGCAGGGACAATGCCCTTGGGAGACATCGCGATCACTTCCAGCCTTGGACTGGATTTCTCTGCTTACACCGCTCCCGTTCCGGAGCCTGGTGCCCTTGTGTTGATGGTGGCCGGATTGGGAATTCTGGGCTGCCTCGTCAAGCGTCGGCCGCTCGCGGGGACAGACCAGACTGCTGAGGTCGGTGCGGATCAGCTGGACGTCCACTCAGCGGTCTGCGTGCCCCTTTGGGGTCGGACCAAGGTAAGTATTTAATTTAGTTGAATAAAGAGGCCAAAAAAAGAAGCTTTTTTGGGGTAAGACGCATGTCTTTGCCCCTGTTTCGGCCTTTGCCACCGAGTGGCGTATGGTGCGTTCTCGAGTACGGGTCGGGGTGACGGCAGAGCAGGCGGGGAGGGCAACCCGGCGGTTGTGCCTGGGCAGAAGCGCACGCCGACAGTCAACCCGACGGCGGCCAGACCGCCGAATGCGCTCTCCAGGACCAGCATCTGGTAGTTGTTGAACCCTCACTCGCTGCGCAGGAAGGTCTCGGCGTCGATGCCTGCCTGCTTGAGAATCGCGCGCAAGGTGCCTTCGGGCAAATCACCGGGATGGTTGGGGATCGTCGTGTAGCGATTCAGTGACGGGTTGAACCAGATTTCGTAAGAGCCGGCGGCCTGCCGGCGGAACGCCAGGCCGAGTTGTCTGGGTCGTTTGACGATCTCCCGATAGCGGAAACCGGCCAAGGCGCCCATCAGGTCGCAACGATCAGCGGGTAGTCGAACGCTTCGCCTGCGGGAGGCAGTGATGATCCACCGGCACCCGCCTGCGCCTCGATCAGCTTCCTGGCGAGGTCCCGAGCGATCTCGATGGTTTCCTGAATCGTACGGTCTTGGGCCACGAGGCCCTGCACCTCATCGCTGGTGGCGAGATAGACCCCCTCGGGCAACTTCTCGATATGTAGCTGGGTTCCAAGGCGATTCCTCCTCATGTACCAACATACGACAGGGGCACGCTTCGCCGGGCGATGATTCGGTCAGGGCCTGCGCTCGGCAGCCTGCGGTACGGGCGCCATGCTGCGTGACGGCCAGACTCTGGAGGACCGTACCGGATCTCCCGACGCGTGAGTCGCGCGGGAGCACTCCATCCCGCAAGCCGGCAAACGCCCGTGCGCTACCTCGGCGAAACACGCGCCTGAGGCATACGCTTCTCGGTGTGCATGGCCTCCGGTTCCAAAGTCGCTCGAGGGCAGCATCATGGCCGCGGGGTGCTTCCTCGCTGCCACCGGGGCAGAGCTCACGATTTTCACCCCCGAAAACAGGGCGCTAAGGCCGAAAAACGGGTGATTTTTGCCGTTTTTCC
>JBILUV010000208.1:0-6495 GCA_044370825.1 Burkholderiales bacterium | reverse complement strand
CATCCGGTTGCGGGTCGCCAGCAGGCTTTCCACGTCCAGGCCATCGCGCTTGAGCTGACCGGACAGGGTGCGCTCATCGGCCCGCTCGCTGTCGGATAGGGCCGCGGCGCCTTCCCGCATGCGGTCCCGCAGCGTCGCGAGGTCGAGCAGGACGCGCTGCTGCTCGGCGGTGAGCTTCGCGAACGGGTTCCCCACCTCTTTGCGTGGCGGCATCAGGTCCCTCCAGCCGACATCCCGAGGCGTCTGGGCCTGGGCGGCGAAGCTCAGCAGGAGGAGGGCGGGCAGGAACAACTGCCGCAAGAAGCGGGTGACAGGCAGGGTTATTGTGTACATGCGTCATCGTCCATCGGAGAACGGCAGCCAAGGTTACCGTACTGCACGGACCCGGTGTCTCGCCCCTGCCGCCACGGCATGACCCGGGGAGACCGACCGGATGACCGGTCCGCCTCAACCTAGGGACGGGACGACGCCTCCTGGTGGGCCCGCTTCCGCGAAGAAACCGAGCAGCCGTTGGGGCAGCCAGCGCAGATGTCCCGGGAAAGGACCGGAGACGAAGCCCACGTGCCCGCCCGAGGCTGGCCGCTCGAGCGTCACGAAGGACGACACGGCATCGCCGTCCGGCAGATGCCGAGCCGGCAGAAACGGGTCGTTGAGCGCGCTGATGACGAGCGTGGGGACGCGGATCCGGTCCAGCACCGGTTTGCTGCTGGCGCGGCGCCAGTAGTCCTGCACACCCGCGAACCCATGGGCCGGCGCGGTGTAGGCGTCGTCAAAGGTGTCGAAGTCGCGCGCCGAGGCGATGCGCCCCGGATCGAACAGGCCCGGGTACTCGCGGCATTTGGCGAGTGTCTTGGGTTTCAGGGTGCGCAGGAACTGCCAGGTGTACAGGCGGTTGAAGCCGCGGCGCAGGGCGGCGCCTGCAGCCACAAGGTCCAGCGGCGGACAGATGGCGGCGGCGGCCGCGAGCGCCGGGTCGTCCGGACGCCGCTCACGCGCCAGCCACCTGAGCAGGGCGTTGCCGCCCAGGGATACCCCGGCGGCATAGAGCCGGCCCGACGATGCCGCCTGCGCCTCTCGCAGCATCCAGCCGATCTCGTCCGCATCGCCGGAGTGGTAGGCCCGCGGCAGGCGGTTGGGTCGTCCGCCACAGCCGCGGAAGTGGGGCACGGCACCGCGCCAGCCGCAGGCCCGCACCGCCTGCATCAGGGCGGCCGCATAGGGGCTGCGGGAGCTTCCCTCCAGGCCGTGGAACAGCACCACCAGAGGGGCCTCGTCCGGGCCGTCGACCCAGTCGACGTCGACGAAGTCCCCGTCCGGACTGTCCCAGGTTCCGCGCCGGTAGGGCGGGGGCGCTGGCCGCAACGCCATTGTTGGGTAGATGGTCTGCAGGTGGGGCCCTGGCAGCCACCATGGCGCACGGTAGTCTGGCGTGCTCATCGAGCGCGGGCCGCGATGCGGGCGCGTGCCACCATCAGTGCACCGTCGGACGGGGCCCGGGGTCGTCCTGCGGCGCGTTCTCGGCCTCGCCTTCGGGAGTCAGCGTGTTGGAGGCGTGATGCATCCACAGCCGCCAGCCACCGTCGGTGAGGACGAACACGTTGGTGGCGGCGACCACGGCGGCCACGCCGCCGCGACCCTCGATCTCGATCTCCTCCAGGACGCTGTGGACCGCGACACCCTCATCGGACAGGGCATGCCGCCGACTGACGCGGAAGCGCAGCCGCATCGGGTTGGCGAAGATCTGGCGCCAGGACTCGACGATCTCGGCACGGCCGACCAGACGGCTGCCACCAGGGTGGATGCAGGTGATGGTCTCGTCGTCGGCCCACAGGCTCATCATGGTGTCCGTGTCGGCGGCCTCGAAGGCGGCATAGAAGGCACTTTCGGCCTCGTCGGGATCTGAGAAGTAGGGGGCGGGTTGCATGGGTGCGGATGTTGAAGGTGGATGAGGTGGTGACCGCAGGCGCGCGGTCCGCTGGTCTCCCGCCCGCGGGTCAGGCCGTACCCGTGGCGGGTTTCCAGGCCAGAGCGGCATCCACCTCGGCGATGACCACGGGAGGCAGCAACTGCTCGAGACAGGCGAAATGTTTCAATGGACATGCTCGCTCGAAGCACGGGCTGCAGGGAACCGGATGGTGCACGATGCGGGCGTTGGCCGACAGCGGTGGGGTGTAGTCCGGCGAACTGGATCCGAACAACGCGACCACGGGTGTGCCGACCGCGGCCGCGATATGCATCAGCCCCGAGTCGTTGCTGACGGCGACGCGGGCGTCGGCCAGCAGGTCGACCGCGTCCTCCAGGGATGTCCGTCCAACGAGGTTGACCAGCGGGTGGCGCGCCGCAGCCACGATCTCCGCTGCGATCGCCATGTCTTTAGGGGACCCAAGAAGCCACACGTCGAGCCCGCGTTCCACCAATGCGTCGGCCAGCGCGGCGAAATGCCGGACCGGCCAGCGCTTCGCGGGACCGTACTCTGCCCCCGGACAGAGGCAGGCTGCGGGCCGTTCCGAGCCTGGGGACAGCAATCTGACCCGGAGTTCGGCGCGGCGGGCGGCGGATGACTCGAGACGTGGCGAGGGCGCCTCATTCCCGCCTGCCTCGGCGAGCAGCAGGAAACGGTCCACCAGGCGGGGCACCGCCCCGGGGTCGAGCGCGCGGATGTCGTTGAGCACACCGAGCCGCAATTCCCCCCGGAAACCGGTGCGCCGCGGAATATGCGCCATCCATGGGACGAGGGCGGACTTGAGCGAATTGGGCAGGACCACCGCCTGATCATAGCGGCGCTGGCGCAGGTCGTGGGCCAGTCTGAGACGCCGGCCCAGGGCCAGTTCGCCGTGGCGGAAGGGGTTGTCGATGACCTCGCCGACGCCAGGCATGCGGGACACCAGCCCCGCAACCCATGGCGCCGCAAGCATGTCGACCTGATTGGGTCCGGCGTGCCCTTCCAGGCTCTGCACCAGGGGCTGGGCCATGACCATGTCCCCGACCCAGCTCGGGCCGACGACGAGGATGCGTCGGGTCATGCGCAGTCCGGCATCGACGGTCGACCAGGGCAGTCCTGCTTGCGGCTCAGCAAACGGTCAGCCGGAACCGAAGCGCAGGCGAGCCGTTCACCGTGCTCAGTGGGACGACTGCGCCGGCCCGCCCGCCAGCCGGTAACGCGTGCCGCAGTAAGGGCAGAGCGCCTCACCGGTGGTCTCGATGGGCAGGAATACCCGGGGGTGGGCGTTCCAGAGTTGCATCGCCGCAGTCGGGCAGTGCAGCGGGAGGTCCTCGGTGGTCACCTCCACAGTGCGGCTGGTGGCGTCGCTGCCAGGGTTCGACATGATGCGTCAGACGAAAGTGAGCCAGTCCAGGTGACGGGGATCGCGGGCATTGACAACGTCGAAGAATGCGGCCTGCAGCTTCGAGGTCAGCGGGCCGCGCGCACCGCCGCCGATTCGGCGGTTGTCGAGTTCGCGGATGGGCGTGACCTCGGCCGCGGTGCCGGTGAAGAAGGCCTCGTCCGCGATGTAGATGTCGTCCCGCGTCAGCCTTCTCGAGGTGACCTCCAAGCCGTGGTCGCGCGCGATCTGAATGACGGAATCACGGGTGATGCCGATCAGCGCGGAGGTGAGCTCGGGTTCGTAGATGCGACCGTTCTTGATGACGAACAGGTTCTCGCCGGCACCCTCGGCGACGTAGCCGTCGACGTCCAGAAGCAGTGCCTCGTCGTAGCCGTCCTGGGTGGCCTCGAGATTGGCGAGAATGGAATTGGCGTAGGTGGCGGCGAACTTGGCACGCGCCATCGTGACGTTGATGTGGTGGCGGGCGTAGGACGAGGTCTTGACACGTATCCCCCGCTCCAGCCCTTCCGCGCCGAGGTAGGCGCCCCACGGCCAGGCGGCGATGGCGACGTGGACCGAGGCTCCGCGTGGTGACACCCCCATCTTCTCGGAACCGTAGAAGGCAATCGGCCGGATGTAGCAGGACTCCAGCTTGTTGGCGCGCACGACCTCCTTGGATGCCTCCATGAGGGTCTCGGCGTCGTAGGGGATCTGCATCATGTAGATATGCGCCGAGTTGTAGAGCCGATCGAAGTGCTCCCTCAGCCGGAAGATCGCCGTACCGCTCTCGGTGTTGTACGCCCGCAGGCCCTCGAACACCGCGAGCCCGTAATGCAGGGAGTGCGTCAGGACGTGGGTGTTGGCGTCCCGCCATGGCACCAGCTTGCCGTCGTACCAGATGAAGCCGTCACGGTCTGCCATGGACATCTCGAATCCCCCTGGGGTCGCTGCATGAAAGTCGGCGATTGTAGCCCAAGCGCCGCCAGGCACGAAGGCTCCGGGACTGCGTACCCGGACCTCAGATGCCGAACACCGCGCTCCAGAGTTCGCCGACCGCCGCCCGTTCCGGCGCGAGCTCTGCGGCCTCCACCCTGGCATAGCGCTCGCCGCGCAGGCGCAGGGCGTGCTGGCGCCGCCGGTAGGTACGATAGGCATCGGCGGCGGCGATGCCGAGGGGCGCCGGGACAAGACCGAGGTGCTCGGCCAGCGTGAGCAGGGCGATGTTGCCGAGGTTGCCTGTCAACTCCGCCCGCTGCGCCGCATGGGCAAGGACGAGGTACTGAACCGCGAACTCCACGTCGACGATTCCGCCCGGGTCGTGCTTGATGTCGAACAGCCCCGACCGATTCGGGTGCCCGTCGCGCATCCGCGCACGCATCTCCAGCACGTCGGCGCGCAACGCCAAGGGGTCGCGCGGTTGCCGAAGAATGGACACGCGCAAGGCCTCGAAGGCGTCGCCGAGATCGCGGTCTCCGGCGACGAAGCGCGCCCGGGTCAGCGCCTGGTGTTCCCAGGTCCAGGCTTGGCCGCGCTGGTACTCCTCGAAGGCCCCGAGGCGGCTCACCAGCAGCCCGCTGGCGCCGTCCGGCCGGAGCCTGAGGTCGGTTTCGTACAGCAGACCGGCCCCGGTGTGGCTGTTCATCATGCCGTTCATGCGCTGCGCAAGGCGGGCGTAGTTCTCCTGTGCCACGGGTGACTCGTCGTCGTACAGGAAGATGATGTCGAGGTCGCTCTCGTAGCCCAGTTCCTTGCCGCCGAGCTTGCCATAGCCGACGATGGCAAAGCATGGCTGTTCGCGGTGCCGCGTCGGCAGCCGTGCCCAGGTCAGACCCAGCACCCGCGCGAGCAGCATGCAGGCAAGGTCACTCAGGTGATCCGACAGCCGTTCCAGCGTCAGGACCCCGGCGAGATCCAGCGCCAGCAGCCGGAACGTCTGCGTGTGCTTGAAGTGCCTCAGCCGATCCATCTGGGCCTCGAGATTGTCGCCATCGGCATCCAGGGCTGCACCCAGCAAGGCGTCGAGGGCCGGCAAGTCTGGCTCGGCGAGCTGGCGGGGGTCGATAAGCTCGTCGAGCAGCATCGGGTGCCGGGCGAGCATGTCGCAGGCCCAGGACGACCGGGACACCAGTCGCGCGACCGCATCCAGCGCCTGGGGATACTCGATCAGCAGCGCGATGTAGGACTCGCGCCGGCCGATGCTCTCGAGGATGCGCAGCAGGCGATCGAGGGTGTCTTCTGCGGGTGTGTGGCGCGACGCCGCGCGCACCAGCCGCGGCAGCAACTGGTCGAGCCGGGACTGCGCCTGCGCCGACATGCGCTGGAAGCGTGCGCTGTCGCGCAGCGCGCGTACGCGGCCCCGGGTCGCCGCTGCGTTGCCGAAGCCGAGTTGTGCCAGCATGGACAGGGAAGCCGCCTCTTCCGCGCCCGGCGCCAGTGCCTCGGCCACCGGGTCCGTGGCGCTCCCGTCGAAGCCCGCGAAGATGGCCCCGAACTGCGACGAGACCGCGGTGCGGTGCGCCGCCAGTTCCGCCAGCAGGGCGTCGTAGCCGGTGAAACCCATGGACGCGGCCACCAGTTCGCGGTCGTCGGGGTTGCGGGGCAGCTCCTGGGTCTGCTGGTCCTCGAGGTATTGCAGCCGGTGCTCCAGCGCGCGCAGGAAACGGTACGCCTGTTCCAGCCCGCGGCGCGCGTCCTCGGGCAGCAGGCCGCGGGTGGCAAGAGCGTCCAGCGCCGCAAGGGTGGGGCGTACTCTCAGTGCCGGCTCACGGCCGCCGCGGATCAGCTGGAACACCTGGGCCGTGAACTCGACCTCGCGGATGCCTCCCGGGCCGAGCTTCACGTTGTCGGCAATGTCGCGTCGCCTGACCTCGGCCGAGATCTGGGCATGGAGCTCGCGCATCGACTGGATGGCGCTGAAATCGAGGTGGCGGCGGAACACGAAGGGGAGCACCAGTGCCTCCAGTTCGGCGGTCCGCGTTCCCGTCACGGCTCGGGCCTTGACCCAGGCGTAGCGTTCCCAGGCCCTCCCCTGGGTGATGAAGTACTCCTCCAGCATGTCCAGGCTGACCGCCAGGGGGCCGCTGTCGCCGTAAGGACGCAGCCGCATGTCGACTCGGAAGACGAATCCGTCCTCGGTCACTTCGGCCAGGGCGCCAACGAGCTTGCGGCC
>JBILUV010000228.1:0-5870 GCA_044370825.1 Burkholderiales bacterium | reverse complement strand
CCAGAGCCTCGATTGCCACGGACACGAAATCGCCGGGCTTGGCCTCGATCTCACCCCGGTCGCTTCGGAACTCCTCGATCGGGATGAAGCTCTCCGACTTGAGTCCGGCGTTGACGACGACGTGGTTGGCATCCACCCGCACCACCTCCGCCGTTATCACTTCGCCGGCGCGCATTTCCTGGCGCGTAAGGCTCTCTTCGAACAGCGCGGCAAAGTTTTCCATGGGAGAGACTGCGGGTTGGGTTGAGTTAGTCATGAGTTGGCTGAGGGATGGTTATCCGGTCTCGGGCCCGATTGCCCTGCCGGGAGGTTGAAAAAAGCCCGCCTGCCCCGACGTCGAACCCGGGGGTGCGCACACGGCTGGCTTGCGAGACAAACTCCAGGCCCAGCGATGCAGGACCTGGCAGAACACACTTCAGCAGCGGGTCGGCTCACCGAACCATCGGAGGATGCGATCCCGCGCTTCTTCCGGATTCATCCCCGTCGTATCAAGGCGCTCGGCGCCCGGCGCCAGAGCCATGGGAGCCACATTGCGCCCCTCGTCGCGCGCATCGCGCTCGGAGATTTCATCCAGAAGGGCGTCGAGGTTAGCACTCATTCCTTTTTCTATCAACTGTTTATAGCGTCGGCGCGCCCTCTCCTCAGCGCTCGCGGTCAGGAACACCTTGAGCGTCGCCTCGGGAAATACGACGCTGGCCATGTCACGCCCCTCCGCCACCAGACCAGGAAGTGCCCGGAAAGCGCGCTGCTGCCAGAACAGCGACGCCCGCAGGGCCGGCAGGACCGCGATGCGCGAGGCCGCGCGCGACACATCCTCCGCACGTATGGCCTCGGTCACATCCTCCCCATCCAGCAGCACCCGCCCATCACCGAACTCCAGCCGCAACGATGCCGCCAACCCGGCGACCGCCGCCTCGTCCGTAAGATCGAGGCCGGCCCGCAGAGCGGCCAGCGCCGCCAGTCGATACAGGGCGCCGCTGTCCAGGTAGCCATACCCGAGCGCCCGGGCCACTAGCCATGCGACCGTTCCCTTGCCGGAGGCCGCTGGCCCGTCGATGGCGATCACGGGCACGACAGCGGGACGCGTAACCGCCGCGAGCCGCTCGAAATAGTCCGGAAAGGTCTTGGCGACGCACCCAGGATCGAGGATTCGCAACGGTACGCCGCCAAACCCCGCCAGGGACAGGCACATGGCCATGCGATGGTCGTCATAGGTGGCGATGGCAGCACCTCGCCACCGTGCGGGCGGCACGACCTCGAGGAAATCCGGCCCTTCGTGCACCTGCGCCCCGATCTTGGCCAGCTCCGCAGCCATGGCCGCGAGGCGGTCGGTCTCCTTCACGCGCCAGCTGGCGACGTTGCGCAGCCGGCACGGTCCGTCCGCGAACAGCGCCGCCACGGCCAGGGTCATGGCGGCATCTGGAATGTGATTCAGGTCCAGATCGAAAGCGCGGAGCCGGCCACCGGCAGGAGCGCGCGCCTCGATCCAGTTGTCACCCCAGGTGATGCACGCACCCATCGCTTCGAGAGCATCGGCGAATCGGACATCGCCCTGAATGCTGCCGCGCCCGACCCCTTCCACACGCACCGGGCCGCCTCCGATGGCACCAGCGGCCAGGAAGTAAGAAGCCCCCGAAGCATCGCCCTCGACATGCACCGTGCCTGGGCCGATGTAACGGGCGCCTGAGTGGATGCGAAAGCTCTGCCAACCGTTGCGCGCCACCTCCACACCAAACCGGGCCATCAGGTTGAGAGTAATGTCGATGTAGGGCTTGGAGATGAGTTCGCCCTCGACTTCGATCACCACCTCCTGGCCGAGTATCGGCAGCGCCATGAGCAGTGCGGTCAGGAACTGACTGGAGACGTCGCCGCGGACCCGCACCGGGCCCGACAGACGCACCGCGCCGCCCTCGAGGGCGAGAGGCGGAAACCCTTCCGCTCCGAGATAACGCACATCGAGGCCGAGGCCGCGGAGCGCCGTCACCAGGTCGCCGATGGGACGTTCGTGCATCCGCGGCACGCCGGAGAGCCGGTAGCGCCCGCCGCACAGGGCCAGCGCGGCGGTGAGGGGACGCAACGCGGTGCCCGCATTTCCCAGGAACAGGTCGGCATCACGGTTCGGGAATCGCCCTGCGCATCCGTGCACCACCACGGCACCGGTCGCGGCATTGCCCTCAACCTGCACGCCCAGCCGGGCGAGCGCCTCCAGCATGCGCCGTGTGTCGTCCGAGTCCAGGAGGTCACGTATCTGCGTTGGGCCGTCGGCGAGTGCCGCCAGCAGCAGCGTGCGGTTGGAGATGCTCTTGGAGCCCGGCAACCGCACCGTTCCGGCAGCGGATGCCATCGGCTCGAGATCGAGGAAGGCCGGGTGTCTGGCGTCGCTCATTTTCCATCCTCGATGCTCCTCAGCCAGCCGTCCCGGGCACGCCGGGCGTTGCCGAAGATGTCTTCCATGCGGACAGCATCGCCCGCTGCCACGGCTTCCCGCAGCGCGGCGATGTGTGCGACGTATTCATCCAGTTCCGACAGCAACGCATGGTGGTTGGCCATACAGATGTCACGCCACATCTCCGGCGAACTGGAGGCGATGCGGGTGAAATCGCGGAACCCGCCGGCAGCGTAGCCGAATAGCTGTTCCGCGTTCCCTCGCCGCGCGATCATGTCCACCAGGGCAAAGGCGAGCGCGTGCGGCAGGTGGCTCACGGCCGCGAAAACCGCATCATGGCGCTCCGGGGACAGCGTCGACACCCGGGCTCCGCAGGCCGCCCAGAGCCGAGTGGCATCAGCCAGCGCCGCCGGGTCGGTCTCGGGAAGCGGGGTCAGAACCACGTTTCGCCCATTGTAAAGTTCGGCCCGTGCGGCTTCGACGCCGGAACGCTCTGCCCCAGCGATGGGATGGGCTGGAACGAAGCGCGGCAGCAGTGGCCCCAGCACGTCTCTGGCCGCTGCCACGACGTCCTGCTTGGTGCTGCCCGCGTCGGTCACCAGCACGCCGGGCGACAGCGCCGGCAGCATCTCGGCCAGCACGCGCGACAACTGGCCCACCGGCACCGCCACCAGCACGACTTCTGCGCCGCTAACGCCGGAGGCGGTATCGGAGGCGATCTCGTCGATCACGCCGAGTCCGAGAGCCCGCTCGAGGTTGGTCCGCCCTCGTCCTACGCCGACGATGTGTCCGGCGACACCGGCCCTGCGCCAGGCCAGAGCACACGACCCGCCGATCAGGCCGACGCCAACGATCGCGATCCGGCGGGCAGGCTGCAAAGACACCGACCGTCTCTAGCGATGCCGGCAGCCGGCCATGGCCTCGCCGAGGGCGGCAAGGAAACGGTCGTTCTCGCCTGGCAACCCGATACTTACCCGCAACCATTCGGGCATGGCATAGCCGCCAATGGGACGGACGATGACCCCGAGGCGCAGGAGTTGCTGATACACCTCGGCGGCCGGCCCGACACGGATGCAGAGGAAGTTGCCGCGGGACGGGATGTGCTGGACCCCCATGGCCGCCAGTCCGGCGACGATGCACGCCATCCCCTCGGCGTTCAGACTGCGACTTCGCGCGACATAGTCGTCATCGGCCAATGCTGCAATGGCGCCCGCCTGGGCCACCGAATTCACGTTGAAGGGCTGGCGCACCCGGTTCATCAGGTCTGCCACATCGCGATGCGCCAGCGCGAAACCCACCCGCATCCCCGCCAAACCGTAGGCCTTCGAGAATGTGCGGGTGACGATCAGGTTGGGATACTCGCGCAGCCAGGAAATGCTGTCGTAGCGGTCTTCGGCATCGAGATACTCGGTGTAGGCTTCATCTAACACCACGATCACGCGCGCGGGCAGGCGCGCCAGGAACGCGCGCAGCGCCCCGCCCGGCAGAAACGTTCCGGTCGGGTTGTTGGGGTTGGCGATGAACACGATTCGCGTGTCGTCGCGTACCGCCGACGCCATGGCATCGAGATCGTGGGCGAAATCCTTCGCCGGGGTCTCGATGTGCGTGGCACCGACCGACTGCACCGACAATGCGTACACCGCGAAGGCATGCCTCGAATACACGGCACTGCTCCCTGGCGAGAGGAACGTGCGGGCCACCAGTTCGAGTACATCGTTGGAGCCGTTGCCGAGCACGATCTGTCCCAGGTCCACGCCGAACTTTCCGGCAATGGCCTGCTTCAGGTCGTAGCCGTTGCCATCGGGGTAGCGCGCAATGTCGGCCAGGGTGGCCTGCATCGCCTCCAGCACCCGCTCGCTCGGGCCTAGAGGATTCTCGTTCGACGCAAGCTTGACGATGG
Source organism: Burkholderiales bacterium (assembly GCA_044370825.1). GTDB lineage: Bacteria > Pseudomonadota > Gammaproteobacteria > Burkholderiales. Next base: position 1,584 of record JBILUV010000228.1, on the reverse strand, counting down.
AGGACTCCTTCAGGCCCATCTCACGTGCGAGTTCGCTCGCGGGCTTGCCGGGCACGTAGGCGGCGAAAGAGCGTATCCAGGCGGGGGCAAGATCGCAGGCTTCAATCATGGTGAGGACGGCGCAACGGGATAGGAACCGAGGATTTTCACGAGGGAAGAGATCTCCCGCAGTTCAGCCAGCGCCGCAGCCAGCGCGGCATCCTGCCGATGCCCTTCCAGATCGAGGAAGAAGACGTACTCCCAGAGGCCGGTGCGCGAAGGCCGCGACTCCAATCGGGACATGCTGAGCCCATGGCGCGCGAGCGGCTCCAGCATCTGGACCAGGCCGCCCGGCCGGTTGGGGGCGCTCATGGCCAGCGAGGTCTTGTCACGCCCCGACGGGCCGGGGTCCTGATCACCAATGACAAGGAAGCGCGTGGTGTTCGACGCCTCGTCCTCGATGTTGCGGGCCAACACGTTCAGTCTGTACAACTCGGCAGCGCCCTCGGACGCGATGGCCGCGGCACCCGGCTCCTCGGCAGCACGCCGGGCCGCCTCGGCGTTGCTGGACACGGGCACGCGCTGGGCGTTCGGGACGTGATGGGACAGCCATTCGGAGCACTGGCCAAGTGCCTGGGAATGGGCATACACCGCAGACATGACGCCCAGGGATCCGCCCCGGGAAAGCAGGCAGTGGTGAATGGGCAGAACCACCTCGGAACAGATCCGGAGGTTCGTGGCCAGCAGCAGATCGAGGGTCCCGCCGACACCGCCCTCGGTGGAGTTCTCGACCGGAACGACACCATAGTTGGCGAACCCCGACTCGACCCGGTGGAACACCTCAGCGATCGACCCGCAGGGCTCCGCTTCGGCGCTGGAGCCGAACTGCTTGAGCACGGCCTCGCCGCTGTAGGTGCCTTTCGGCCCGAGAAAGGCCACGACCGGCGTCTTCTCGAGGGCCCGGCAGGCGGAGATGATCTCCGTGAACAGATGCTGCACGGCCGCCGCTGGCAGGGGCCCCTGGTTCAGTGCAGTCAGGCGGCGCAGTACCTGTGCCTCCCGCTCGGGCCGGTACACCGCGGTAGCGCCCTTGAGCTGTCCGATATCGTGGGCGCAGCGGGCACGCTCGCTCACCAGCGTGAGCACCTGTGCATCGATCTCGTCGATGCGGTCACGCAGCCTGAGGATGTTCTCTTCCACGGTCGATCAGGCCCCCACGGGCAGGTAGCGGACGGACAGTACACCGCCAATGGACCGCAGCCCGTCGATGACGGCGTCGGGCACGGGGCTGTCGACGTCCACGAGGGTGTAGGCCATATCGCCGCGCGACTTGTTGAGCATGTTGTGGATGTTCAGCCCCGCCTGCGCCATGACCGTGGAGATCTGCCCGAGCATGTTCGGCACGTTCGCGTTGGCGATGGCGATGCGGAACGGCGCCTCACGCGGCATGACCACGGACGGGAAATTCACCGCGTTCGTGATGTTGCCGTGCTGCAGATAGTCGCTGATCTGGTCGGCCACCATCACCGCGCAATTCTCCTCCGCCTCGCTGGTCGATGCGCCCAGATGCGGCAGCGCCAGGACGTTGTCCTGCCCGCGCAGCCG
>JBILUV010000028.1:0-21471 GCA_044370825.1 Burkholderiales bacterium | reverse complement strand
CTTGTTGCAGAAGTTGCGATAGCCCTCGCAGCGTTTGAGGTCGAAATTGATGTTGCGCCCGAGGGTGGCGTAGGCCGCCATGGTGAAACGAAGGGCATCTGCACCGAAGGCCGGGATGCCCTCGGGGAACTCCTTGCGCGTCTTCGCCTCGATGCGCGGCGCGTCCTCGGGCTTGCGCAGGCCGGTGGTGCGCTTGACGAGCAGGGGCTCGAGGTCGATGCCGTCGATGAGGTCCACCGGATCCAGGGTGTTGCCCTCGGACTTGGACATCTTCTTTCCTTCGGCGTCGCGTATCAGGCCGTGGATGTAGACGTCCCGGAACGGCACCTTGCCGGTGAAGTGGGTGGTCATCATGATCATCCGGGCCACCCAGAAGAAGATGATGTCGAACCCGGTCACCAGCACCGTCGAGGGCAGGTACAGCGCCATGGCCGGTTCATCGTCGCCGGCCGGGTCGGGCCAGCCCAGGGTCGAGTGGCACACCAGGGCGGACGAGAACCAGGTGTCGAGCACGTCGGGGTCGCGGGTGAGCGGCCCCTCGCGGCCGGCGGCGCGCGCCTGGGCCAGCGCGTCGGCCTCGTCGCGGGCGACGTAGACGTTGCCGGCGGCGTCGTACCACGCCGGGATCTGGTGCCCCCACCACAGCTGGCGCGAGATGCACCAGTCCTGGATGTTGTCCAGCCACTGGTTGTAGACGTTGACCCAGTTCTCTGGGACGAAACGCACCTCGCCCTGGCGCACGACGTCCAGAGCCACCTCGGCGATGGACCTGCCGGGATGCAGCGTGCCTTCGGGCGCGGGCTGGGACATGGCCACGAACCATTGGTCCGTGAGCATTGGCTCGACCACCGCGCCGGTGCGGGCGCAGCGCGGCACCATCATGCGGTGGGCCTTGCTGCCGGTGAGCACACCGCCGGCTTCGAGGTCGGCCAGGATGCGCTTGCGCGCCTCGTAGCGGTCCAGCCCCGCGTACGCCTCTGGGCCGTTGTCGTTGATGCGGGCGTCCAGGGTGAAGATGTTGATCATCGCCAGCCCGTGACGCACGCCGACGGCGTGGTCGTTGAAGTCGTGCGCCGGGGTGATCTTGACGCAGCCGGTGCCGAACTCGCGGTCGACGTAGTCGTCGGCGATCACCGGGATGCTGCGTCCGGTGAGCGGCAGCGTGAGCTGGCGCCCCACCAGATGGCGGTAGCGCTCATCCTCGGGGTTCACGGCCACCGCGACATCACCCAGCATGGTCTCGGGGCGGGTGGTGGCCACGGTGAGGCCGGCCAGCCCGTCCACCGGTCCGTCGGCGAAGGGGTAGAGGATCTCCCAGATGCGACCTTCCTCTTCCTCGCTCTCGACCTCCAGATCGGACACGGCGGTCTTGAGCACCGGGTCCCAGTTGACCAGTCGCTTGCCGCGGTACACCAGCCCCTGCTCGTGCAGGCGCACGAAGGTCTCGGTCACGACGCGCGACAGCTTGCCGTCCATGGTGAAGTACTCGCGCGACCAGTCGCAGGAGTCGCCCAGCCGGCGCATCTGGCGCGTGATGGTGGAGCCGGACTGCTCCTTCCAGGCCCACACCTTCTCGATGAAGGCCGGGCGCCCTAGCGCGTGCTTGCCCGTGCCCTGTGACTCCAGCTGCCGCTCCACCACGATCTGGGTGGCGATGCCGGCGTGGTCCGTCCCCGGGAGCCAGAGGGTGTTGAAACCGCGCATCCGGTGGTAGCGGGTGAGCGCGTCCATGATGGTCTGGTTGAACGCGTGCCCCATGTGCAGCGTCCCGGTGACGTTGGGCGGCGGCAGCTGGACGGCGAAGCCAGGCCTGCCGGCGTCGTAGGTGGCGCGGAAGTAACCCCGGGATTCCCAGACGGGATACCAGCGGCTTTCGATGTCGGCGGGTTCGAAACTCTTGGGCAGATCCATCGCTCGGCGTCACAGGAGAAGGACCCGGGATTATCCCGAAATCCATCCTCCGGCGTCAGTACGGCGTGAGCGGCGCGGTGTCGCCCGTGGGCACGGTCAGCCCTGAGGGGATGAATGCCCAGGGTCGGCATCGACCCGGGCGTCGGTCTCGGCCTCGTCCAGGGTCTCCCGCAGGATGCGTCCCATGCGGGCCTGGAGTTCCAGCGAGACCTCGGCCAGCGCCTGATCGACCAGTTCGCTCAACTCGGCGCGCAGCCGTCTTTCCAGAATGGCACGGACGTGGCCCGGACGGGTTTGCAGCGGCGCCGGCGGAATGGCTACCGGCGGGACGGCTTCCCCGATGGCAGGTTCTGCCTTGGTGCTGGCGGCTTCGGGTGCGCTGGCGCGCACGTCCGCCTCCTCCGCCGGAGCGGGGGGAACAGTGGGCGGGATGTCCACCTGGGGCAGCGCGTCCATGCGCGGGGCCACCCACAGCGGGGGGGCGGGCTCGATCGGCAGGCCCAGCGGGTCCGCGGCCGGATCCGGGATGGTGGGCAGGGGCTCGTCGAGTACGAAATCGACACCCGACGCGGCTTCGTGGGCGGGTGGAGGGAGCGTCGGGTCGAAGATGTCCGGCAGCGTGTGTTCCGGCATTCCTGCCGCTGGCATCGACAGCCCGGTGCCCGGCGTATCCACTGGTGCGGTGGAAGCCGCCGGCGGCACAGGCAGTTGTGGCGGGGCAAACGCGGTCCGGTACCCGAGGCGGACGAGATCCGTCAGCGTGGGGATGAAGTCGTCCTCTGGCGGCCCGTGCTCGTCGGTCTGGCCCGGCCCGGCGGGCTGCTGGTGGCGCCGCATCAGGTAGTCGGCGCGCAGCAGGGCGCTTTCCTCGTCGTCCTGCATGTCGTCCTGGTCGGTGGGCGTCACGCCGGGCTCTTGCTCGGTCGCCTGCCGGCCGGCGGGCGGTGGTTGGGGTCGCGGGCCGTGAGGGGTGCGACGCGGGCGCCTCCAGCCAGAGCCGTATCCGGTACGCCAGCCGTCGCCTCGGCGGGACGCGGCGGGTGAACCATCGCGATGACCGGCATCATGGCTCAGGTTTTCCCGAGGTCATGGGACTGCAATTCGTAGCCACGATCCCGGTAGAAGCGGTAGCGCGCCCGCCCCGCTGCAATCCCGGCGGCATCAGTCGACACGATCTCCACCAGTCGCTGGAAGCGGCTGAACACCTCCGGCGGCTCGTGCCGCAGATTGATCAGCAGTTCGTCGCGGTCGATGGCGGTGAGTTCGTGGTCCAGCACCACCGGGGTGACCCCCGCCAGCCGGTGCCCCGCCCGAACGTGGGGCAGGAAGCCGGTGGCGACGTGGGTCCAGAGCTGCCGGTCCACCGCCTCGGTCATGGCCGGCCCCTCGGTCGCAACCAGCACCCGCATACCCCGGTCGAGCGCCTTGGCGCACAGTTGCGACAGCGTGCGCATCGTGTCGGGCACGTTGGCGTAGAAGTCGATCCGGGTCATGCGGCCGGGCCCGCCTTCAGCGCGCCGCCCGGCGCATCAGGTAGGCGGTGAGCAGCGGCACGGGCCGGCCGGTCGAGCCCTTGTCGCGGCCGGATTTCCAGGCGGTGCCGGCGATGTCCAGGTGGGCCCAGGCGTACTTGGAGGCGAAACGCGCCAGGAAGCAGGCCGCGGTCACGCTGCCGGCCGGACGGCCACCGATGTTGGCCATGTCCGCGAACGGGCTCTTGATCTGCTCCTGGTAGTCCTCGAGCAGGGGCATGCGCCACACGCGGTCCCACACGGAATTGCCTGCGTCCTCGAGCTCGCGGGCCAGTTCGTCGCGGTTGGCGTACATGCCGGTCACCACGTGGCCGAGCGCGATGACGCAGGCGCCGGTGAGCGTGGCGATGTCGATCACCGCGGCCGGGTTGTAGCGCTCGGCATAGGTGAGTGCGTCGCACAGGATGAGGCGACCTTCGGCGTCGGTGTTGAGGATCTCGATGGTCTGCCCGGACATGGAGGTGACGATGTCGCCCGGCTTGATCGCCGTGCCGCTGGGCATGTTCTCGCAGGTCGGGATCAGGCCCACCACATTGAGCGGCAGGCCCATGCCGGCGATGGCCTTGAAGGTACCGAGCACGCTGCCGGCACCGGACATGTCGTACTTCATCTCGTCCATCTCGGCGCCGGGCTTGAGCGAGATGCCGCCGGTGTCGAAGGTGATGCCCTTGCCGACCAGCACCACCGGCTTGTCCTTCTTCCCTCCGCCCATGTATTCCATCACGATGAACTTGGGCGGCTCGGCACTGCCCTGGGTCACGGACAGGAAGGAGCCCATCCCTAGCTTCTCGATGTCCTTCTGCTCCAGCACGGTGGTCTTGAAGCCGTGGGCCTTGGCCAGATCGCGGGCGGTGCGCGCGAGGTGGGAGGGTGTGCAGACGTTGCCGGGCAGGTTGCCGAGGTCCTTGGCCAGGGCGATGCCCTCGCCGAGGGCGGCGGCCTGGGCGACGGCGCGCGTCTCGGCCTGGGCGGTCTTGGCGATGGCGCCGACGCCGAGGCGCTCGAGCACGCCGTTGCCCGGGTCCTTCTTGCTCTTGAACCGGTCGAACCGGTAGGCCGACTCGCTGCCCACCAGCACCGTGTGGCTTGCACGGTCTGCAGTGCTCAGAGACGGGGCATCCCACTCGAGCGTGTAGGCCACGGCCTCCTTGGCGCCGCCCGAGGCCGCGGCCTTGATGGCGGCGGCAAGCGCCTCGCGGAAGCCCTTGAGGTTCAGCTCGCCCGCCTTGCCCAGGCCCACCACCAGCACCCTGGCAGCGGCCACCGACGGCACCGAGTGCAGCAGCACGCACTGCCCGCGCCTGCCGCTCAGGTCGCCGCGCTGCAGCAGCGACCCAAGGTAGCCGGAGGAGGCGTCGTCGATCGCCTTCGCCGAGGGCGAGAAGGTGTCGTCCTCGTAGAGCCCGACGATGACGCAGGCACTGCGGACGCGTTCGGCTGGGGTGTTCTTGAGGCTGAATTCCACGGGCTCTCCTGTTAGGATTGATCTGGCGCGAATAGAGGACCATACAACCGGTCGCGCCGAATTCAAAAATTATCCCCGGCGCCTCCGAGAAAAGTCAAAGACGTGCTCTTCCACCGCGCGCTGCGCCGCGAGTTCATGAACACCGGTGCGGTGGTCTTCGCGGTGCTGCTCATGATCACCATCACCACCCAGCTCATCCGCATGCTCGGGTGGGCGGCCCAGGGGGTGATTCCGCCCGACGGAGTCCTCATCCTGCTCGGTCTGGCGGCGCTGCGCTACCTGCCCATCCTGCTCGCGCTCACCGTCTTCATCGCGGTGCTTACCTCACTGACGCGCAGCTACCGCGATTCCGAGATGGTGGTGTGGTTCGTCTCCGGTCGCAGCCTGCTGTCGTGGATGCGTCCGGTGCTGATGTTCAGCCTGCCCTTCGTCCTGACCATCGCGCTGCTGTCCCTGGTGCTCTCGCCGTGGGCGGTGCGCAAGGCCGACGTCTACCGCCACCAGATGGAGAACCGGGACGACGTGTCGGTCATCTCCCCCGGCGTGTTCAAGGAGTCGAAGCACGCCGACCGCGTGTTCTTCGTCGAGCGCCTCACGCCCGACCTTTCCATGGTCGCCAACGTGTTCGTGCACTCGCGCCAGAACGGCCGCGCCGGCGTGATGGTGGCTTCGCGGGGATACGCCGAGACGCTGGACAACGGTGACCGCTTCCTCGTCCTGCTCAATGGCCGGCGTTATGAGGGCGAGCCCGGTTCGGCCGAGTACCGCATCACCGAGTTCGAGCGCTACGCCGTGCGCATCGAGACGAAGGAGGGGAAGAAATACATTCCCTCGCGCAGCGCCGTGCCCACCGAGGACCTGCTCCGCGACCCCAGCCCGCTGAATCAGGCCGAACTGACCTGGCGTCTGGGCATCCCGATCAGTGCCCTGATCCTGTCGTTCATGGCGGTACCGATGAGTTTCGTCAATCCGCGCGCGGGGCGATCCCTGAACCTTATCGTGGCCATGCTCCTCTACATGGTCTACAGCAATCTGCTGTCCGTGTTCCAGTCCTGGGTGGCGCAGGAGCGCATCCCGGCCTGGTTGGGCTGGACCGGGGTCCATGCCGTCATGCTGGCCCTGCTGGCCTGGCTGTTCTGGCGGCGGCTGGCGGTGGCGCCCCTCTGGCGCAGGAGGCGGGCGTGAGGACACTGCGCCGCTACGTCGGTCGCCAGGTGGTGATGTCGACGCTGATGGTGTTCGCGGCACTGCTGATGCTGTTCTCGTTCTTCGATTTCATCCAGGAACTGGGCGATGTGGGTCGGGGCCGCTACGTGCTCTCTCTCGCGCTCATCAAAGTGGTGCTGTCGATCCCGGGGCACGTCTACGAGCTGTTCCCGATCGCAGCCCTGCTCGGCACCCTGTTCGCCATGGCGCAGCTGGTGGCGCATTCCGAATACACGGTGATGCGGGTGTCCGGCGTCTCCGCCCTGTCCATGGTGCTGGCCATCCTGCCGCTGGGCATCGTGTTCGCCGCCACGACCTTTCTCATTGGCGAATTCGTCGCGCCCTTCTCAGAGACCGCCGCCCAGCGCCTGCTGCTGAAGGCCACCAACACCGGGGTGGTGGCCCAGGAATTCCGCTCCGGCCTGTGGGTCAAGGACAACGACAGCTTCGTCAACGTCACCCAGGTGAGCACCGACGCCGAGTTGACCGGGATCCGCATCTACGAGTTCGACAAGGACTATCGCATGGTGTCGATACGCGAGGCGCGCTCCGGCGAGTACCGCGGCGGCGACCGCTGGCTGCTGCGCGATGTCGCCACCACGCGTTTCCTCGGTGACCGGACCGAGGCGGGCCGGCAGGACGAGTTCCAGTGGCACTCGGTGCTGAACCCCTCGATCCTGAATGTCCTCATGGTCGTGCCCGAGCGCATGTCGCTGCTGGATCTGCACGGCTTCATCGGTCACCTCCGGGACAACGGCCAGACCACTGCACGGCACGAGATCGCGCTTTACTCCAAGCTGGTCTACCCGCTCGCGGTGGTGGTGATGATGGTGCTTGCCCTCCCGTTCGCCTACCTGCGCATCCGGGACGGGGGCATCAGCGGGAAGATCTTCGCCGGCATCATGCTCGGGCTCGGATTCCATCTGGCCTCGCGGCTGTTCGGCCACCTCGGCCTGCTCAATGCGTGGCCACCGCTGTTCAGCGCCGCCTTCCCGACCGCGCTGTTCCTCGTGGTCGGCGGCGCCCTGCTGTGGCGGATGGAGCGGAGGTAGTCCCTGGCGCGTGACCCGAGCGTGGCCGGATGATCCCGAGTCATCCGGCGGCGCCCGTCCACCGCTCCCACCGGGTGAAGCCGCGGATCACCGGCGGCCCCGACGCTGCACCTCCTGGATGCCCGTGCGATGCAGGTCCGACTGCTGCCGGTCAGATGGGGGCGCGGACGATGCGCGTGCCCATCAGGCGGTCGTGCAGGAACTGCCGGTCCGGATCCACTGCCGCCCACAGAAAGCCTGCGCCCAGACACAGCAGGCCAGCCAGCGCGAGTAGGTAGCGGCCGATGGACTGAGACAGGGTCGGCGCCCGCCCGGAGGTGGTGACCAGGCGCAGCCCCCAGGTCTTCATGGCGAGCGTCTGGCCGGAGCGGCGCCAGCAATAGACGAAGTACGTCCCGATGACCACGGTCAGGAAAACCTGATGGGCGATGCGCCCGGGGCCCTGGGTGGCGTCTCCCGTCAGGACGGTGAAGAGCCAGGAGGTGATGAAGAGGATCCCGAACAGCAGGACGCCATCGTAGACGATGGCCCCGAAACGCGGCCAGAGCCGGGCCATTTCGGGCGGAGGTGGCCGGCCGATGGCGGAGGGCTCAGGGGAATCACTGTCGATCACGGTGTCTTCCCGCGGGCGGCGCGCAGCGCCTCCTTGAGTTCCGGCGGGAACTGGTCGTACTGCTCCCAGCGCTGCAGCACCTCGCGCCGCTTCTCGGGCGGCAACTGCTGAATCTGGCGGAAGATCTCCCGCGCCTGGGCGCGCTGCTGCGGTGACAGGGAGGCCCAGTGCTGCATGCGCGCCTTCAGCCGCTGCTGCTGGTCCCGGCTCAGGCCGGGATACTGCTGGGCCATCGCCAGCCAGCGCTCGCGCCGCTCGGGCTCGAGTGCGTCCCAGTCCTTCTCGAGCGGTCTCAGGATGTCCTGTTGCTGAGGGGTGAGCGCCAGCCAGTTGGGCACGCCGGCGGCACGGGCCTGTACGGGCATGCAGAGCGCGCCTGTCAGGATGATCAGCGCTGCAGCGATCCGGAGAGCCATTGCTGAAAACCTCTATCCAGATAAGCGTTTGGCGGGACCTCGTCAGCCAGCAGGTCCACTTCAATGGATTCCGGCGGGAATGCCGTCTGGTACCAGAGCACCATGCCGAGCATCGCCAGCAGCACCAGCAGGGCCAGGGTGAGGATCATGGCATTGGCGGGCTGTGCTCCGCTGCTGGCGGACGTCGGGCCGGAGGCCGTTACCAGGACGGGGGCGTGCCGGGCCGCCCGCGACAGCGCGGCGGACCGTACCTCGCCCAGACGGTGCACGATGCGCGGGTCGAGGGTCCGCAAGTCCTCATCCAGCACTTTGACGAGTCTCGTACCCAGGTCTTGTTCGTTCAAGGATTCACCCCCCTCTCACGCAGATAGGCCGCGACGGCATGGGTGGCACGCGAGCAGTGTGTCTTGACACTGCCTTCAGAGCAACCCATGGCGACGGCGGTTTCCGCCAGATCCAGTTCCTCCCAGTAACGGAGCAGGAAAGCCTCGCGTTGACGGGGCGGCAGGCGCTCGAGTGCCCGGCCGATCATGCGGGCCAGCTCGGCGCGCTCGGCCTGCTCGGCGGGCGTGCCCTCACGATTGGCGCCGTGGTCGACGTTCATGCGCTCGAGCGGATCGCTGTCCTCCTCCGCGTCCGGGGAGAGCGATGACAGCAGCGTAGTCCACAGGTTGCGCACCCGTTGCCGGCGGAAGTGGTCGCGGATGGTGTTCTGCAGGATGCGCTGGAACAGCAGCGGCAACTCCTCGCCCGGCCTGGAGGAATAGCGGTCGGCGAGCTTGAGCATCGCGTCCTGGACGATGTCGAGCGCCGCCTGCTCCTCCCGCACCGCGAACAGGGCCTGTTTGTAGGCGCGTCGCTCCACGGAGGCCAGGAAGTCGGCGAGTTCCGTCTGGGTAGCCAGGATGGCGGTCTCCGAGGGGGCGTCCTCGCGCATGGCCGGGAGTGCGCGGAACCGGGCCGGATGTTAGCCCAGAAATCCCACCGGAAAGGCACCCTGCTCGATCCGCGCCGCCCAAGGCCCTCGCCCCCGGGGCGGCGCGCGGGCGGATGTGGTCGGGGAGCTTCGACTGCCCCGGCCTCGACGTGCCGCGAATGCGGTGTCCACGCAGCCCGGCCGGCTCCGTCCCGGCGCGACCGGCTGTGACATCCGGGATAGAATCGCGACACGCGCCGCGGGAGAAATGCCATCGACCTGACCCACCATTTCCTGATCGCCATGCCGGCGATGGCCGATCCGAATTTCGCCGGCACACTGACCTACATCTGCGAGCACAACGCACAGGGTGCCCTCGGCGTGGTGGTGAACCGGCCCACGGAGGTGACCCTGCGCGAGCTCTTCGCCCAGGTCGACCTTGAGCTCCGCGACCCGGTGCTGGGGGAGCGCCCGGTTCTGTTCGGCGGGCCGGTCATGGGCGATCGCGGCTTCGTCCTGCACCGGCCGACCGGGGCCTGGCAGTCCACGCTGGCCGTGGCCGACGACATCGCCCTGACCACCTCGCTGGACATCCTCAGGGCGGTGGCCCGGGGCGATGGGCCGGACGAGCTGCTGGTGACACTGGGCTATGCCGGCTGGGGGCCGGGGCAACTGGAGGACGAGATCCTGCAGAACGCGTGGCTCACCGTGGCCGCGGTACCGGAGCTGATCTTCGGCGTCGGGCACGGTGAGCGCTTCGGCGCGGCCATGCGGCTGCTCGGCGTCGACCCGCTGCTGCTGTCAGACGCAGCGGGGCACGCGTGATGGACGACTCCCGTTCCCTCGGCCTCGCACGTGGCGCGGTGCCGCCGCGCGGCACGGTGCTCGGCTTCGATTTCGGAACCGCGCGCATCGGTGTCGCAGTGGCGGAGCTCGAACTCGGCATTGCCCATCCCCTCGAGATCATCGCCAGCGGCAGCGAGGATCAGCGCGACCGCGCGATCGATCGTCTCATGGCCGACTGGCGTCCCGCTTTTCTAGTGGTGGGCCTGCCGCCGCCGCGCCCCGACGGTACCGGCCATCCGCTGGCGCCGGTGATCCAGGCCTGGGCCGCGCGCCTCGGCAGCCGCACCGGTCTCGAGGTGCGCTTCGTCGACGAATCGCTGACCTCGGCCATGGCCAGCAGCGCCTTGTCGGAGAGCGGCATCCACGGCATCCGGCAGAAGCGCCACCTCGACAGCGTCGCAGCCCAGCAGATACTCCAATCCTTCCTGGACGGTTGCCATGCTGCTGCCTGACGCCGAATCCCTGCTCGAGCAGCTCGCGGAGCGCATGCGTGGGGCACTGCCGCCCGGTACCGGTCTGGTTGGCATCCACACTGGCGGGGTCTGGGTGGCCGAGCGCCTGCATCGGGCCCTGGGTCTGGACGTACCCCTGGGCACGCTGGACGTCGCCTTCTACCGGGATGATTTCCACAAGCGCGGCCTGAAGTCCGGTGTGCAGTCCTCGCGCCTGCCCTTCGACGTGGCCGAGCGCGACATCGTCCTGGTGGACGACATCCTCTACACGGGGCGTACCACGCGCGCCGCCCTGAACCTGCTGTTCGACTACGGTCGGCCGGGCAGGGTGCGGCTGGCCGCGCTGCTTGACCGCGGCGGGCGCCAGCTGCCCATTTGCCCTCAGTTCGTCGGTGGCGTGATCGACATGCCCGCCCAGGGGCCGATGGTAGTCCTGCACCGGAATGACGAAGGCCGCCTGTCGCTGGCTCTGGAGGGTGGTGGCGGCGCGGCTCCGGATCCCGCGTCCCGATGACTTCTCCGCGCTGACACGCATGCAATCGAATCCACAACTCGGGCCCAACGGCGAGCTCAGGCACCTGCTGTCCATCGAAGGCCTGCCGCGCGACGTGCTGAAGCACATCCTCGACACCGCTGCGTCCTTCGTCTCCGTCACCGAGCGCGAGATCAAGAAGGTCCCCCTGTTGCGCGGCAAGTCGGTGTTCAACCTGTTCTTCGAGCCCTCGACCCGAACCCGCACCACCTTCGAGATCGCGGCCAAGCGGCTGTCGGCGGACGTGGTCAACCTCAATATCGCGACCTCGTCCCAGACCAAGGGCGAGACCCTGCTCGACACCGTGGCCAATCTGTCGGCGATGCATGCCGACATGTTCGTCGTGCGCCACGCCTCCAGCGGTGCGCCTTATCTCATCGCCCGTCACGTGGCGCCGGAGATCCATGTCATCAATGCCGGCGATGGACGTCACGCCCATCCCACGCAGGGGCTGCTCGACGTCTACACCATCCGCCACTACAAGGGCGACTTCACCGGGCTGACCGTCGCCATCGTGGGCGACGTGCTGCACTCGCGGGTGGCGCGCTCCGAGATCCATGCCCTCAACATCCTCGGCGTGCCGGAGATCCGGGTGATCGGGCCGCGCACCCTCATGCCGGCCGAGGTCGAGCGGCTCGGCGTGCGGGTGTTCCACAACATGGAGGAGGGGCTGCGGGGGGTGGACGTGGTCATGATGCTGCGGCTGCAGAACGAACGCATGAACGGGGCGCTGCTGCCCTCGGCCGGCGAGTACTTCCGGACTTACGGGCTCACGCCCCAACGTCTCGCGCTGGCGCGGCAGGACGCGATCGTGATGCACCCCGGGCCGATGAATCGCGGGGTCGAGATCGACTCCGCGGTGGCCGACGGAGCGCAGTCGGTGATCCTGCCCCAGGTCACTTTCGGAATCGCCGTGCGCATGGCCGTCATGGCCATCCTCGCGGGTAACGGGTAGCAGCGATGCGGACGACCATCAGACAAGGGCTGTTGCTGGACCCCGCAACCGGCGGGGAGCAGGTGGTCGACCTGCACATCGCCGACGGCATCGTGGCGGGCGTCGGCGCACCGCCCGCAGGTTTCACGGCAGAGCGTGTCATCGACGCCACCGGTTTGGCCGTGTCTCCGGGGCTGATCGACCTGGCGGTGCGCCTGCGCGAGCCCGGCTTCGAGCATCGTGCCTCCCTGGACAGCGAACTGGCGGCGGCGGTCGCTGGCGGGATCACGGCCGTGGCCTGTCCGCCCGACATGGATCCGCCCCTGGACGAGCCCGGCCTGGTCGAGATGCTCACCCGTCGTGCCGCGGCCGTCGGGCTGGCGCGTGTCCACCCGTTGGGTGCACTGACCCAGGGCCTGGCCGGCGAGAAGCTGGCGGGGCTGGTCGAGCTGGCCCGGGCCGGCTGCGTCGGCTTCTCCCAGGGTGACGGGGCGGTGGGGGACAGCGCTACCCTGCTGCGTGCCCTGAAGTACGCGGCCACCTTCGACCTGTCGGTGTGGATGAGCCCGCGGGACGCCTCGCTGATGGGGCTGGGCGTTGCCCACGAGGGCGAGGTCGCCACCCGCCTGGGCCTGCCCGCGGTGCCAGCCCTGGCCGAGACCCTGGCCGTGTCCTCGCTCCTGCTCATGGCGCGGGAGACCGGTGTGGCGCTGCACCTGTGCCGACTGTCCGCCGGGGAAAGCGTCGAGATGGTGCGCCAGGCCAGGGCCCGCGGTCAGGTCGTCACCTGCGATGTGTCGTCCCACCATCTCCACCTGTCCGAGATGGATATCGGTTACTTCGACACCAACTGCCGGCTGTCGCCGCCGCTGCGCAGCCTGCGCGATCGCGACGCCCTTGTGGCCGGTGTGGCCGACGGCACCATCGACGCCATCTGCTCCGACCACAGTCCGGTCAACCAGGACGGCAAGGAACTGCCGTTCGCCGAGGCTGACCCGGGCGCCAGCGGCCTGGAGACCCTCCTGTCACTAACCCTGATGCGGCCGGGCGATGGCGGCCTGGCGGAGAAACTCGCGCCGGTGACTGTCGGGCCGTCCCGCATCCTGCGCCTGACGGTGCCACGCCTTGAACTCGGCGCCGTTGCGGACATCTGTATCTTCGATCCGGACGACTGGTGGCGTGTGCAGCCCGCCGACTTCGTCAGTCGCGGGCGCAACACCCCGTTCGCAGGCTACGAATTGCGTGGTCGCGTCCGATATTGCCTGGTGGGCGGTCGGGTCGTTCACGGCGACTGAAGGTCGCGTGAAGCATGCCCCGCGCGGCCCGCGGGGCGCCCTGTTCGCCGGGGGCCGTTCCGATACGCGGTCAGCTGGCGAGAATCCAACAACTTCGATGAAGCTCTCCTCCATGAATCCGCTGCTCGATTTCTCCGGCCTGCCCCGGTTCAACGATTTCCGCCCCGAGTTGGTGACGCCCGCCGTCGACCAGTTGCTTGCGGACAACCGCGCGCTGGTCGAACGCCTGGTGGCAGATGATGCGGTCGCAGGCTGGGACCGCTTCGTCCAGCCCCTGGAGGACGCCAACGAGTGCCTGTACCGCGCCTGGGGTCAGGTCTCGCACATGAATGCGGTCATGAACAGCCCGCAGTTGCGCGAGGCCTACAACGGCAACCTGCCGAAGATCGCGCAGTACGGCACCGAGCTGTCGCAGCACGAGGGCCTTTACCGCAAGTACAAGGCGCTGCGCGCCTCCGATGAATTCGGCGGGCTGTCGATCGCCCGTCGCCGTGTGGTCGAGAACCGCCTGCGCGACTTCCGGCTCGGCGGCGCCGAGCTTCAGGAGGAGCGGAAGGCGCGCTTCAAGGAAGTCGCGGAGCGGCTGGCCGAGCTGGGCTCGCGGTTCAGCGACAACGTGCTGGATGCAACCAGCGCGTTCTGTCTGTACGTCACCGCACCCGGGGAGGTCCGCGGCCTGCCCGAGGACGCGCTGGCCGCGGCCCGCGAGGCGGCGCGGGCGGATGGACGCGAGGGCTGGAAGTTCACCCTCCACATGCCCTCCTACCTGCCGGTCATGCAATACGCCGAGCACCGGCCGCTGCGCGAGCGCATGTACCGCGCCTACACCACGCGCGCCTCCGACCTCGGCGATCCCCGGCTCGACAACTCGACCGTGCTCGACGAGATCCTGCGGCTGCGGCGCGAGCAGGCCGAGCTGCTCGGCTACCAGTCGTTCGCCGAGGTGTCGCTGGTGCCCAAGATGGCGCAGTCACCCGAGCAGGTGCTTGGTTTCCTGAGGGATCTCGCCTCGCGTGCCCGGCCCTTCGCCCGCAAGGACTTCGACGACCTCGTCGTCTTCGCCCGCGAGCGGCTCGGGCTGGAGGATCTCCAGGCCTGGGACATCGGCTGGGTGTCGGAGAAGCTCCGGGTCGAGCGCTATTCGTTCTCGGAACAGGAGGTCAAGCAGTACTTCCCCGAGGACGTGGTGGTGCCGGGCATGTTCCGCGTGGTTGAGTCGCTGTACGGCCTCACGATCACACCGGACGAGGCGCCGCGCTGGCACCCTGACGTGCACTTCTACCGGGTCGCCACGGCCGACGGCCGTACCGTGGGGCAGTTCTACCTCGACCTCTACGCCCGGGCTGCCAAGCGTGGCGGCGCCTGGATGGACGACGCCATCACCCGCCGCCGCATCAGCGCCGGCGTTCAGACGCCGGTGGCCTATCTGAACTGCAACTTCTCTGCGCCGGTCGGCGGCAGGCCGGCAGTGTTCACACACGACGAGGTCATCACCCTGTTCCACGAGTTCGGCCACGGGCTGCACCATCTGCTCACCCAGATCGAGGATCTCGCAGTTTCGGGCATCAATGGCGTCGAATGGGATGCGGTGGAACTGCCCAGCCAGTTCATGGAGAACTACTGCTGGGAGTGGGAGGTGCTGTCCCACATGACCCGGCACGTCGACACCGGCGCGCAGCTGCCGCGCCCGCTGTTCGACAAGATGATCGCCGCGAAGAACTTCCAGAGCGGCATGCAGACCGTCCGGCAGATCGAGTTCGCGCTGTTCGACATGCTGGTGCATCACGAATTCGACCCGGCCGGGGCGCGCACCATGCTGCAGCTGCTCGACGCCGTGCGCGGCGAGGTGGCCGTGGTCAAGGCGCCGCCATTCAACCGCTTCCCGCACAGCTTTTCCCACATCTTCGCGGGCGGATATGCCGCCGGCTACTACAGCTACAAGTGGGCGGAGGTGCTGTCGGCCGACGCCTACGCCATGTTCGAGGAGCATGGCGTCCTCGATCCGGCGGTCGGCAGGCGCTTCTGGCAGGAAATCCTCGGTGCCGGTGGCAGTCGACCGGCCATGGAGAGCTTCGTTGCCTTCCGCGGCCGCGAGCCCTCGATCGACGCCCTGCTGCGCCACAACGGCATGGTCGCGGCCTGAGCGCATGACAGGGCCTCTGGCACCGGGGGGGCGGGCGCTGGTCCGGATGCTGGCGGGCGGGGTGATGATGGTGTTCCTCGCGCTCCCCTCCCCGCACGCACCCCAGGCCGGGCAGAAGCTGTACCGCTGGGTGGACGCCGACGGCCAGATCCACTACACCGACAAGCCTCCGCCCGGGACAGCCCGCGCGGTCGAGAAGAAATCCCTCGGCGACAAGCCCGGGACCAGCGGCCTGCCCTATGCGGTGCAGCGCGCCATGAAGGCCTTCCCCGTCACGCTCTACAGCAGCGACTGCGGCCAGCCCTGCACCTCCGGCCGTCGACTGCTGCAACAGCGCCAGATCCCCTTCACCGACAAGGACGCCCGAGACCCGGCCGTACAGGCCGAGATGAAGAAGCTCCTCGCCACCGAACAATTGGACGTCCCCGTCCTCATGGTCGGCCGCAACCCCCTCCGCGGCTGGCAGGAGATCCAGTGGAACGCCGCCCTCGACGCCGCCGGCTACCCTTCCGGGGTCGGACCAAGGTAAGTGGCTGTTTTGTATTTTAAAATAACCTAAAAATGGGGTTTTTTTCAGCTTAGAAGGCCACTTTTGGGGGTGAAATTGAGGCGATCTGCTACCTTCCCTGTGGCTAGTAGCAATAAGCTGAAGACTCGGGTCATTTTGGGTCTGAAAATGGCCTTCTAAGCTTGAAAAAGTGCTGAAAAACGCCCGTTAATTTCATTAAAACAGTGGTTTATCTTGGTCCGACCCCGTGAATATGAAGCTTGCGACGTGGAACGTGAATTCGTTGAAGGTGCGTCTGCCGCAGTTGCTCGAGTGGCTGGGGCGGGAGCGGCCGAATGTGGTGTGTCTCCAGGAGACCAAGATGGAGGACGCGGTGTTTCCGGCCGCGGAGATACGGGCGGCGGGGTATGAGGTGGTGTTTTCGGGGCAGCGCACCTACAACGGGGTAGCGGTTCTATCGACGGCGCGGCTGGACGCGGTGACGGCCGGTATTCCCGGCTTCGCTGATGAGCAGAAGCGGGTGCTCGCGGTGACGCACGACGGAGTGCGTGTGGTGTGCGCATACGTGCCCAACGGGCAGAGCGTGGGCTCGGACAAATACGATTACAAGCTGCGGTGGCTGGCGGCGTTCCGCGACTGGCTGCGTTCGGAACTGGCCCTCCACCCGAGGCTGGCGGTGCTGGGCGACTACAACATCGCCCCCGCGGATGCCGACGTACACGACCTGAAGGCCTGGGAGGGGCAGGTGCTGGTCAGCGACGCGGAGCGCGAGGCCTTCCGGGGGCTGCTGGCCCTCGGGCTGAAGGACAGCTTCCGCCAGTTCGACCAGCCGCCGGCGGCGTTCACCTGGTGGGACTACCGCATGAACGCCTTCCGGCGAAAGATGGGCCTGCGCATCGACCACATCCTGTTGTCGGATGCGCTCTCGTCCCTGTGCCAGAGCTGCCGCGTCGACACGCCGATGCGGGCGCTCGAGCGGCCTTCCGATCACGCGCCCGTGGTGGCGGAACTGGCGCTCGATTGATCCGTCAGTGACGTCGACCAGGCGTGCTGGCCGGCACTTCAGGCCGCGTCGGACGGTGCGCGCTCATCGATGCCGAGTTCCTGGATCTTGCGGGTGAGGGTGTTGCGCCCCAGCCCGAGAAGATTTGCCGCCTCGATCCGCCGGCCGCCGGTATGGGCCAGCGCCTTGAGGATGAGGGCGCGCTCGAAGGCGCGGGTCATGTCGTCCATGATGCGGCGTTCACCGCGCTTGAGCGCCCCTTCTGCCGCCCGCTCGAGGGCGCTGATCCAGTTCTCCGAGGTGCTGCGGTTCGAGCGTTCCCGCACCTCCGGCGGGAGATCGGCGATGTCGACGTTGACCCCCGGGGCCATGACGGTGACCCAGTGGCACACATTCTCGAGCTGACGCACGTTGCCCGGCCAGTCGAGCGTGGTGAGGTACTTGAGCGCCGCTTCGGTGAGCCGCTTCGGCTCGACCCCGAGTTCGCGCGCGCTCTTGGCCAGGAAATGCTTCGCCAGCAGCGGGACGTCCTCGCGCCGCTCGCGCAGGCTGGGCAGACGTAGCCGGATGACGTTGAGCCGGTGGAACAGATCCTCGCGGAACAGCCCCTGCTTGACCCTGGCCTCGAGATCCTGGTGCGTCGCGGCGATGATGCGCACGTTGGCGCGGATGGGCTGATGGCCGCCAACCCGGTAGAACTGGCCGTCCGACAGCACCCGCAACAGCCGGGTCTGCAGGTCGGATGGCATGTCTCCGATCTCATCCAGGAACAGCGTTCCGCCCTCGGCCTGCTCGAAGCGGCCGCGGCGCATGGTCTGGGCACCGGTGAAGGCACCACGCTCATGGCCGAACAGCTCGGACTCGAGCAGGTCCTTCGGGATCGCCGCCGTGTTGATGGCGACGAAGGGCCGTGAGCCTCGGGGGCTGTGACGGTGCAGCGCGCGAGCCACCAGTTCCTTGCCGGTACCGGACTCGCCGTTGATCAGCACCGTGGCCTGCGACTGGGTCAGCCGGCCGATGGCGCGGAACACCTCCTGCATCGACGTGGCCTGTCCCAGGATCTCGGGTGCGCTTTCCTCGGGGCTGGCCGGTTCCTCGCCTTGGTCGACCTCCGTCATGGCGCGCCGGATCAGATCCACCGCCTGATCGACGTCGAAGGGCTTGGGCAGGTACTCGAACGCGCCACTCTGGAATGCCGATACGGCGCTCTCGAGGTCCGAATACGCCGTCATGATGATTACTGGCAGGGCGGGGAAGCGCGCCTTGATCTGCTGCAGCAGCTCGAGCCCCGAGCCCCCCGGCATCCGGATATCGCTGACCACCACCTTGGGCGGCGGACCGGCGAGGGCGGCCAGGGCCTCCTGGGCACTGGCAAAGGTCTTGAACGGGATGTTTTCGCGCGTCAACGCCTTCTCGAAAACCCAGCGGATGGAACGGTCGTCGTCGATGATCCAGACAGGTCTCATGGTCAGGCTCTCGGTGTCCGCGAATCTTCGCCGCTGTTGATGACGGTGTCTGTGAGCGGGAGCAGGATGCTGAAGCAGGTGCGCCCGGGACGGCTGTCGACCTCGATGACGCCGTGGTGCTGCTGCACGAAGGTCTGGGCGATCATCAGGCCCAGGCCGGTGCCGTCTTCGCGGCCGGACACCAGGGGGAAGAAGATGCGGTCGCGGATCTGTTCAGGAATGCCGGGCCCGTCGTCGATGATGTCCAGGCAGAGCGCGAGCCGGTAGAGCTTTTTCGCGATCGTGACCCGGCGCAGCACCCGCGAGCGGAACTGGATGATGCCGTGCCCGTGCATCGCCTGGGCCGCATTGCGTGCGATGTTGAGCACCGCCTGGATCAGCTGTTCGCGATCCGCCACGATCGACGGCAGGCTGGTGTCGTAGTCGCGGTCGATGTTCACGCCGTTGAACTCGGCGAGGATGAGGTGGCGCACGCGCTCCGTGACCTCGTGGATGTTCAGCTCCACGAGCATGGGCAGGCGATGCGGCGTGAGCATTCGGTCCATCAGCACCTGCAGCCGGTCCGCCTCCATCATGATGACCTGGGTGTATTCGCGCTGTTCCGGCTGCTCGAGCTCGCGTTCGAGAAGTTGCGCCGCACCGCGCATCGCGCCCAGGGGGTTCTTGATCTCGTGGGCGAGGTTGCGCACCAGTTCACGCGTGGCCTGGGTCTGGTCGAGCATCCGCTCCTCGCGGGCCAGACGCAGT
This sequence comes from Burkholderiales bacterium, assembly GCA_044370825.1. Classification (GTDB taxonomy): domain Bacteria; phylum Pseudomonadota; class Gammaproteobacteria; order Burkholderiales. Next base: position 2,434 of record JBILUV010000028.1, on the reverse strand, counting down.
TGCTGCTGCGTCGGCAGCAGCTCGATCAGTACGCCCCGGCTCTCGGGGAGTTCATACGGCGTCACCGTGCAGGTGAAGGACTGTTTCTGGGGGGCGGTTGCGTGGTGCGCGGCCAGCAGCAGGTCGTGGTGGGTGGAACTCGCGCCGTCGTGCCGCGCGCTGGTCACCGCCTGCATGAGTGCATCCGGCTCGACGAAGGCATCGTCGATGCGCAGCCCCACCATGCTTTTTCGGCTGCTGCGGAAGAGGTTCTCGGCAGCTGGATTGAGGTGGATGACGCGATCGTTCTCGTCCGCCAGAAGAACGGCAGTCGCCAACAAATCCAGCCCACGCAGAGCATCGGGCTTCATCTGTATTTGCTCCGGAGCCATGCCGGGGGAATTGCAATTAGCGGGCCATCGCCGGTCGCAGCCGTCCGGAGGCTGCGCGCGGCCGGGATAGGCCCGGGCGGGGGCTGGTTCAGCGCGCCGCGGACATCTCGCGGCGCAATGCCTCGATGTTGCGCTCGTGGCGGCGGACCGATTCGGACACCGGTCCGACCCGTTCCAGCGCCCGGAAGGCTGCTGCGGCGTTGTCGCCGTTGCGCGGATCGTCCTTGAATAACAGGCGCTTGGCATCTTCCAGCAGCCGCGTCTCCTCGGCGAGCTCCTGCTGGAGGATGCGCTGGCGTTCGGTGTCCCGGCGCGCCTGCTCGCCAGACTCGATCCGCGAGGCGACTGTGGCCGTCTGGGGTGGCGCGCTCTTTTGTGGTGCGGTACTGGCCTGTTTTGGTGCGGCCGCCTGCACGCGTTCGAAGCACTGCACCTTGCGGGCGTTCTTCACGGGGACGTTCGCGAAAATCACCCGGCCGTCGGGATCCACCAGCTTGCAGGTGGGCTCGCTCAGGGCCGGGGTGGCGAGCAGCGTGAGTCCCAGCAACAGCATCCGGTGCGTCGTCATGTCCCGCTCGTACAAGCCCCTGGGCCCCCAGGCCCTCGACGCGAATGAGTCTATGCGACGTCATCAGGGTAAGCAATCGCGCTCTCCGAAAACAAAAAGGCGGGGAATCGTCCCCGCCTTTCCGAGCCAGCGATCGCTTGTGATCAGAGGCTGTAGTACATGTCGAACTCGACCGGATGCGTCGTCATGCGGAAGCGCGTGACCTCCTCCATCTTGAGTTCGATGTACGCATCGATCATGTCGTTCGAGAACACGCCGCCACGGGTGAGGAACTCACGGTCCTTGTCGAGGTGCTCCAGGGCCATGTCGAGGGACGAGCAGACGTTCGGAACCTTCTTGGCTTCCTCGGGCGGCAGGTCGTAGAGATTCTTGTCGATGGCATCGCCGGGGTGGATCTTGTTCTGCACCCCGTCAAGACCAGCCATAAGCAGCGCGGCGAAGGCCAGGTAGGGGTTGGCGGTGGGATCCGGGAAGCGCACTTCGATCCGCCGCGCCTTGTCGCTCTGGACGAAGGGGATGCGGATGGAGGCGGAGCGGTTGCGCGCCGAGTACGCCAGATTGATCGGGGCCTCGAAGCCGGGCACCAGACGCTTGTAGGAGTTCGTGCCGGGGTTGGTGATGGCGTTGAGGGCCTTGGCGTGCTTGATGATGCCGCCGATGTAGAACAGCGCGAACTCGGACAGGCCAGCGTAACCGTTGCCCGCAAACAGGTTCTTGCCGTCCTTCCAGACAGACTGGTGCACGTGCATGCCGGAGCCGTTGTCGCCGACGACTGGCTTGGGCATGAAAGTGGCCGTCTTGCCGAACTGGTGAGCGACGTTGTGGATCGTGTACTTCATGATCTGGATCCAGTCGGCGCGCTGCACCAGCGGCGCGAACTTCGTGCCGATCTCGCACTGGCCGGGGGCCGCCACCTCGTGGTGGTGCACTTCGACTTCGACGCCCTGCTCCTCCAGTGCCAGGCACATGGCGGAGCGCAGGTCCTGCAGCGAATCGACCGGAGGCACGGGAAAGTAGCCACCCTTCACAGGGGGACGGTGGCCCATGTTGCCGCCTTCCATCTCCAGCCCGGTGGACCACGGTGCCTCGCCCGAGGCGATCTTCACGAAGCACCCGGACATGTCGACGTTCCAGGTGATCGAGTCGAAGACGAAGAACTCGGGCTCGGGGCCGAAGTAGGCCACGTCGCCGATACCGGAGGACTTGAGGTAGGCGTCCGCCCGTTTGGCGATGGAGCGCGGGTCGCGGTCGTAACCCTTGCCGTCCGCCGGTTCGATCACGTCGCAGGTGAGGATCAGCGTGGGCTCGTCGGTGAACGGGTCGAGGTGCGCCGTCGCCGGGTCGGGCATCAGCAGCATGTCCGATGCCTGGATACCCTTCCAACCGGCGATGGACGAGCCGTCGAAGGCGTGCCCATCGACGAACTTGCTGTCATCCAGGGCTCTCGCCGGGATGGACACATGCTGTTCCTTGCCACGGGTGTCGGTAAAACGGA
>JBILUV010000207.1:0-6569 GCA_044370825.1 Burkholderiales bacterium | reverse complement strand
CACGTGGGAGGTGACGGCACCGTTCTTCTGCGACATGCCGGTCATGTCGAGCACGGACACCCCCTTGCCTTCCAGGTGGCCGGCCATGCCCAGCAGGGCGCCGATGGTGATGACGCCCGTGCCGCCTACGCCGGTGATCAGCAGGTTGTAGGGCTGGGTCAGCGGTGCCGGGACCGGCAGCGGCAATTCGCCGAAGGCGGACACGTCCGCGCTGCGGGCCGCCCGCGACTTGCGCGGCACGCCGCCGTCGACACTGACGAAGCTCGGGCAGAAGCCCTCGACGCAGGTGAAATCCTGGTTGCAGGCCGACTGGTCGATGACGCGTTTGCGGCCGGCCTCGGTCTCCAGGGGGAGGATGGCGGTGCAGTTGGACTGCACCCCGCAGTCGCCGCAGCCCTCGCACACGGCGTCGTTGATGAACATGCGCCGCGCCGGGGTCGGGAACTCGCCCTTCTTGCGGCGGCGCCGCTTCTCGGCCGCGCAGGTCTGGTCATAGATGATGACCGACACGCCCTTGACCTCGCGGAACTCGCGCTGCACTGCCGCCAGCGCACCCCGCTCGTGCAGATTCACCTCCGGCGGCAGGGCCGAGCGGTCCTCGTAGCGCCCGAGATCCTCGGTGACGATGGCGATCCGCCTCACCCCCTCGGCAGCCATCTGCCGCGCGATCATGGGCACGGTGACGGTGCCGTCCACCGGCTGGCCGCCGGTCATCGCGACCGCGTCGTTGTAGAGAATCTTGTAGGTCATGTCGACGCCGGCTGCGACGGCGGCACGGATGGCGAGATGACCGGAGTGGAAGTAGGTGCCATCGCCGAGGTTGGCGAACACGTGTCCCCGGGTGGAGAACGGGGCCTGGCCGATCCAGGGTGCACCCTCCCCGCCCATCTGCGTGGTGGTACGGTTGTGCTCGGGGTAGATGGCGGTGGCCATGACGTGGCAGCCGATGCCCGCCAGCGCCAGGCTGCCCTCGGGCACCTTGGTGCTGCGGTTGTGCGGACAGCCCGAGCAATACCAGGCCGGCCGGGTCGGCGTGTCCACCGCCTTGCGCAGCACCGCCTCCTTCGCCTCGAGGAAGGCGAGGCGCGCCTTGATGCGGTCGCTGGGATGGAAGCGCGCCACGCGCCCGGCGATGACGCGCGCGATCTGGGCGATGGAGAAGTCGCCCTTGGCCGGCAGCAGCCACTGGCCGCGCGGCGCCACCCACTCGCCCTGCTCGTCGAACTTGCCGATCACCCGCGGCCGCACGTCCGGATGCCAGTTGTAGAGCTGCTCCTTCAACTGGTACTCGACCATCTGGCGCTTTTCTTCCACCACCAGGATCTCCTCCAGCCCGCGCGAGAACTCGCGCACGCCGTCGGGCTCCAGCGGCCAGGGCATCGCGACCTTGAACAGCCGGATGCCGATGTCGGCGGCCTCGCCCTCGCCGATGCCGAGTTCGTCCAGCGCTTCCAGCACGTCCATATAGGACTTGCCCGAGGCGATGATGCCCAGGCGCGCGCGCGGCGAATCGATGGTGATGCGGTTCAGACGGTTGGCCCGCGCGTAGGCGATGGCGGCGTAGATCTTGTAGTCCTGCATCAGGGCCTCCTGCCGCCGCGCCTGCACGCCCAGGGTGTCGGTCGACAGGCGGGCGTTCAGGCCCCCCTCGGGCATCAGGAAATCGCCGGGCAGGACGATGGACGGTCGCCCGATGTCTGCTTCGACCGACGCCGAGGACTCGACCGTGTCGGCCAGCGCCTTGAAGGCCACGGCACAGCCGGAGAAGCGCGACATGGCGATGCCGTGCAGCCCGAGTTCCAGGTACTCGCCGACGTTACAGGGATACAGCACCGGGATCATCGAGGCCGAGAACAGGTGGTCGCTCTGGTGCGGCAGGGTCGAGGAGTAGGCGCCGTGGTCGTCGCCCGCCACCAGCAGCACGCCACCGTTCGCCGCAGTGCCGGCGAAGTTCATGTGCTTGAACACGTCGCCGCAGCGGTCCACCCCCGGGCCTTTGCCATACCACATGGCGAACACGCCGTCGTAACGCGACCCGCCGGTGAGCTGCACCTGCTGCGTGCCCCAGACGGCGGTGGCGGCGAGTTCCTCGTTCACTCCCGGCTGGAACCGGACGTGGTGGGCCTCCAGGTGAGGCGCGGCCTTCCACAGGGCCTCGTCCAGCCCGCCCAGCGGCGAGCCGCGGTAGCCCGACACGAAGCCGGCGGTGTTGAGACCGGCCGCGAGGTCACGGCGCCGCTGCACCAGCATCAGGCGCACCAGCGCCTGAATGCCGGTGAGGTAGATGCGGCCGCTATCGGCTGCGTATTTGTCGTCCAGGGTGACGGCGTGCATGGAGTTCTCCGGTAGGAAAAACGTCGATGACGGAGGCCTTGGGTTCGGCATCCGCCCTGCCGTGCGCGGGGACCTGTGGGTCCCCGGCGCACGCTGGCCTGTCGCCCGACACGCGATCGCCGCTCCAGCGGCGGTGCTCGTCGAGCAGGATTTCGTGGTGGCCGCTGCCGGCCGGGATCATCGGAAAGCAGTTCTCCAGTTGCGCCACATCGACGTCCAGGAAGAAAGGGCCGTCGTGCGCCAGACAGCGCGCCAGCGCCGCCTCGAGTTCGGCCGGATCGCTCACGCGCTCCGCGGCCCAGCCGAAGGCCCGCGCGACCGCGGTGAAATCGGGCGCACCCGTGGCGCTCTGCGACAGGCGGCCGCCGTGCACCAGCTGCTGCCACTGGCGCACCATACCCATCCAGGCATTGTTGAGCACCACTACCTTCACCGCCACCCCCTCCTGCGTCGCCGTGGCGAGCTCCTGGATGTTCATCAGGATCGAGGCATCGCCGCTGAGGCAGACCACCGGGGTTTCGGGGTGGGCGATCTTCGCGCCAATGGCGGCTGGCAGGCCGTAGCCCATGGTGCCTGCGCCGCCCGAGGTGAGCCAGCGCCCGGGGCGCTCGAAGCCGAGATACTGGGCGGCCCACATCTGGTGCTGGCCGACGTCGGTGGAGACGATGGCGTCGCTGCCGGCCAGGGCCTCCCCGAGGCTTCGCACCAGGTGCTGCGGCAGGATGACGTCCTCGCGCGGCGTGAAACCCAGCGACTGCTCGGCGCGCCAAGCCTCGATGCGGGCCCACCACCCGGCGAGATCGGGGGCCGGGCTCAGGGCCCCGTCGAGCGCGTCGTTGAGCGCCGCGAGCGCCTCGCGACAGTCGCCGACCAGCGGCACGTCGGCCTTCACCAGCTTGTTGATGGAGGCCGGGTCGATGTCGATGTGCACGATGCGCGCACCGGGGGCGAAATGCTCCAGCCGGCCGGTGACGCGATCGTCGAAGCGCGCTCCCACGCAGACGATCAGGTCGGCGTGGTGCATCGCCAGATTGGCCTCGAGGGTCCCGTGCATGCCGAGCATGCCGAGGAACTGCGGGTGCGAGGCCGGGAAGGCGCCCAGGCCCATGAGCGTCAGGGTGCAGGGCGCGCCGGTACGCTCCACCAGCCGGCGGAAGGCGTCGCAGGCCCCGGGACCGGAGTTCACCAGTCCCCCACCACCGTAGAAAACCGGCCGCACCGCGCCGCCCAGCAGCGCCGCCGCCTCCGCCACACGGGTGCGCGACACGGGCCGGCGCGGCTCCGGCGGACGGGCCGGCGGGACGTCCGCGCGGGCCCGGGCGGGTGCGAGCTGCAAGTCCTTGGGGAAATCCACCAGCACCGGGCCGGGACGACCGGTGGTGGCGACACGGAATGCTTTCTCGATCACACCGGCGACCTCGTTGGCGCTGCGGATGGCCGTGTTCCATTTGGTGACCGGCCGCGACAGACCCAGCGCGTCGCACTCCTGGAAAGCATCGGTACCGATCAGCGAGGTGGCGACCTGCCCGCTGATGCACACCACCGGCACGGAATCGCACATCGCGTCCAGCAGGCCGGTGATGGTGTTGCTCACCCCGGGCCCCGAGGTGACCAGCACCACGCCGGGACGCCCGGTGGAACGGGCGTAGCCTTCGGCGGCGTGCACCGCGGCCTGCTCGTGGCGCACCAGCACATGACGCAGCCGGGGCTCACCATGCAAGGCGTCGTAAACCGGCAGAATGGCGCCACCCGGGTAGCCGAAAATCACCTCCACACCCAGCTCGATGAGCGTGTCCAGCAGGACCCGCGCGCCGGAAATGGCGTGCGCGACCTCCAGGGACTCGGGACGCTCGAGACGGGCCAGGGCGGTGACGGCGTTCATGAGGGCTTCCTTGGTGTGCGTGATCGTGATCGGGATCCGGACCGGCGGATGGGACTCGGGTCGGCGCCATGGAAGTGGAAGATACCTGTCACTCCGGGGAAAAGGCGCCCGCATTTCCTTCTCATAAGCACGTTTTTCGGATAACTTTTCCACCAAAAGCCATCCGACAGGATTTTTGTCGCTACACCGCCCAGGAGTCCCTCGCCATGAATCTGGACAAGTTCGATCTCGCCATCCTGGCCGTGCTGCAGCAGGACGCGCGTGCCAGCCTGCAGGACATCAGCGCACGCGTCGGGCTGTCATCCACGCCCTGCTGGAACCGCATCCGGCGCATGGAAAGCGAGGGTGTGATTCGCGGCTACACCGTGCGCATCGACCCGGCCGCGGTGGGCTTCGCGGAGACGGTGATCGTCCAGGTGACGCTGGAGAGCCACAGCGACGAGACCCTGTACGAGTTCGGGCGCATCCTCGGCGAAATCCCTGAGGTGCTGGAGGCGTTCCTGGTGTCGGGGGACTACGATTATCTGATTCGCATCGCGGTGCGCGACACGAAGGACTACGAGAGACTGTTGCGGGAGAAGCTCTACCGCATCCCCGGCATCCGCCACAGCAAATCGAGCTTCGTGCTGCGACGGCTCAAAGAGGCGGACATCCCGCTGACCGCATCGCCCGCCAACCGCGGACCGGGCCAGGCACCCTCCACGACCGGGGACACGGGCGCCGGTCGGCGCCGCCCCGCGCGCTCATGAGCCGATGCGCATCACGTCGTTCCATACCGGCCTGAACGCAATCCGCAATACCAAGCCGGGCGACGGCGACGTCTGCGCCGTCCACACGCGTCGCGCGCGTCAGTTCTGGTCGAGGTCCAGGGTGCGTTCGTCGTAGACGCGCAGCAGGCAGGGAACGTCGGTGCAGCCGTCGCGCACCGTGGTCTCCCACTCGCGCTGTGCAAGGCGGATCTGTTCCTTGCGAACGCCGTCTGGAGCACGCCGGTAGGCAAGGAAGAAGGCAAAGGCCATGCGCTGGTCCGCCTCGCTCACTCGGTCGTTGGAGCAGATAAGGCGCTCGGTGGTGGTGGCAGGCCGGCTGCAATCCATGGCCTGCGAGGCGCCGTTGGCCAGCAACGCAGCCAGACCGGCACACAGAATGATCGATTTCCGCATTTCGTCTCCACTTCGTTGTGTGCCACGGGTCATCCGCTGCCAGACTCGGCGTCTGGCGCTCCCCGGCCTCGGTCGGGCGCAGCTCCGATGAACGCCCCGATCAGGGACAGCACCCGTGCCGGCTGCTCGTGCATCACCCAGTGGGATGCCTCGGGGATACGCTCCACCCGCAGGTCGTCCACGTGCTGATCCAGCCCGTCGACGACCCCGGGCAGCAGGGCCGTGTCCTGCTCGCCCCAGATGACCAGCGTCGGGACCCGCACATGGAACATGGCGGGGTCCAGGGCCGGCAGGGGTGCGTCCGGCTCCGGCGGATGCAGCGGCGAAGCGCGGTACCAGTTGAGCATTCCGGTCAGGGCACCGGGACGCGCCCAGGCCTCGAGATACGCCTGCCGGTGGACAGCGTCACCTGGCCCGCCGTTCCCGACCCACTGGCCGAAGGTCATGCGCTCCAGCCGACGGAACCCGTCCTCGGACATCACGCGCTCGGCCTTGTCCTCGCGGAACAGGGTCATGTAGGCGCTGGCCTCGACCTGGGCCGGATTGCCGGCCAGTTCGCGCAGGAAGGTGACGGGATGGGGCGCGTTCAGGATCACCAGCCGGCTCACCCGCTCCGGGTGCCACGCGGCGACATTCCACGCGATGGCGCCGCCCCAGTCGTGGGCGACGAGCACGAAACGCTCGAGCCCGAGAGCGTCGGCGAGCTGCAGCACGTCCTCCACCAGCGGCTTGGCCCGGTAGTCGCGCACCGCCGGCGGCTTGGACGACAGGTTGTAGCCGCGCTGGTCAGGCGCGATCGCCTGATGGCTGCGGCCGAAGTGCTCCAGCGCGGGCTCCCACATGCGCCAGAACTCCGGGAAACCATGCAGGAACAGGATGGGCTCGCCGCCGCCGCACACGGCCGTGTGCAGCCGCTGTCCGTTGGCGAGGTCGACGAAACGGGTCTGGATCGAAGGCATGGCGTGGCTCCGGCGACGTTCCCGTACCCGGGCGGGCACCGGGGGGGGCTCAGTTCATCAGGTCGACGACCACTTCGCAGTCGTCGTAACAACCGGCGGTGAGCACCGGATGGCTGCGGGCATTGATGAAGCGCACGCGGTCGCCCTCGTAGATCTTCACCAGCAGGGTGTAGCGCCGCTCGGGCCTGATCGCCAGTGGGTCGTAGCGCAACCGGAAGGCGATCGGCACCT
>JBILUV010000027.1:0-21592 GCA_044370825.1 Burkholderiales bacterium | reverse complement strand
CTATTTTTTTGCCCGAAATGACAGAAAAACCCACTTTCACCAACTTTTTCCCACTGTAAGTGAAAGCCAACACAGGGTCAAGGACAACTTGAGGAAATTCCCAAGGCAGGTCAAAGACTTAAGGTCAGACGGGATATGCCGGGCGAATGCCGGGAGACAAATGCGCTTTTTTATGCGCTTAGCCCGATAATCTCATGCAAAACGTGAGATTAATCGACGTAACAATATGATTTTTAAGATACTTTTAAAACTTTAGCGGAGATGGAGCGAAGGGTGCGAAGTCGGCCTGTAAGCCGGGTTCTGTACGGGGCCGAGACCCCGCGACAGCCATTCCTCTGGGACCGTGGTTACCCACGGCCTCTAGCAACCTACCCGGGGGCGGCGCGGGCCACGCCATCGCCCCCCTATTTGGTCTTGCACCGGATGGGGTTTGCCGCCCCCGGACGTTACCGCCGGGAGGGTGCGCTCTTACCGGCGACGCGCCCCGACGCGCCGCCCGGACGTCCATCGACGCCCGGCACCATTTCACCCTTGCCGCGGGCACGTGGAAGCGCTTCCCTTCCCAGGGTGTCTGCGCCGGACCGTTGCCGGCCCGGCACGACTCCGCGCTCCGCGGCGGTATCTTTCTGTTGCACTTTCCGTCGCCTCGCGACGCCCGGCCGTTAGCCGGCATCCTGCCCTGCGGTGCCCGGACTTTCCTCTGCGCCGACAACACGCAGCGGCTGCCCGGCCGACTTCGCCTGTGCATTATCGCAGCCTGCGGGCACCGGCGGGCGCCCCGCCGTCAAGCCCCACCCGGTTGCCCACCAGCAGAGTCCGCCCGCTCCCCGGGGCGTGGTCCGAAAGAACCCCCATGACACGCCGGGGTTTCACGAAATGGCAACGCCGAAACCTCACCATACGTGAGTTTGAGCGTCCGCCGAGACGCCGCACCGGAGACCATCATGCGCAAGACCCTCATCGCCGCGGCCATTGCGGTACTGGCCAGCAGCCCTGCCCACGCCGTCTCGCCAATCGCCGGCTGGAGCAAACTTTGGACTTTCACCCACGGCAGCGGCACCAGCGTCGCCGGCCAGACCTCGGAAATCGTGGCCTTCGACTCAACCACGAACCAGTTGTGGGTCGCCGGCCTGAAGGGCATCGACATTCTTGATGCCACGAGCGGCAGCTTCCTCCAGCACATCGACACCACCGGCTTTGGCGAGACCAACAGCGTCGCCGTCCGCAACGGTATCGCCGCCATCGCCATCGCCTCCCCGCTGAAGACCGCACCAGGCACGGTTCTCACCTACCAGACCGCCACCCGCAGCCTGCTGCAAAGCTACGATGTGGGCGTCCTGCCGGACATGGTCACCTTCACCCCGGACGGCCGCATCCTCACGGCGAACGAAGGCGAGCCGCTGCCACGCGCAGGATTGCCCACGCTCGAGGCGCGCGGTTCGATCAGCATCATCAATCCCGCCAACGACACCGTCACCACCCTGGGCTTCGGCGCCTTCGACGCCGCGCCGCCAGCCGGCCTGCGCATCGTCACTCCCGGGGGCAAGCCCTCCCTGGACTGGGAACCCGAGTACATCGCCGTCTCGCCCGACGGCACCCGCGCCATGGTGACCATGCAGGAAGCCAACGGCATCGCCATCATCGACCTGGCCAACAACAGCATCGCAGGCGTTCAGTCCCTCGGCCTGAAGGACCACAGTCTGGCGGTCAACCGCATCGACACCTCGGACCGCGACGGGCCCGGCAGCACCACCCTGGCGGGCAACTGGAAGACCGTGCCGGTCAAGGGCATGTACCAGCCCGACGCCATCGCCGCCTACAGCGCCGGCGGTCAGACTTTCTACGTCACTGCCAACGAGGGGGATTCGCGCAACCTCGCCGACGCCGTCCCGGGCGCCTTCAACGAGGAAATCCGGGTCGGCTCGTCGTCCTACGTCCTCGACCCGACGGTCTTCCCGAACGCCTCGGTTCTCAAGCAGAACGCCAACCTCGGCCGCCTGACCGTCACCACCTCCGGCGGCGACCTCGACGGCGACGGCGACTACGACGAGATCCACGTCTTCGGCGGACGGTCCTTCTCGATCCTGGATGCCAATGGCAACATGGTGTTCGACAGCGGCAACCAGCTCGAGGAATTGCTGTTGGCGCGCTTCCCGGCGCTGGTCGACGACGGCCGCAGCGACAACAAGGGCGTCGAGCCCGAGGGCGTCGCGCTGTTCGAGGTTGCCGGCAGGACCGTGGCCTTCGTCGGACTGGAGCGTGGCCTGAAGAGCGTGGTGGCGGTGTATGACGTGACCGACCCGTTGGCACCGACCTTCATCGACTTCATCACCGACGCCGGCTCCGTGTCCCCGGAGGGCCTGGCCGCCTATTCCTTCGGCGGCGACATCTTCCTGGCGGTGGCCAACGAGGTGTCGGGCACGACGACGGTGTTTTCCATCACGCCGGTGCCGGAGCCTGCGACCAACGCAATGATGCTGGCCGGCGTGGCCATGCTCGGCGCGCTGGCTGCTCGTCGCCGACGCCGCTGAGGGCTGGACCTTACCCGCGCTCCCTCGTGGGCGCGGGTGCGCTGCCTGTCCTCATGCCCGGCGCCAGACCGGCCGCAAGCAGGGCGATGGCGAGCATCTGCAGCAGGTGAAACACGCCGTTGTGATCCAGGGGCACGCCGACATCCAGGCTGATGTCGCTCGCCTGGACTGCGAGAGCCGCAAGGTTGACGCCGAGCGCGGTGGCCAACAGGCCTGCGCCGGGAAAGCGTGACAGCATGGCCAGTCTCAGGTAGATGCCCGACGCGACGACCAGCAAGACGGCCGCGTAGGCTGCGAATACCACGAAGGCGCCGGCCATGAGCCAGCTCGCCGCGACCAGCAGCGTGGCCGCCCCGACACCCCAGGGCACGACTCGGCAGGCGGCGTCGAAACCCAGCCAATCACCGACCGCGCCCGCCAGCAACAGCGCCATGGCCGAGCCCATGCAAAAGGTGAGAGGATGCCAGAGCAGGTTCGCCCAGCCCGTCGGCAGCAGAAATCCGTGCACAACGGCCCCAAGGCCGGCGGCCAGACCACACAGAGCGAAAGCCCAGCGCCACACGTGCACCCGACGCGGACGCCGTGCCGCGTGACGCCCGAGCCATATCAGCGCCACGAGACATTCGAGCGCGAGGAATGCATCCGTGACAGCAGTGGTGAGCTCGGTTGTCGAGCTCACCCAGGGTACACCGCCGGCAGGCACGCCGCCCCGCAGCCTCAGCCCGGCATGGCCAGCACCAGCTTGCCGGCCATGCCACGCTGGCGGAATCGGGACAGGCCCTCGGCCGCACGCGCCAGGGGCAGCACTTCGGCGATCACCGGATGCAGCCGCCTGTCCTCCACCATGGCGAACAGTTCGGCCTGGGCGCGGCGCATCCAGATCGGATCCCGGTCCCGGTAGTCGCTCACCTGCAATCCGGTGACGCAGATGTTCTTCAACAGCAGGTAGTTCGCACGCACCTCCGGGATGCGGCCAGCCGCGAAGCCGATCACCACCAGCCGGCCACGCCACGCCAGGGCGCGGAGCGCGGCGTCGAACACGTCCCCGCCGACCGGGTCGAGCACCACGTCCACCCCCTGCCCGCGGGTCAGCTCGTGCACCTGCCGCTGCAGGCTGTCGCGCAGGTCGAGGGCGGCCAGATCCACCACGTGGGCCGCGCCGCTGGCTCGCACGAGGCCCGCGCGGTCCGGATTGGCGATGCCGGCGATGACGGTGGCACCCATGGCCGCCGCCACCTGGACGCAGGCCAGGCCCACGCCCCCGGAGGCCCCCGTCACGAGCACGGTCTCGCCACGCTCCATCCCGGCACGATCGGTCAGCGCGAACCAGGCCGTCTGGTAGGCCAGCCCCATCGCCGCCGCCTCCTCGAACGACAGGGAACGCGGCATGACGAAACACTGGGCCTCGGGAACCACCACCTGCGCCGCCCAGGCACCATGCTCCACCAGCGCCATGACACGGTCGCCAGGCTCGCAACTGGCGACCCCTTCGCCCACTGCGAGCACCACCCCGGCCAGTTCCTTGCCGGGGGTGAAGGGCAACGGCGGCAGGCGCTGGTAGCGTCCCTCCACCACCAGCAGGTCCGGATAGCTCATGCCGGCGACCCGCGTCCCCACCAGCACCTCACCCGGCCCGGGCCTCGGGTCCGGGAGATCCTCGATGCGCAACAGGTGCGCCGGACCGTGCTCGCGGATGACGATGGCTTTCACGGCCGCCGCGCCCCGTGGGCGCCCCCCAGGCGCGAATGATCGGATCGGCAGGCCTCGCCACGAAAGGCGGGAACGGCCGGAAGTTCACCGACATGCGAGAGAATCCACCGGTCGCACCGGAAGCGGGGGCCCGAGACGGGGGTGGGGCCGGTGTCGACCAGCACCCGGGCACGGGTCTGACGCCCCACCTCGTCGACGCAGTCGCGCACCTCGTGGCACCTCCGGGACATGAACATCTCTCCGTCATCCGGACGGTCGAGAGCGAGCCAGCAGATGTCGCCCTCGTCCTCGCACAGGATGATCTCGTAGGTCACCGTCGCTTTCCTCCCCGTGGCCACCGCGCAACGGCAGACTGGGGCCGACGTGCGCTCGTCGCACACGCCATCGCGGAGCGACCGCGCGATGATAGCGCCCGCGCCGGACGTGCTGCATGACGAACACGAAACCGCGGCCTGGCCAGTCGTACGACGCATGCGCGGAGGGAACTGCAGGCTAGGCATAGCATCACCCAGGAGAACCGATGGGCGTCAGCCCCGCGATGACAGCAGCCTGAAGTGCCTCAGCGCCGGCGCGCCCTCGCGCAGCGCATCGGACACAGCGCCGACGTCACCCGGGTCACCGGCCTCGATCAGCAGCAGCGGGGGCGGCAGCCGGTCGGCCGCGGGCCGCAATGCCTGCTCCGAGGTGTGGCCGCCTGTAAGCAGGGGATCCGGCACCACGCTGCGCCAGCGCAGGCAGGCCGGCACCGGCGCGGCGCCCTGCCACGGCGTCGTCAGGCTGACGATCAGCAGGTGCGCACCCGCCGGCATGCCAGGGGCGCTGTCGGCCACCACGCGGCAGGCGGCCCGGGTCATGTCGAGGAAGCGCGGCATGATCGCCCGCGTCCGCGGCGTCGGGTCGGCTAGCCGCGCGCGATAGGCTGCCGAATCGAGCACGGCGACGTCGCTGGTCTCGTACACCGCACAGTAGGCCAGAGGGTCGGCCAGATCCCGGTAGCGCCGCGCACTCAGGAAACCGGGCACCGACAGGCGTTCCGCCAGATGCTCGTCCTCGTACCAGGCATTGAAGCAGGCATCGTCCTCGGCGGTGATGCGGTTCCAGAGGATGAGCAGGCCGGCCACGCGGCTCAGCGTTCCAGATGCATCAGCAACGCGTCGAGGCCGAGACGGTAGCTGTCCACGCCGAAGCCCACGACCGACCCCACCGCGGCCTCGGCCGTCACCGACTTCAGGCCCCGCGCCTCGATGTTGGTCAGGTGCACCTCGACGCAGGGGATGGGAAGCGCGCGCAGGCAGTCGCGCAGGGCGTAGCCGGCATACAGGAAGCCGGCCGGATTCATCAGCACCCCGGCGATGCCCTCGTCCGCTGCCGCGTAGAGGCGGCCGATGGCCTCGCCCTCCAGATGGGTGTAGAAGATTTCCAGACCGACACCGCGCTCCCGTGCATCTGCCTGCATCAGGGCATCCAGTTCGGCTGCGGTGGTGGTGCCGTAGAGCTCCGGCTGGCGCCGGCCGAGGAAGGCCATGTTGGCCCCCTGCAGCATGAGGATGCGTCGCATCGCCCGTCCCTCCCGTGACGGGGCCGCGACGCGGCCCCGTGTCCGCGTCAGAACGCCGCTGGATAGAGCCCGCCGTCCAGCAGCAGGCTCTGGCCGGTGATGTAGCCCGCATGGGCGCTGCACAGGAAGGCGCAGGCCTTGCCGAACTCCTCGGGCGAGCCGAAACGCTTCGCCGGCACGCGGGTGCGCAACTGCTCCTCGGCCTCGGTCTCGCTGATCCCGCCGCGCTGGCTGGCGGCCGTGATGCCGCCACGCATGCGCTTGGTGTCGAAGTAGCCGGGCAGCAGGTTGTTGATGGTGACGTTGCGGTCGGCCACGGTCCGGGCGATGCCCGACACGAAGGCGGTGAGGCCGGCGCGTGCGCCGCTGGACAGGTCCAGCCCGGGCACCGGCATCTTCACGCTCAGGGAGGTGATGTTGACGATGCGGCCGAAGCCGCGCTCGGTCATGCCATCGAGCACGCGCTGGATCAGTTCGATGGGCACCACCATGTTCATGCTCACCCCGGCCAGGATGGCCTCGCGGTCGAGCTGCCGGAAATCGCGGAAGGGCGGGCCGCCGTTGTTGTTCACCAGGATGTCCGGCGCAGGGCAGGCCGCCAGCAGTGCCGCCTGACCCTCGGCGGTGTTCACATCGGCCAGCACTGGCGTGACGTCTGTCCCCGTGGCGGCGCGGATGTCGGCCGCGGTGGCCTCCAGCAGGGCGGCGTCGCGCCCGTTGATCACCACCGAAACACCGGCCTGCGCCAGCGCCATGGCGCAACCGCGCCCGAGGCCCTGACTCGACGCACACACGATCGCCTTCCTGCCTGCAATGTCCAGATCCATGCCCTTCTCCTCGTGTTTTCATGCCCGTCCGAGCCGCCGGACGTCGCGCAGCGGAGGATAGCAGCCCCCGGCGCCCCGGCAGGCACGCGAGCGTATACTCGTGAATCTCCCGGCCAGTCCGCGCCCATGACATCTTCCGCCTCCGCCGCGGCGCATCACTCCGTCCGTCACGACACCCAGGTCATCGCCCTGGTGGGTGTGGCCCACGCGACCTCGCATTTCTTCCACCTCATCGTCGCACCGCTGTTTCCGTGGCTGAAGCTCGCCTTCGGCCTGAGCTACGCCGAACTCGGCCTGGTGATGACGGCGTTCTTCGTGGTCTCCGGCGTCGGTCAGGCCCTGTCCGGCTTCGTGGTGGATCGCATCGGTGCCTACCCGGTGCTTCTGGCCGGCCTGGCCCTGTGCTCGGTTGCCGCCCTGCTGCTCTGTATCGCCGGGAGCTACCCGATGCTGCTGCTGGGCGCTGCGGTCGCCGGCGCCGGAAACGCCGTGTTCCATCCGGCCGACTTCACCCTGCTCAGCCGTCAGGTCAGCCCCGCCCGCGTGGCGCACGCCTTCAGCGTGCACGGCATCTCGGGCAACATCGGCTGGGGCGCGGCGCCGCTGTTCATGGTGGGTCTGACCAGCGCCTTCGACTGGCGCACCGCCCTGTTCTGCGCCGCGATCATCCCGGTGGTGGTGATAGCCGTGCTGGTGGCGTTCCGCCGGGTGCTGGACCGGCCGGCCCCTGTGCAGGCCGCCGCAGCGGCAAGGAACTCCGGAGCGCGCGCCGAGCCGCTGCTGGGCTTCATGCGTCTGCCGGCGGTGTGGATGTGTTTCGCCTTCTTCATGATCACTGCGGTGTCGCTGTCCGGCGTCCAGGTGTTCGCCCCAGCGGCGCTGCATGAGATCTACGAGACCCCACTGACCCTGGCGAGCGCCGCCATCACCGTGTTCATGGTGTTCAGCGCGGTGGGCATGGTGGTGGGCGGTTTCATCGCGGCGCGGGCCAGTCACCACGAGCGCATCATCGCCGTGGCCTTCCTGGTGGCGGCGGCCTGCGCCTTGGCGCTGGGCTCGGGGGCGACCCCGGCCATGGCGATCTGGGTGCCAATCGCGGTGATGGGCTTCGCCTCCGGGATCGCCGGACCGTCACGCGACCTGCTGGTGCGGGCCGCGGCGCCGCGCAACGCCACCGGTCGCGTCTACGGCGTGGTCTACTCCGGCCTGGACATAGGCATCTCGATCGGGCCCTTCATGTTCGGCGCCCTGATGGACGCCCACCATCCGGGGTGGGTATTCGTGCTGGTCGGCCTGTTCCAGGCCGCCGCCCTGCTGACCGCCATCGGCGTGGGCCAGCGCACCACCAGACACCTCGCCACCACCTGACACCGCTGACACCAGAGACGACATGGCACAGGAAACCCAGAGCATGGCGCTTTATTGCGACTTCGAGAACGTCGCCCTCGGCGTGCGCGATGCCAAGTACGAAAAGTTCGACATCAAGAAGGTGCTGGAGCGCCTGCTGCTCAAGGGCAGCATCGTGGTGAAGAAGGCCTACTGCGACTGGGATCGCTACAAGGGCTTCAAGGCCCCGATGCATGAGGCGTCGTTCGAGCTGATCGAGATCCCCCACGTGCGCCAGTCGGGCAAGAACTCGGCCGACATCCGCATGGTCGTGGACGCGCTCGACCTCTGCTACACCAAATCCCACGTGGACACCTTCGTGCTCATCACCGGCGACTCGGACTTCTCGCCCCTGGTGTCCAAGCTGCGCGAGAACAACAAGACCGTCATCGGCGTGGGCGTGAAGAAGTCCACCTCCGACCTGCTCATCGCCAACTGCGACGAGTTCATCTACTACGACGATCTGGTGCGGGAGAAGCCCAAGCGCACGGCGACGCGCGGCCGCGGCACGGCCCGCACCGCTGGCCGGGATGTTGCCGAGCCGCCAGCCACGACCGTGAGCGCCGAACCGCCGGCCGCAATGCCGGAAGCGCCAGCCGCGGCCGTCGAGACCGCGGCGCCCGAGGCGCAACCTGTCGAGACGCAGACGGCGGCCGCCAAGCCCGCCAAGCCCCCCCGGAAGTCGCCGGCACGCACCCGCCGCAGCGGCAAGACGGCCGTCGAACCGGTCGCGGAGGTGGCGCTGCCTGCGGAGACCACCGCCTCCGCCGAGGCCGACAACGACAACGCGCATGATGGCGCCGACAACGGCCAGCGCAGCGAGGAACAGAAGAAACAGGAGGCCATCGACCTGGTGATGGAAACCATCGAGGCAATGGCCGCCGAGCGGGGCCCGGAGGACAAGATCTGGGGCTCGATGGTGAAGCAGGCGCTCAAGCGCCGCCGCCCTGGCTTCAGCGAGAGCTACTACGGCTTCAGCTCCTTCTCACGCCTGCTCGACGAGGCCGAGACGCGCCGGTTGCTGACCCTCGAGCACGACGAAAAATCCGGTGGCGTGATCATTCGTGCGTTCAGCAGTGATTGGTAACGGGGGGATGGGCGATGGGCGTGTGGTCCGCCACATCGGGCCAAACCCGTCGCCTACTTGGCGGCAGGAGTAACCCGGCGACGCCTGCTCCGAGATGGCACCCCTATCGCCTACCGCCCTCCCTTCACCGCCGTGCACGACACCCAGGCCTGGGCCCACATGCCCTGCGGGTCAGCCTCGAGCTCGCGCATGGTGCGGGCGTGTTCCGGCATGCCGTCGCGGTCGAACTGCACCGCCATCACCTCGGTTATCGCGGTGATCGGGTCGTAGACCTCGAAGCGCGCATGCAGGCGGGCCTGGCGGAAGCCCGCCGCCGACAGGATGTCCGCCAGTTTGCGCCCCGTCCCGGCGTCGCCGCCATTGGTGTTCTGTCGATCGACATAGGCCCGGATCGCGGCGCGCCGCGCAGGCGTCGGCGGGGCCACGACGAAGGCCTCCCAGTCCGGCGTGGCGACGCCGATGCGTCCGCCGGGCTTGAGCACCCGCAGGCACTCGCGCGCCGCGCGCCCGGTGTCGGCCAGATGCTCGAACAGGGCGTGGGAGAAGATCGCGTCGAAATGGCCGTCCGGGTAGGGCAGCTCGTAGATGCTGGCCGCGCGGTAGGTGACGTTGTCGAGCCCGTCCTCGCGGGCGCGCTGCTGCGCCAGCGCGATCTGCGCCTCGTCCATGTCGATGGCGTCGACATGCCCCGGGGCGACGCGTCTGGCGATGCCGGTGGTGATGCTGCCCGGGCCGCAGCCGCAGTCCAGCACCCGCAGGCCCGGCGCGAGCCGCGGAATGAAGAAGGCACCGTGCGATTCCAGGCTGCGACGCAGCAGGAACCGCATGGCGGCATCGCTGTAACCCAGGGTATAGCGCTCGCTCATGACGCTCCGGTTCGGATGACGCGGCATCAGCCGCGACTGGACAATTCCCGCAGCACGCCGAGCTGGCCGCGCAGGGCGGACTGGAGCAGATGCACGTCGACTCCCGCCGCGAACAGGCGGAAGCCACGTGCCCAGTAATCGCGGCTCCACGCTTCGTTGCCCGTCATCACGCCCAGCACCTTGCCATGACGCTTCGCCGCCTCGCACAGGCGGTCCACCGCCTCGACGTAGAGCGGATGGTCGAAGGCCGCCGGGATGCCGAGGAAGTTGGTGAGGTCGAAGTGCCCCAGCCAGAGCACATCCACACCCGGCACGGCAGCGATGGCATCGACGTTGCGGATACCCTCGGCGGTCTCGATCAGGCACATGACCAGGGTGCGCTCGTTGGCGATGCGCACGATGTCCTCCACCTTGCCGCCCTCGTAGTCGTCGGCGGCAAAACCGAAGGCGGCGCCGCGACGGCCCGCCGGCGGGTAGCGCGTGCAGGAGACGATGTGCGCGGCCTCCTCGGCAGAGCCCACCATCGGCACCATGATGCCCATCACACCGGCGTCGAGGGCACGCGCGATCTGGTCGTAGCGGCCGGAAGGCACCCGCGCCATGGGCACGATGCCGGTGCCGCGGCACAGCGCAGCCTGGGTCTTGATCTGCTCGTAGCCGGCTCCGGCGTGCTCCATGTCGACGAGCAGGAACTCGGCTCCGCAGGCCTTCACGATCTGCGGCAGGCCGGGCACCAGGAACTCCCAGCCGAAGCTGCCGAAGGCCGCTTCGCCGCGCAGCAGCTTGTCCTTCACAGGGTTGTTTCGCATCAGCGTCTCCTCAGGCGTGGAAGGCCCCTGCCAGGGACGGGTGGGCCAGGGCCGCCGGATCGACGATCGTGGCGGGGCGCCTGCGATGGGCGAGGTCCACCGCGGCGCGGAAGGCCCCGGCACCCAGCATGCGCATGCACTCATCGGTGTGGCAGATGGCGTGTGGCGCGACGATCACGTTGTCGAAGGCCAGCAGCGGGTTGTCCACGGGCGTCGGCTCCTGCTCGAAGACATCGATGGCGGCACCGGCAATGCGGCCGTCCCGCAGCGCGCGCACCAGCGCCGCTTCCTGCACCACCGGACCGCGCGCGGTGTTGATGAAATAGGCGGAGGGCCTCATTCGGGCGAACTGCGCATCGCCGATGAGGCCGCGCGTGCCCGCGTCCAGCAGGCAGTTCACCGACACGAAGTCCGATCCGGCCAGGAGCGTGTCGAGATCGGTCATGGTCACGCCGAGATCCGCCACCGCCGACTGCGGCACCCGGGGGTCGCAGCCGAGCAGCTTCAGGTCGAAGGCGCGCGCCAGGCGCAGCACCTCGCGGCCGATGTTGCCCACGCCGATGACGCCCAGGGTGCGGCCCATCAACCCCATGCCGAGGAAGTCACCCTTCTCGGCCCAGCGTCCCTGGCGGACCAGCCTGTCCTTGAGCACCATGCGATGCGCCAGGGCCAGCACGTAAGCCATCACCGAGGCGGCCACCGGCCGCCGCACGCCCTCGGGGACGATGGTCACCAGGACGCCGTTGTCACTGCAGGCGGCGATGTCGACGTTGTCGTAGCCCACGCCGAAGCGCGCCACCAGCCTCAGCCGCCGGTCGGGGCCGGACACGGTCTCGCGCGTGACCTGCGGGCTCATGATGCACAGGGCATCGTAGCGCGCCGCCTGCACCGGCGTGATGACGGCCTGCTTCGGCGGCAGATACTCCCAGCGCACTGCGGGGTTGTCCAGGATCTGCATGGCCTCGGGGCCGAAGATGGTGCCGCCGTCGGCGGTGATCACCTCGGGACTGACACCGATCAGGAAGGGAGCGGTCATGGATGCTGTCCTCCGTGAAAATGAACGTGATGACGCTGGAGCGCGTGGCGGTGGCCGGCTCCAACCCGCGAGCAGCACTCGCGCAGGGGTCTACATCGCCGCCGTGAAGGCGCCATCCACCACCAGCACGTGTCCGTTGACGAAGGAGGCCTCGTCGGAGGCGAGGAACACGCAGGCCGGACCCAGCTCGCGCGGCTGCCCCCAGCGGCCTGCCGGGGTGCGCTGGCGGACCCAGTCGTCGAACTCGCGGTTGTCCATGAGCGCGGTGTTCATCTCGGTGGCGAAATAGCCCGGGGCGATGGCGTTGACGGTGATGCCGTGGCGCGCCAGTTCCACTGCCAGCTCGCGCGTGAGAGCGTGCACCGCACCCTTGGAAGCGATGTAGGCGGAGATCGTGGGCCGGGCGGCGATGGCGCTGATGGAACCGGTCACCACGATGCGGCCGTGGCCGGCTGGAATCATCAGCCGCGAGGCCTCGCGCGCCAGCATCCACACCGCCGTCAGGTTGGTTTCGACGACACGGCGGAAGTCCGCAGTCTCGAACTCGCGGATGGGGCTGCGGTGCTGGATGCCGGCGTTGAGTACCGCGATGTCCAGCCGGCCGTGCCGGCGGCCGATATCGGCTACCGCCTGCGCGGCAACGGCCTCGTCGGTGACGTCGAAGGCCACAACCTCGGCGCGCGCGCCCATGCCTGCCAGTTCCGCGCGACGCACCTCCAGCGCCTCGAGGTCACGCCCGTTGAGGACCACCGTGGCCCCCGCCTCGCCCAGGGAACGCGCCATGGCCCAGCCCAGGCCGCGCGAGGCGCCGGTCACCAGGGCGATCCTGCCTGTCAGATCGAACATGTCCTTGCCTCCAGAGGGAACTGCCGGCCCCCGGCGCGGCGCGCGCGGGAGCGATGAACATCGCGCCCCCGGGTCAGGGCATGTACTGGCCGCCGTTGACCTCGAGGATCTGCCCGGTGACGTAGCCGCTCAGCTGGTTCGAGGCCAGGAACAGGAAGGCCCCGGCGCACTCGTCGGGGGTGCCGATGCGGTTCATCGGGATGGTGGCCCGGAAGCCCTCGAGCATCTGCGGGGTGGAGAAGCGATCGTGGAAGGGCGTCTGGATCACCCCGGGGGCGACCGCGTTGACGCGGATGTTGTCCTTCACGAGTTCCTTGGCGAGGCCGCGCGTCATGGTAGACACGAACCCCTTCGAACCGGCGTAGAGGGCCGCCCCGGGACCACCGCCGTGACGTGCCGCCACCGAGGTGACGTTGATGATGCCGCCCCCGCCCTGGGCACGCATCTGCGGCACTGCCGCGGAGATGCACATCATGGCCGAGCGCACGTTGACGTGAACAACGCGGTCGAACAGTTCGTCGGTGAGCTGCTCGATGGGCACGCGCTGCACCATGGCCCCGGCGTTATTGACGAGCAGGTCGAGGCGCCCCATGGCGCCGATGGTGGTGCTCACGATCTCGCGGCAGGCCGCGCTGGCGGTCACGTCGCCCTGGACCGCGATGGCCTGGCCGCCGGCGGCGCGAATGTCGGCGACCACGGCCTCGGCCTGGTCGCGACTGCTGTTGTAGTGCACCGCCACGCGCGCGCCGTTGGCGCCAAAGGCGCGCGCCGCAGCCGCGCCGATGCCGGTGCTCGCACCGGTGATGAGGACAACCCTGCCCTCGAGATCCTCGATCATCCCACTCCCCCTCTGGTCTGCGCCCGACGCGGCGCGCATCGGCCTGGATGGTAACGCAGGGGGCGGTCCACGCAACGGCGATGGCGACGGCAGCGCACGCCCAGACGGTGAAGCGACGCACTTGCGAACGGGCCGGTGTGCCGGAAGTCTGGCTGGTATGCCACCGATCTCACGGACGCTGTCTGCCGCATCGCAGAGAACGCCCGCGCACGACCGGGGATCCGGGAGGCCTCGCGAACGCACTCACCGGGTCCGGTGCCAGGGTTGATGATCGACTGGTCGCAGGCATTTCCTGCGGGTCAGTCAAGACGCACGGCATCGTCGCCGGGTCCGGTCCGCGCCGGCCATGGCGCCGTGGCGGGCGCAAGGCGCCAGGCGAAAGCCTCGCTGTCACACTCCTCTGGCAGCATCTGATGCGACGCGCTCAGCACCACGGCTCGCCGGCCCTCGTCGGCCTGCGCCAGCATCACCCGGACACTCCCCAAACCCCATGCCTCGCCTCCTGGCCGGATTGCTGCCGGCGCTTTTCGCAATCCTCAGCCTCGCTGCAGCACCACACGCGACGGCTGGCGGCGTCTTCATCAGCCAGATCTTCGGCGGGAACGGCAATGCATACACGTCGGACTACGTCGAACTTTTCAACGCCGGCGCCACCCCGATCGACATCGGCGGCTGGTCCGTGCAGTACGCCTCGGCCACGGGTTCCGGCACTTTCGCCGCCAACGGCATCAGCGTGCTGTCGGGCACACTGCAGCCTGGGCAATACTTCCTGGTGGCCCTCGCGACCTCCGCCTCGGGCGCTGCCCTGCCGGCAGCGGACGCTGTCGGCGCTTCGACCAACCTTTCGGCCAGCAGTGGCAAGGTCGTCCTGGTGCGCACCGCCACGGGCCTCGCCTGCAACGGGGGCTCATCGCCCTGCAGCGCGGCCCAGCGTGAACTGATCGCAGACCTCGTCGGCTATGGCAGCGCCAATGCTTTCGAAGGCACGGCAGCGCCCGGCCTGAACTCCGGAACCGCCCTGTTCCGCAAGCTCGGCGGATGCACCGACACCGACGACAACGGCGCCGACTTCATCACCGGCACGCCGCAGCCCCGAAATACCTCCGCGCCCCTCGCGCCCTGCGGAACGGGCACCGCGCCGATCAGCGCGGTATGCCCGGCCGCGCTGACCCTGGCCCAGGGGGCGACAGTGTCGTTTCCGTTGCAGGCCACCGACCCGTCCGGCGTGGTCGACCGCGTCGCTTTTGCTGCCGACCCGCCACCCGGGGTTTCGCTGACCTCCCTGCAACCCGCGACTGCCGCGGGCGGCACCGCCAGGGTGGAACTGGCGGCGACGGGCGCGCTTGCCGCCGGCAGCCGGTCCGTGACGATCCGCTTCGGCAACACGGACGGTCAGGAGGCGAACTGCAGCGTGACGCTGAGCGTCGTCACGCCCCCGGGCTCCTGGACACCCATATACCTGCTCCAGGGGTCGGGCAGGACAACGCCCCTGCCCGGCACCCGGACCACGCGCGGCGTGGTCACACGGATCAACGACAACGGCTACTTCCTGCAGGATCCCGCGGGCGACGGCAATCCGGCAACCTCCGATGGCATCTTCGTATTCACTGGCGCTTCCGTTCCCGCTGGCCTCCGGGCGGGGCACGCGCTGCAGATCACAGGCACTGTCGCCGAGTTCGATCCAGGCGGCGGCGCGAATCCGGTGACGGCCGCCGATCCGGTAACTCAGCTCAGCATGGTGACCTCGACCATCTTCACCGGGTCCGGGACCGTCACCCCCGTCCCGCTCGCGCTGCCGCTCGCAACGCCCGAGGATCTCGAGCGCCACGAGGGCATGCTGGTGTCGATCACGACACCCCTCACGGCGTCACAGAACTTCTTTCTGGGGCGTTACGGCCAGGTAACCCTCGCCGCAGGCGGTCGCCTCATCAAGCCGACGCAGATCCATCGCCCCGGCAGCCCGGAGGCTCGCGCCCTGGCCGAGCTCAACGCGCGCTCGATCCTCCTGCTCGACGATGGCCGCAGCGCACAGAACCCGGCGCCGGTGCCCCACATCGGACAGGACGACACCCTGCGCGCCGGAGATCTCCTGCCGTCGGGGCTGACCGGGGTCATCGACTACGGGCTGGCCACCAACCGCAACGACGGTCCGGCCGCCTACAGGATTCATCCGATATCCCCGGTGCAGTTCCAGCGCGTCAACGCGCGCCCGTGGACACCACCGCCCGTGGGGGGCACGCAGCGCATTGCCGCCTTCAACGTGCTCAACTATTTCACGACCTTCGGCAACGGCACCACCGCCACAGGTGCGACCGGCCAGGGCTGCCTGCCCTCGGGTACCACGACCGACTGCCGCGGGGCGGACAATGCCGCGGAATTCCAGCGCCAGCGCGCCAAGATCGTGGAAGCCATCGCAGGCCTGGGCGCGGACGTGGTCGGCCTGATGGAGATACAGCGCAACGGCAACGTCGCCCCCCAGGATCTGGTCGATGGACTCAACGCCCGCCTCGGCGCGGGCGGCTACGCGGTCGTCCCGGAGCCCCCCCCCGGCACCGGCACTGACGCGATCCGTCAGGCGCTCATCTACCGCCCAGCCGCCTTGTCGCTGGCGGGTACGAGTCTGTCCGACACGAACCCGATCCACGATCGTCCGCCGATCGCGCAGACCTTCGCGACCCCCGCAGGGGCCAGATTCAGCGTGATCGTCAATCACTTCAAGTCCAAGAACTGCGGCGGCGCGTCTGGCGCGGACCTGGACCAGGGGGACGGCCAAGGTTGCTTCAACGCCCGGCGGACCAGCCAGGCCAGCGCCCTGCTCGGATTCATCGCCAGCATCACGGCCAGCGTGGGCGATCCTGACGTGCTCGTCATCGGCGACCTCAATGCCTACGGATCGGAGGATCCGATGCAGACCCTGCGCAACGGTGGTCTGGTGGATCTCGCCCGCCGGTTCCAGGGCGCCGCGAGCCATACCTACGTGTTCGACGGCGAGTCCGGCGCACTGGATCACGCGCTCGCCACGCCCGCGCTGTCGGCACAGGTGACGGGCAGCGCGCACTGGCACATCAACGCCGACGAGCCCTCGGTGATCGACTACAACACGGAGTTCAAGCCACAGGATCTCTACACGCCGACGCCGTTTCGCGCCTCCGACCACGATCCGGTTCTCGTCGGCGTGCAGCCGGCCGTCGCGCCAGTGGCGCAGTCCATCTCGTTCGCGCCACAGCCCGACCGCCGCCTCGACCAGTCCCCGTTCACGCTTTCGGCGACCGCATCGTCCGGCCTTGCCGTCTCGTTCAGCACCACGACCCCGGGCGTCTGCTCGGTCAGCGCGGGGACGGTGTCGCTCTCTGGCGCCGGCACCTGCACGCTTTGGGCGGACCAGCCGGGAGATCCGGTCCACGCTCCGGCGCCCTCGGTGGTGCGTTCGTTCACCGTGGTGGTCGGCTCGCTGCAGAGCATCGACTTTCCGTCGCTGCCGCCACGCGATCTCGCGGGCGGCAGTTTCACGGCGGTGGCGAATGCCTCCTCAGGTCTGGGCGTGGTGCTGAATTCGCTGACGCCCGCGGTGTGCACGAACGCCGGCGTCCAGATCCGCCTGCTTTCTGCCGGGACGTGCACGCTCTCGGCAGAGCAGCCGGGCGATGCCGTCTGGCGTCCCGCCGAGCCGGTGGTGCGCTCGTTTGCCGTCAGTGCCGTCCCCGCAACACCAGCCGACGAGGACGTGCCGCTGCCTGTCTGGGCGCTGGTCCTCCTGTCTGGGGGGCTGGTGGAGAGCTTGCGTCGTCGGGCCAGTGCGTGAACGACGTCAGGCGCCGTCATCCGCACGGGCCGCAGCCCCTCTGGAAGCGACCTCACTGCACATCCTCCGGGATGCGCGATGAGGCCCGCCGGCATCGCGCGCCAGGCCGGGCCGGACGATGCACGATGCATCATCCGGCGAGCCCCGACCTCCTGTTCGAAGGCCGGGAGGCCCGTGGTGCTCAGGGCACCAGGACGGTCGACCCGGTGGTCTTGCGGCCTTCCAGATCGCGGTGCGCCTGGGCGACCTCGGCCAGCGGATAGGTCTGGTTGATCTCGATCCTGACCTTGCCCGACAGCACGACGTCGAACAGCGCGGACGCCGAGGCCACCAGATCCGCGCGACTGGCGGTGTAGGCGAGGAGCGTCGGCCGGGTGACGTAGAGCGAGCCCTTCTGCGCCAGCACGCCCAGATCGAACGATGCCACCGGACCGGAGCCGTTGCCAAAAACCACCAGCATGCCGCGCGGCTGCAGGCAGTCGAGCGAGCCCATGAAGGTGTCCTTGCCGACCGAGTCGAACACCACTGGCAGTTTGGCGCCGCCGGTGATCTCGAGCACGCGCTCGGTGAAGTTCTCGCGGGTGTAGACGATGGTGTGGTCGTAACCGTGAGCCTTGGCCAGGGCAGCCTTCTCGTCCGAGCCCACGGTGCCGATGGTGATGGCGCCCAGCGCCTTGAGCCATTGCCCGGCGATCAGACCGACCCCCCCGGCCGCGGCATGGAACAACACAATCTGACCAGGCTGCACCGGGAAGGTGCGGCGGATCAGGTACTCGGCGGTCATGCCCTTGAGCATCATGGCGGCCGCCTGCTGGTCGCTGATGCCGTCCGGAATCTTCACCAGCCGGTCAGCGGCGATCAGCCGGGCCTCGGCGTAGGCCCCCGGCGCGGCGCCGGCTGCACCGCCGCCGTAGGCCACGCGATCGCCCGCCTTCAGATCCACCACCCCCGGACCGACCTCCTCGACCACGCCAGCGGCCTCCACACCGAGACCGCTGGGCAGCGGCAGCGGGTAGAGCCCCGAACGGTGATAGGTGTCGATGAAGTTCAGGCCGACGGCGGTATGGCGTACCCGCGCCTGCCCGGCGCCGGGTGCGCCCACCTCGACGTCCTCCCAGCGCAGCACCTCGGGACCACCGGTCTGGTGAAATCGGATTGCCTTGATCATGCCTTCGCTCCTGTGTTGTGGATTGGCGACGGGGCGCGACCCGCGGCCGCGCCCCGCCCGCAGCTCATCGAATGAACTGGTTGACGTAGTCCGCGCCGAGGCCCACGGCCTCGTAGTGCCGGCGGCACATCTCGAGCTTGGTGAACACGTCCTCGTAGCCCACGGTCTCGCCCTTCTCGTCGACGTAGATCATGGCGCCGTTGACATTGAACATCGTGATCATCTCCTCGACGCCCTCATCCACGGTGAGGGTGTGAACCTCGCCGGGCGGCTCGTAGACGAAGCCGCCTTCCTCGGCCACCCAGTCGTGCTCCAGGTAGCGCCAGCTGCCCTTGATGACGTAGCCGTACACTGCCATCGGATGCCGGTGGCGGGACAGGATGCCGCTCTTGCGCACGCGCAGCAGGTTGAACCAGCCACCGGAGACGGTGTTGAGCATCAGCGGCCGGAACCAGACGCCTGGCGCCTGGGGCACCCAGACGCGCTCGTCCGTCGGCACCGCCAGGGTGACGATCTCGTGCTGCATGTCGGCAGCGGACAGGGGGCTGACAACCATCGGGGCATTCAATTGGGACACTCCTCGTGTGACGACAAAAAAAGCGCACCTCACCCTCCCGTCGCCCGGACCGAAGCGAGTTTCACGGCGGCGGGCAGCGGAGCCCGCCCGGCTCAGGCGTGCTGTCGGATGAAATCGCGGATGCGCGGGTAGATGGTCTCGCGATAGCGCCGGCCGCTGAAGATGCCGTAGTGACCGACACCTGGAACCAGGAAGTGGTCGCGCTTGTTGCCGGGGATGTTGCTGCACAGCCCGTGGGCGGCCTCGGTCTGGCCGACGCCGGAGATGTCGTCCAGTTCGCCTTCGATGGTGAACAGGGCGGTGCGGGTGATCGCGGCAGGCCGCACCGCCTTGCCGCGCACCTGCCAGGTTCCCTCGGGCAGGGCGTGTTCCTTGAACACCACCCTGAGGGTCTCGAGGTAGTACTCGGCCGCCATGTCGAGCACGGCGTTGTACTCGTCGTAGAAGCGGCGATGTGCTGCCGCGCTGTCGCCATCCCCCACGACCAGGTGGGAGAAGAACTCCCGGTGGGCGTCGATGTGGCGGTCGGCGTTCATGAGGATGAAGCTGGCGTGCTGCAGGAAACCCGGGTAGACCCGACGCCCCATGCCGGGGTAGTTGGCAGGCACGCGCTGGATCACCCGGCTCTCGAACCAGGACAAGGGCCGGCCGGTGGCGAAGTTGTTGACCACCGTCGGGCTGCGGCGGGTATCGATAGGGCCGCCCATCATGGTCATGGTCAGCGGAGCCGCCTTTTCCTTTCGCGCCGCCATCAGCGACACCGCCGCGAGCACCGGCACGGTCGGCTGACAGACCGACACCACGTGCACCGCCGGTCCGAGGTGGCGGATGAACTCCTCCACGTAGGCGATATAGTCGTCGAGGTGGAAGTGGCCCTCGTGCATCGGGACCATGCGGGCGTCCACCCAGTCGGTGATGTAGACCTCGTGCTCGGGCAGCATGGTGCGCACGGTGTCGCGCAGCAGGGTGGCGTGATGGCCGGACAGCGGCGCGACCACCAGCACCACGGGATCCTGACGCTGCGCCTCGCGCTTGAAGTGCAGCAGCTTGCAGAACGGCTTGACGATGACCTTCTCTATGGTCACCGGCACCGCGCGGCCGTCAACCATCGTCTCGTGGATGCCCCAATCGGGCTTTTCGTAGCGCTGCACCAGCCGAAGCACCAGCTCGTTCGCGGCGGCGACAGTGCGGGAATGCGGGAGGTGGGCCCAGGGGCTGTGAGGCTGGGTATGCAGAGAGTGGCTGGCGCGCGCCAGAGCCTGGAAGGGAGTCAGCATGGCATGCTGCCACTCGTGGAATGTGTAGAGCATTTGCCCGAACCTCCGGTGCTGGGCGGCCGCAGCTTCAGCCGGCCGCGCCTGTTATTGGTCACCGTTCAGAACGGTGCAACCCTTGTGCCCGCATTAGATGACCAGCATCGCCCGGCGTCAAGGTGCTGCGTCGCAGCATCCGCACGGCGGTGCCGCTGGATCACGACACCGAAAGGGCCGGTTCGTCCATCGCCGCGACCTGTTCCCGCAGGGCGAGGATGTGATCCTCCCAGTAACGCTGGGTGCCGAACCAGGTAAAGCTCGCCGGGAAGGCAGGATCGTCCCAGCGCCTGGCGATCCAGGCCGCGTAGTGCATCAGCCTGAGGGTGCGCAAGGCCTCGACAAGCAGCAGTTCGACCCGGTCGAACTCGCGAAAGGTCTCGTAGCCCTCCAGCACTGCGGCCAGCTGTACCTCCTGCGACTCGCGATCTCCCGAGAGCAGCATCCACAGGTCCTGCACCGCCGGGCCACCGCAGGCATCGTCGAAATCGACGAAATGCGGCCCGACATCTGTCCAGAGCACGTTGCCGCCATGGCAGTCGCCGTGCAGCCTGAGGGTGCGCACGGGTCCTGCCCGCTCGAGACAGCGGAACACGGCGTCCATCGCCATGTCGGCAACACTGCGGTAGGCTGGCCGCAGTTCGACCGGCAGATGGCCAGCGGCCAGCAGCGTGTCGCGCGAGGCTACGCCGAAACGCTCCACGGTCAATGCCGGGCGGGCGCGGAAAGGGCGGCGAGAGCCGACCTGGTGGATTCGCGCCATGAAGCGGCCGATCCACTGCAGCACCTCGCGCCGGTCGAGCTCCGGTGCCCGGCCGCCACGGCGTGGAAACACGGCGAAGCGGAACCCGGCGTGCCGATGCAGCGTGACACCGTCGCGCGCAATCGGCCCGACGGCCGGGACTTCCGCCTCGGTCAGCTCGGCCAGGAACGCGTGCTCCTCGAGGATCTGCGCATCGGTCCAGCGGTCCGGCCGGTAGAACTTGACCACCAGTGGCGAAGCGTCGTCGACGCCCACCTGGTAGACACGGTTCTCATAACTGTTGAGGGCGAGGAGTCGGCCGTCACAGCGCGGCCCGACGGTCTCGATCGCGTCGAGGATGGTCTCCGGCGACAGGGAGGAAAAGGGATGGGGAGCGTCATTCATGGTCCTGGATTGTAAGGAAGCCTGGGGCAGGGGTGGCCGGGACGCGTGCTACATTCCCGGCGGTCTCGGAAGGGTGCATGTGGATCGTGCGCAC
>JBILUV010000026.1:0-21593 GCA_044370825.1 Burkholderiales bacterium | reverse complement strand
CCCTGCACTTCAAGGACGAAACTGGTCGCGAGAGTTATTTTTCGCCGAATGGTCGTAGCTTGCGTCAGGCGTTCCTGCGCTCACCCCTCGAATTTTCACGGGTGACCTCGGGGTTCTCCACCTCGAGACTGCATCCGGTTCTCCAGGTCTGGCGAGCCCACAAGGGTATCGATTACGGCGCGCCCACGGGCACGCGTGTCCGCGTCACCGCAGAAGGCGCTGTCGTCCATGCAGGGTGGCAAAACGGGTACGGCAATACGGTGGTGGTACAGCACAGCCAGGGGTACCGGACCCTCTATGGACACCTCTCCACAATCAGCCGCACGCTCAGGGTCGGCAGCAAGGTGGGCCAGGGTGAGGTCATCGGTTTTGTAGGGATGACAGGCTTGGCTTCAGGGCCCCATCTGCATTACGAGTTTCACGTCAACGGCAACCACGTGGATCCTACGAGATTCCTGGCCAATCGCGTAGCCATCGAACTCGCGCCTCAAGCCCGCGAGCAGTTTCTGCGCGTTGCGGCCGACAGGATTAGACAACTCGCCGTGCTCGACGGTCTCTCGATCGCCTCGATCGAGTAAGGGCATCGCCACTGCCAGGATCGAAGCGGCGACGTTTCACCTAGTGGCCCTCCACGCCAGGATTTGGCCCGGCGCCAGAGAACTCAGGCGGAAAAGGAGGATCCGCATCCACAGGTGGAGGTGGCGTTCGGGTTCTTGATCACGAACTGCGCGCCCTCGACGTTTTCCTGGTAATCGATCTCTGCGCCCACCAGATACTGGTAGCTCATTGGGTCGACGAGCAAAATGACACCCGCCTTCTCGATGGCAGTATCGTCCTCTTGAGCAGCCTCCTCGAACGTGAAACCGTACTGAAAACCCGAACAGCCACCGCCACTGACGAACACCCGCAGTTTCAGATCAGGGTTGCCTTCGTCATCGATCAGTTCGCGCACTTTGGAAGCAGCGCTTGCGGTGAAGATGAGGGCACTCGGAACATCGGTCATCGCGTTCATTCTTCGCTCCTGCGGGTGACTACCAGCGGCCTCAGCCCAACCGCCAGCTGAATCAAGGATTCTCGCCCCGGGTCCGTCCACATCGTGAGTCGGGGCGGGGGCATCGGTGAAATCGACCATCACGACTTTAGCATAGGGGCTCAGATGCCGTCCGACGGCGAAAATTCAATGCTCGCCCCCCCTTTGCGTCGAAGGTGGTTGCGAGATCGAAGCGGACCCGCTCCAGCCCATCTGCACCCTGTTGTCGGCGATGGCCGCCATTCCCAACAAACAAAAAGGCCGCGACAGCGCGGCCTTTTCGGCTCCACCTTCCGCGTACTGCCTATCGCTTCGAGAACTGCTTGCGTCGACGCGCCTTGTGCAGACCGACTTTCTTGCGCTCCACCTCACGGGCATCACGCGTGATGAGGCCTGCTTTCCGCAGTGCCGGCTTGAGCGCCTCGTCGTACTCGACCAGCGCCCGTGCAATGCCGTGACGTACAGCGCCCGCCTGACCGGACTCGCCCCCACCTGTGACGTTGACCAGAATGTCGAAGGTACCCATGTGGTTGGTGAGTTCCAGCGGCTGACGGACAACCATGCGACCGGTCTCGCGGGAAAAGAACTCATCCACGGGCTTGCCGTTGACGATGAAGCCACCCTTGCCAGGCTTCAGGAAGACGCGGGCCACTGCGCTTTTGCGACGCCCGGTACCGAGATTCTGTTGAACAGCCATGTGAGGCTCCTGCTTTAGACGTTCAGCGCCTTGGGTTGCTGCGCCGTGTGAGGGTGGGTCGCCCCGGCGTACACTTTCAACTTACGCAGGAGTGCATAGCCGAGCGGACCCTTGGGCAGCATCCCCTTGACCGCCGTCTCGAGCACGCGATCCGGACGCCGTGCGTGCAGTTTTTCGTACGGCTCGCTCCGGATTCCTCCGGGGTAGCCAGTGTGGCGGTGATAAATCTTCTGTTTTTCTTTCTGGCCGGTCACACGCATCTTGTCGGCATTGACCACGACAATGAAGTCGCCGGTATCGACGTGAGGCGTGAAAATGGCCTTGTGCTTACCCCGGAGGCGGTGAGCCACGAGCGAAGCTACACGCCCGAGAATCTTGTCCGACGCGTCTATTACAAACCACTCGCGCTCGACTTCGAGCGGCTTAGCTGAGAAGGTCTTCATGTTGAAGATCCAGTCCGAATAGCGGAAAGCCGGTGAGGATACGGGAGAGCCCGAGCAACTGTCAAATTAAAGCCGGATCCCCCGATCCGGGGCGATGCCAGGATGAGCTGGTCGCTGAGATAATCAGCGACTTCGGGCGATCCCATCCTGCGGGGTTGCATCCAACATGGTCATGATTCGATGAGAAAGCTCTGGCTCGTCTTTGCCCAGGCCGTCACGATCACACTTGCCGTGGCGTTCGTGACGGGCACCCTTCGCCCTGACCTACTGGGATCTCTCGGGCGGGGCAGTAACGTCGTCACCATTCGCGAAGCCGGGCGACCTGCGGCGCCCGCAGTGGGCAGCGCGGGCACCTATCGTCTGGCAGCCGAAAAAGCGTCGGCGGCTGTGGTCAACGTATACACCACGAAGGACGTCAGGACACCACGGCACCCGCTCATGAAGGACCCGTTCTTCCGGAGGTTCTTCGGTGAGCCGCCCGACGAGGAGCCACAGCGTTCCTCCAGCCTGGGTTCCGGGGTGATCGTCGGCACGAGCGGTTTCATACTCACCAACCATCACGTCATCGAATCGGCGGACGGCATCGAGATCGCGCTGTCGGACGGACGGAAGCTCGCTGCGAAGGTGGTCGGAGCCGATCCTGAAACCGACCTCGCGGTCCTCAAGGTAGCGGTCTCCGACCTGCCAGCCATGACCTTTGCGCAACCAGACGCCATAGGGGTTGGAGATGTGGTTCTGGCGATAGGCAACCCCTTCGGCGTGGGGCAGACGGTGACCATGGGGATAGTCAGCGGTCTCGGGCGAAGCCACGTCGGGCTTAGCACCTTCGAGAACTACATCCAGACCGATGCCGCCATCAACCCCGGGAACTCGGGTGGCGCACTGGTAGACACCTCGGGAAACCTGGTGGGCATCAACACCGCCATCTACTCCCGGAACGGCAGCAGCATGGGCATCGGCTTCGCGATTCCCGTGAGCCTCGCGAAGGAGGTAATGGATCAGATCATCGCAACAGGGACGGTCACGCGGGGCTGGATCGGCGTGGAGATGCAGGAACTCACACCCGAACTCGCCGAATCGTTCAAGCTTGAATCGACCGACGGCACCCTGATCGCCGGCGTGATCCATGACAGTCCGGCAGAGCAGGCGGGAATCCGTCCAGGGGACATCCTCACGGCCATCGAGGGAAAGCATGTGACGGACTCGTCTTCCATGCTCCATCTGATCGCCGCACTGCAGCCGGGGAAACGCGCGGCGGTGACCGTGATGCGCAACGGCAAGGCCTTGCAGATCAGCGTCCTGGTCGGGAAGCGACCCCTGCAGATTCGGGCCCAGCCCGAGGAGTGAGGCCGGTGGCCGGGACGTGGCTCAGGTCGTCTGGGACTGTGCCGCCGAGCGCTCGATGAACCCGCCAACCACGATCCCCACCTCGTAGAGGAACCACAGCGGAATGGCGAGCATGATCTGGGAGATGACGTCGGGCGGCGTCACCACGGCAGCCACGACGAAAGCCCCGACGATGACGTAGGGGCGAATCTCCCTGAGCTTGGCCACCGTGACCATTTTCATCTTCACCAGAAGCACCACCGCTACCGGGACCTCGAAGGTGACCCCGAACGCGAAGAACATCCCGAGGACGAAACTGAAGTAGTTCTCGATGTCGGGCGCCACCTCGATGCTCTTCGGGGCGATGGAATAAACGAACTTGAAGACCACGCCGAAGACGAAGAAGTAGCAGAAAGCCATCCCCGCGAAAAACAGAAACGAGCTTGCCACGATCAGCGGCAGGACGAAGCGCTTTTCGTGGGCGTACAGCCCAGGGGCGACAAAGGCCCAGGCCTGATAGAGGATGACCGGCAGAGCGACGCACACCGCGACCATCATGGCCACCTTGACCGGGACCAGGAAGGGCGTGACCACGCCCGTGGCGATCATGTGTGCGCCCTCGGGCAGGGCGGCCATGAGCGGCTGCGCAAGCGCATCGTAGAGCTGCGGCGCAAAGAAGAAACAAGGCAGAAACACCAGAATCACTGCACCGAGCGCCTTTAGCAGGCGGTCCCGCAGTTCGATCAGGTGCGACAGGAAGGTGTCCGGCTCACTCATTGAAGACGCGGTCGTGGTGATGCGGCATCAGGCCAGGCCGCTGGGGATCAGGTCCGGCTGGCCGGCGAGGCGGAGGGATTGTCTGCGGAGCCGGCCTCGCCAAGCCCCAGTTCCATCTGGGAGGGGGCCTCGAGATCATCGGCAACGGGAGCAGATGGCTGGTTCACCGGCGCGGAAACGGCGCTGGCCGCCAGACCGAAATGCAGCATCGGGTTCGACAGGCGGCTGAACTCCTGCTCGGTCTTGCGGATTTCATCGGAAATCTCGTCAGCGTGAGCGGACATGGCGGTATTCATCGTCGAGGCCGCGTCGTCCATGGTCTTCTTGAGGTCCTTCAACTCGGACATTTCGACCTCGCGGTTGATGTCCGCCTTGACGTCGGCGACATAGCGCTGCATCCGCCCGACCAGATGGCCGACCGTCTTGGCCACCTTCGGCAGCCGTTCCGGCCCGATGACCACCAGCGCCACCACGCCGATTACCATCATTTCGGACAAACCGATGTCTAGCACGTTGGCTCCCCGGGGAAGCGCCGCAGGAGACGACTCAGACCTGGGACTTGTCCTTCACTTCGGCGTCGATGGTCTGACCCGTGCCGGCACCCTCGATCTTGCCGGCAGCGCCGTGCTTGTCCTCGTCGGTCTTCATGCCTTCCTTGAAGCCCTTGACCGCACCGCCGAGGTCCTGTCCGAGGTTGCGCAGCTTCTTGGTGCCGAAAATCAGCACCACCACGAGCAGAACGATCAACCAATGCCAGATGCTGAAGCTTCCCATGTCCCTGCCTCCAGTGATCGGGTCCTCAGGACCCCTGTGTTTGCGTTCGCGCGATCATACCCGGCAAAGGCTGGGTGCTTCCGATCACGTGCATGTGAAGATGATAGACATCCTGCCGCCCGATCCGCCCGGTGTTGACTATGACTCGGAATCCGTCCGGCGACCCCTGTTCCGCGGCAAGCCTGCCCGCCATGACCATCATCCGCCCGACCACGCCGACATTCTCGCCGGACAACTCGGCCATCGAGGGAATATGCGTCTTCGGGATGACCAGTATGTGAACCGGCGCCACCGGATCGATGTCATGAAAGGCGAGAACTTCCTCGTCCTCGTGGACTTTCCGGCTTGGCACCTCGCCCCGGATGATCTTGCAGAAGATGCAGTTGGGATCGGAATTCATGGTCACTCAATGTTGCCTGGCCGCCTTCTCCTCGAGGCCGGACACGCCCTCACGGCGGCGCAACTCGGCGAGCACGTCACCAGGTCCGAGCCCGTTGTGGGCGAGCATGACCAGGCAGTGAAACCACAGGTCGGCCGTTTCACGAACGATCTGCAGTTTATCACCGCCCTTGGCGGCGATTATGGTCTCGGCGGCCTCCTCACCGATTTTCTTGAGGATGGCATCCGTGCCCTTGGCATAGAGCGTGGCAACGTAGGAGGAGCCTGCAGGCGCGCCCTTGCGAGCCTCGAGGATGGCCGTCAGGCGCTCGAGGATTTCGGCGTCGATCATGGTCAGAGCTTCCGTCAGCGCTTACGATAGATTTCGGCGGGATACTGCAACACAGGGTCGACCGTTTCCCAGACGCCGTCCACCAGACGCCTGAAGAAACAACTCTCCCGCCCGGTGTGGCAGGCAATGCCGGCGCCCTGGGATACGCGTGCCAGGAGCACGTCGCCATCACAGTCCAGGTCGAGCGACTCCACGCGCTGGACGTGCCCGGATTGCTCGCCCTTGTGCCACAGCCGCCCCCTGGACCGGGACCAGTAGTGCGCCTCCCCGGTCTGCACGGTCAGGGCCAGCGCCTCGCGATTCATGAAGGCGAACATCAGCACCCGCCCGGAGACCGCGTCCTGCGCGATGACCGGCACGAGACCGTCGGCGGCCCAGCGAACCTCCTCCATCCATGCGCTCAAAGCCGCACCTCGATGCCATGGGCGGCCATGTGGCGCTTGGCCTGTCCAATCGTGAACTCACCGAAGT
This sequence comes from Burkholderiales bacterium, assembly GCA_044370825.1. GTDB lineage: Bacteria > Pseudomonadota > Gammaproteobacteria > Burkholderiales. The sequence continues at coordinate 15,345 of JBILUV010000026.1, read as the reverse complement.
GGAAGATGCTGGCTGCCAGAACGGCATCGGCCCTGCCCTCGAGCACGCCCGCGACCAGATGGTCCAGGGTGCCAACACCACCGCTGGCGATGATGGGGATTTCCAGCGCGCCGGAGAAGGCGCGCGTCAGCTCGAGGTCGAAGCCCACGCGGGTGCCGTCGCGGTCCATGCTGGTCAACAGGATCTCGCCCGCACCCGCTGTCTGCATGCGCAAGCCCCACTCGACGGCATCGAGGCCGGTCGGGCGGCGCCCGCCATGGGTGAAGACCTCCCAGCGGGGGCTGCCTTCCCCGGGCCTGCGGCGCGCATCCACGGCCACCACGATGCACTGGGAGCCGAAACGGCCCGCCGCCTCCTCGACCAGCGCCGGGTTCTGCACCGCCGCGGTGTTGATGCTGACCTTGTCGGCGCCAGCGTTGAGCAGGCGCCGCACGTCGGTCACGGCGCGGACCCCGCCACCGACGGTAAGCGGGATGAAGACCTGGGCCGCCACCTGCTCCACCACGTGCACCATGGTGTCGCGGTCATCCGAGCTCGCGGTGATGTCCAGAAAGGTGAGTTCGTCCGCCCCCTGCTCATCGTAACTGCGCGCGATCTCGATGGGATCACCGGCATCGCGCAGGCCGACGAAATTCACTCCTTTCACGACCCGCCCGGCGTTGACGTCCAGGCAGGGGATGATCCGGGTGGCAAGCGCCATGGCGACAGGGTCGGGGTCGAGGCGCGCGTCAGGCGCCCGGCAGCAGCGCGTCGGCGAGCGACTGGGCCTGCTTGAAATCGAGCGTCCCCTCGTAGAGCGCGCGCCCGGAGATGGCGCCGGAGATGCCCTCCTGGGACACGGCGCAGAGATCCCGCACGTCCTGGAGCGAGGCGATGCCACCGCTTGCGATCACCGGCACGGTGAGAGCACGCGCCAGCGCCACTGTCGCTTCCACGTTGACGCCGGTGAGCATGCCGTCACGCCCGATGTCGGTGTAGATGATGGCCTCGACGCCGTAGTCCTGGAACTTCTGGGCCAGGTCAACGACATCGTGTCCGGTCATCTTGGACCAGCCGTCGACGGCCACCTTGCCGGCCTTGGCGTCCAGCGCGACCATGATGTGACCGGGGAAGGCGTAGCAGGCATCGTGCAGAAACCCCGGGGTCTTCACGGCCGCCGTGCCGATGATGACGTAGCTGACACCGTCGTCCAGATAGCGCTCGATGGTGTCAAGATCGCGGATGCCGCCACCGAGCTGAACCGGCATGTCCTCGCCGACAGCCCCGATCACGGCCTTGACGGCATCCTCGTTGCGCGGCTTGCCCGCAAAGGCGCCGTTCAGATCCACCAGATGCAGGCGACGCGCGCCCTGGTCACGCCAGTGGCGGGCCATGGCGGCGGGGTCCTCCGAGAACACCGTGGCCTGATCCATCTCGCCCTGCTTGAGCCGGACGCAGTGACCGTCCTTCAGGTCTATGGCTGGAATGATCAACATGGTTTCCTCGACGCGCTGGCGCCCCGCAGGGGAGAAGTGCTTTGGTAGCCCGATGGAGTATTTGACCGGAGTCAGGAAGCTCCGGCGGCATGGTGGTCCTGGAGTCCGGGGTCTCTCGCGCCCACGTTCCACGCCATGAAATTGGCGAGCATCCGAAGCCCGGCGCTGTGGCTTTTTTCCGGATGAAACTGTACCGCGAAAATGTTGCCCACGCTAACCGCGCTGACGAAGGGCGCAGGGTACGGCGTCCGCGCCGCCACCACGTCATCAGCAGCCGGCACGACGTGATAGCTGTGGACGAAATAGAAGCGCTCGTCCTGGGGGATGCCCTCCCAAAGCGGGTGCGGCCGGGTCTGATGCACGGTGTTCCAGCCCATGTGCGGCACCTTGAGCTTCCGGCCCGAGGCATCCAACATGTCGGCGGATACAAAGCGCCGCACCTCGCCCGGCAGCAGCGCCAGGCCCGCCACGCCACCCTCCTCGCTACGCTCGAACAGCATCTGCAGGCCGATGCAGATGCCGAGGAAAGGCCGGGTGCGCGCCGCCTCCAGCACCGCACCGCGCAGACCCCGCGCGTCGAGTTCTCGCATGCAGTCGGGCATCGCCCCCTGACCCGGGAACACCACGCGGTCGCTCGCGAGGACAACCCCGGGCTCGCTGGTGACCACCACCTCGTGATCCGGCGCCACGCGTTCCAGGGCACGGGCCACGGAACGCAGGTTGCCCATGCCGTAGTCGATGACCGCAATTCGCATGATCTCAGGCCCTCACAGGGCACCCTTGGTGGAAGGCAGCTGGCCGGCGCTGCGCGGATCGCGTTCCACAGCCATGCGCAGCGCGCGACCGAAAGCCTTGAACACGGTCTCGGCCTGATGGTGCGCGTTCTCCCCCTTGAGGGTGTCGATGTGCAGCGTGGCCAGGGCGTGATTGACGAAGCCCTGGAAGAACTCGTGGGCCAGCTGGGTATCGAAAGTCCCGATCATGCTCGCCGTGAAGGGCACGTTGAAATCCAGGCCCGGGCGGCCGGACAGGTCGACCACCACCCGGGACAAGGCCTCGTCCAGCGGTACGTAGGCGTGACCGTACCGGCGCAGGCCCTTCTTGTCGCCCAGCGCGCGGGTGAACGCCTGGCCCAGGGTGATCCCGACGTCCTCCACGGTGTGATGGCCGTCGATGTGAAGATCGCCCTGCGCCTCGACCTCGAGGTCGAACAGCCCGTGTCGCGCCACCTGGTCGAGCATGTGGTCGAAGAAACCGATGCCGGTCGCCAGCTGCGACCGGCCTGAGCCGTCGAGATCCAGGCGTACCCGGATGCGCGTCTCGAGGGTGTCGCGGCGCACCTCCGCCAACCGGCTCTGCATCACGCCTTCCTCATCTGTCATTGCCAGTCTCCCGATGTCCCAAAACCGGCGCCATCGCCGCCAGGAAGCGCCGGTTCTCCTCTGGCGTGCCGACAGTGACACGCAGGCAGTGTTCCAGCAAAGGATGCGCGCCGTGGAGGTTCTTGATGAGCACCCCCGCCTGCCGCAGCCCGGCGAATATCGCAGGCGCATCCACTACCCGGAAAGTGAGGAAATTGGCCCGGCTGGGGAAGACCTCGACCCCCGGCAGTGCCTGGAGCGCGGCGTGCAGCACGGCACGCTCGGCGACGATCCGGTCCGCCTGACCTTCCAGCACGTCCACGTGCTCCAGGGCGAAGGCTGCGGCTACCTGCGTCAGCACATTGATGTTGTAGGGCAGCCGGAGCTTGTCGAGCTGCCCGATCCAGGCGGTACTACCAGCCAGCATCCCCAGCCGCAGCCCAGCCAGACCCAGCTTGGAGAGGGTGCGCATGACCAGCAGGTTGGGATGACGGGCCAGTTCTCGGATGAAGGTGTCGCGCGCGAACGCGTGATAGGCCTCATCCACAACGACCAGGCCGCGCGAGGCGTCGAGGATGGCCTCGATGGCCTCCCGGTCGAAGGCGTTGCCGGTCGGGTTGTTCGGATGCGCCAGGAACACCAGGGCCGGCCGATGCTGGCGGATCGCCTCGACCACGGCTTCCAGGTCGAGCGTGAAATCGCTGCGGAGCGGGACGGCGTGGTAGGCGACACCGGCCACGGCGGCCGACATGCGGTACATCACGAAGGAGGGCTCGACCCCCAGCACCGTCGCTCCCGGTCTGGCGACCGCCGTGCAGAGGATCTGAATGAGTTCGTCCGAACCGTTGCCGAGCAGCAGATGCTCGCCCTCGCGCAGCGAGAGCAGGCGGTGAAGGCGTGCGCTCACTTCGGCGCTTGCCGCATCAGGGTAGCGATTGATCGCCGCCTCGGCGAGCGCATGACCGAGCGCCTGGCGCAGTTCCGGCGGCAGGCGGTAGGGGTTCTCCATCGCGTCGAGCTTGACCATGCCAGCGCTCGGCGCCACGTGGTAGGCCTTCCAGCCCAGCAACTCGGGCCGCAGGACGTCTTCCGGAGCGCTCACGCCGGCGCTCATGGCCGGCACCCGCGGCCACCGATGTGCAAGGATGCCGCGATGCTGCGGCATCCGGCTGCAGGCCGCGGTGCGACGCAGGCCGCGCTGCGGCGGGGAATGCGCCGGGAACAGATCACGACTCATCCTCCCCGGCCGCCGAGGCCGTCTCGAAGGCCTGGATGACCGGCTGCAGCAGCATGCGCTTGATCTTCAGGGAGGCTTGATTGACCACCAGGCGGGCACTGATGGCGGCGATCTCCTCGACTGCGACCAGACGGTTGGCGCGCAGCGTGTTGCCGCTGGAGACCACATCCACGATGGCATCGGCCAGCCCGACCAGCGGAGCCAGTTCCATAGAGCCGTAGAGCTTGATCAGGTCGACGTGGACGCCCTTGGCGGCGAAGTGCTCGCGCGCCGTCACCAGATACTTGGTGGCCACCCGCAGGCGCGCCCCCTGCTGCACCGCCAGGGCGTAGTCGAAACCCTCGCGAACGGCGACCATGAGCCGGCAGCGCGCTATGCCGAGATCCAGCGGCTGATACAGGCCCTGGCCGCCATGCTCCATGAGCACGTCCTTGCCGGCGATACCCAGATCGGCGCCGCCGTGCTGGACATAGGTTGGCACGTCGGAGGCGCGCACGATGATGATGCGCACGTCGTCGCGGTTGGTGGAGATGATCAGCTTGCGGGAGCGTTCCGGATCCTCCGCGGGGACGATGCCCGCAGCCGCCAGCAGAGGCTGGGTCTCCTCGAAGATGCGCCCCTTGGAAAGCGCGATGGTGATGCCTTGCACGGCGCGGACCGCCCGTAATGTCTGGAATTGTCGGGAATTGTAACCGTCGGCCCTCAGGCTCTCTGGCGCCGCACGCGGGCGCCGAGCTGCGACAGCTTCTCCTCGATGCGCTCGTAGCCGCGATCGAGATGGTAGATGCGGTCCACCACGGTCTCGCCCTCGGCGACCAGTCCGGCAATGACCAGACTGGCGGAGGCGCGCAGATCGGTCGCCATGACCGTGGCGCCCTGCAGGCGGGAGACGCCGCGCACCACGGCGGTGTGGCCGTCGACCTCGATGTCGGCCCCGAGGCGGCGCAGCTCCTGCACGTGCATGTAGCGGTTCTCGAAGATGGTCTCGGTCACCACGGAGGTACCGTCGGCGACGCAGTCCAGAGCCATGAACTGCGCCTGCATGTCGGTGGGGAATGCCGGGTAGGGCGCGGTGCGCAGACTGACGGGACGGGGCCGCCCGCGCATCGCGAGGCGGATCGTGTCGGCTTCCGTGGCGATCTCGGCGCCGGCCTCGGAGAGCTTGGCGAGGAGGGCGTCCAGCGTGCCCGGGCGAGCCCCCTCGAGCACCACCTCACCACCCGTGGCTGCCGCAGCGACCAGGAAGGTCCCGGTTTCGATCCGATCCGGCATCACGGAGAACGTAGCACCGTGCAATGAAGCAACGCCCTCGATGGTGATGACGTCCGTGCCGGCCCCCTGAATCCTGGCGCCCATGGCGATCAGGCACTCCGCAAGGTCGACCACCTCGGGCTCGCGTGCAGCGTTCTCGATCACCGTCACGCCCTCGGCGAGGCAGGCTGCCATCATGAGATTCTCGGTCCCGGTGACGGTGATCATATCCATCACCAGACGGGTACCCTTGAGCCGCGGCGCGCGGGCATGGATGTAGCCCTGCTCGATGGCGATATCGGCGCCGAGGGCCTGCAGTCCCTTGATGTGCTGGTCGACCGGCCGCATCCCGATCGCGCAGCCACCCGGCAGCGACACGCGCGCCTCTCCGAAGCGAGCCACCAGGGGGCCCAGCGCCAGGATGGAGGCGCGCATCGTCTTCACGAGGTCGTAGGGCGCGACGAAGTTGGAGAGGCCGCCGCCGCCCAGGACCACCCCGCAGTCGTCGTCACGGGACAAGGCAATGCCCATCTGCCCCAGCAGGTTGAGCATGGTGGACACGTCGCGCAGGTGCGGCACGTTGCTCAGCCGCAGCGTGTCGGGCGTGAGTATTGCGGCGCAGAGGATGGGCAGGGCCGCATTCTTCGCGCCCGAGACCTTGACGCGACCGACCAGCGGTACGCCGCCTTCGATGTGCAGCTTGTCCATGGATGGAGGCGACGGGGGAAGGCCCCGTCAGACGGAAATCAGGCGTTGCCCCACTCTGCGGGGGTGAGAGTCTTCATGGACAGGGCGTGGATCTCCTCGCGCATCCTGTCGCCCAGGGAAGCGTAGACCGCCTGATGACGCTGCACCCGGGACTTGCCCTCGAACACAGGGCTCACGATGACAGCCTCGAAGTGGTGGCCGTCGCCGGCGACTTCGACGTGCCGGCACTGGAGGTTGTCGAGGATGTACTGCCTGACCTGCTGTGGCGTGACCATGTGGACGTCCGGAGATGAATTTACGGGGGTGTCGGAACGAGACACGCTGACGCGCGCCCCCCGAAGCTCCCTAATGCCTGAGCTTGTGCCCTTTTCTGATCAGGGCAAGACAGACGAATGATAAGGCAGCGAAGCACCCGCCAACAATCGCCAGGCTCACCGCAGGCGCGACGTCGGACACGCCGAAGAAGGCGTGGCGGAATCCATCGATCATGTAGAAGAACGGGTTCAGGTGCGACACCGCCTGCCAGATGGGCGGCAGCGAATGCACCGAGTAGAACACGCCCGACAGGAAGGTCAGCGGCACCACGATGAAGTTCTGGAACGCCGCCAGCTGATCGAACTTGTCGGCCAGGATGCCCGCGATCAAACCCAGCGCCCCGAGAATGCCGCCGCTGAGCACGGCGAAAGCCAGGGCCCATAGCAGGTTGGGCATGGGCACGTGCGAACCCAGCAGAGTCACCAGGAACACCCCCGAGCCGACCACCACCCCGCGCACTACGGCCGCGATGATGTAGGCCCAGTAGAACTCGGCGTGCGACAGAGGCGGCAACAGGATGAAAACGATGTTGCCCGTCACCTTGGACTGGATCAGGCTGGAGGAGCTGTTCGCGAAGGCGTTCTGGAGCAGCGACATCATGGCCAGCCCAGGGATCAGGAAGGCGGTGTAGGACACGCCCGGATAGACCTGTACGCGCTCCTCGAGCACGTGGGAGAACACCAGCAGGTAGAGCAACGCCGTCAGGATGGGCGCGGCAATGGTCTGGAAGCTCACCTTCCAGAACCGCAGCAACTCCTTCAGCAGCAGCGTCCGGAACCCGGTCATGGACGCCCCATGATCTGCAGGAAGGCTTCCTCGAGGTCGGGCTCGAGGATGCGCAGTTCCTCGATGACCGTCCCCGAGGCACGAATGGCGACGATCACGTCGGCGACGTCGGCCTGGCGGTGCACCGCCAGGACCACGGCGCCGTCAGGATGGCGTTGCGCCAGCGGCTCCAGCGCGGGCGGCAGAACATCCGGTGAAAGCACCATGCGCAGCCGCACGGCGGAGGCGCCCCGCAGCAGGTTGGCGGTCGTATCCAGCGCCACAACCCGGCCCTGCTTGAGCATGGCCACGCGACCGCACAAGGCCTCCGCCTCCTCCAGGTAGTGCGTGGTCAGAACCACGGTGTGCCCGTCGCGATTGAGCTGGCTGACGAACTGCCAGAGCCCCTGACGCAGCCCCACGTCGACGCCCGCCGTGGGCTCGTCGAGGATGATGACCGGCGGCTTGTGCACCAGGGCCTGGGCCACCAGCACCCGCCGCTTCATCCCGCCCGACAGGGACCGCATGTTGGCGTCCGCCTTGGGTGTCAGATCCAGCCGCTCCATCACCTCGTCGATCCAGGCGTCGTTGTGACGCAGACCGAAGTAGCCAGACTGGAACTTCAGCGTCTCGCGCACCGTGAAAAAGGGGTCGAACACCAGCTCCTGGGGCACCACGCCCAGGCTACGGCGCGCCGCGCGGTAGTCGAGCACCACGTCATGGCCCTGGATCCGCGCAGAACCGGCATCCGCCCGCGCCAACCCGGCGAGAATGCTGATCAGCGTGGTCTTGCCGGCGCCATTGGGGCCCAGCAGGCCGAAGAACTCACCGGCCCGCACGCACAGGTCAACAGCGTCCAGCGCCTGGAGGCTGCCGTAGCGCTTGCTCAGCGCGCTGACCTCGATGGCCGGTACGCCCGGGACGACCTCGACGCTCATCGAATCCGCAAACCGCCGATCTCAGCGTCAGGGCAGGGCTGCGCGTTCAAGAGACACCCGCCGGCCCGCCAGTGGCGACCTCTCCGCCCGTCGCGGCGCCCAACAGGTCCTCCACGCCGTAGAGGCGCGCAAGACTGATGAGGTCGGGCGTGAGATTCGCGACCCGCAGAGGGACACCGCTGCGGCCGGCCACCCGCAGCCACTCGAGCAGCAGCGCCAAGGCGCTGGAATCGGCGCGGGTCACGCCGCCCATGTCCACCACCGCAACGCCGCCACCCTGGGCTGCAGGCCCCTGGGCCAGCAGGGCGGTCACGGTCTGGTAGGTGACCTCCCCAGCGAGCAGAAGGCAGTCGCCCTCGACGCGGATCATTTCTTCGAGGTCGGCACCACGGCCGCCCGGCTGTTGCGGTCCTGGAGATTGCGGATGAGGCCGTCGATCCCGCCCTGCTCGATCTGGGCCGCGAAGTCGTTGCGGTAGGTGGTCACGAGGCTGACCCCTTCCACCACGACGTTGTAGACCTTCCACCCGTCGGCCGTGCGGTTCATGAGGTAGTCGACCGCCACCGGCGGGGCCCCGCCGGGCAGCAGGATCTGCGACTTCACGGTGACGTCGTCCTCGCCGTCGACCGCCTTGAGCGGCTTCACGTCCACCTTGACGTGACGGTAGCTGCTGTAGGCGGCGCCATAGGATCGCACAAGCAGCGTCTGGAACTCCCTCACGAGCTGGCGCTGCTGCTCGGCGGTGGCCTGGCGCCAGCTCTTGCTGACCGCCAGCCGGGTCATCTTCTGCACGTCGAAGTGCGGCACCACCCTGGTCTCGATCAGTTCGATCAGCCTCGTGGTGTTGCCGGCGCGCAACTCCTTGTCCTCCGCCACCAGGCGCAGCACCTCCTCGCTGGTGCTGCGCACCAGCACGTCCGGTGCAGGAAAGTCGGCGCGCGCCGCCGCGGCCGCAGAGAAACAGGCCAACATCGCCAGCCGGCACAACACTCCGAACACGGCATTCATGCCAACTCTCATCGCGAACTCCTCAGTTTCCGAACCATCATGGGCGATCGCCCTGGGGCCCTTCCTCAGCCTTGCTGTAGAGGAAACGGCTGATCATCTTCTCCAGCACCATCGCCGACTGGGTGAGTCGCATCCGGTCCCCATCCTTGAGGACCGCGTCATCGCCGCCTCCGTCCAGACCGATGTACTGCTCTCCGAGCAGGCCGGAAGTCAGGATCGAGGCCGTGGTGTCCTTTGGGAACTTGTAGGTCTTGTCGAGCAGCAGGGTGACCCGGGCGACGAACTTGTCGTTGTCGAAAGCGATGCTGGCGACCCGGCCGACCACCACCCCCGCGCTCTTCACCGGCGCCCGTGGCTTCAGGCCGCCGATGTTGTCGAACTCCGCGGTAAGGCGGTAGCCATCGGCCGCGGTCACGGTGGTGGCATTACCGACCTTGAGGGCCAGCACCAGGAGGGCCGCCAGCCCGCCGACCACGAAAAGGCCGACCCAGAGGTCGATCGTTGTCCGTTTCATCTCAGACTCCCGTGAACATGAACGACGTCAGCACGAAATCGAGGGCCAGCACCGCCAGGGCCGACGTCACCACCGTGCGCGTCACAGCGTACGAAACGCCCTCCGCCGTGGGCGGCGCGTCGTAGCCTTCGAAAAGGGCGATCAGGGTCACCGCGACCCCGAACACGGCGCTCTTGATGACGCCGTTCATGACGTCATCCCACAGATCCACGCTGGCCTGCATCTGGGACCAGAAGGCGCCCGCATCCACCCCGATGATGACCACGCCGATCAGGTAGCCGCCGAACACGCCGAAGGCGCTGAAGATGGCTGCCAACAGGGGCATGGAGATCGCCCCACCCCAGAAGATCGGCGCGAGCACCCGGGCGAAGGGGTCCACCGCCATCATCTCCATGGCCGACAGCTGCTCGGTGGACTTCATGATGCCGATCTTGGCGGTGATGGCCGAACCTGCACGACTGGCGAACAGCAGGGCCGACACCACCGGGCCGAGTTCGCGCACCAGCGACAGCGCCACGAGCGTGCCGAGCGCCTCGGCCGAGCCGTAGCGCTTGAGGGTCTCGTAGCCCTGCAGGCCGAGCACCAGGCCGACGAACAGGCCGCTCACGATGATGATTATCAGCGACAGCACGCCGGCGAAATGGATCTCGTCGAGCGTGAGCTGGAAGCGGCGCAGGCTTGTGCCCGAGCGCAGCAGCAGGGTAGCCGTGAAGCGCGACGCCGCCCCGAGCTTCCAGATGCCGTCGACCACCCGCGCGCCGAGGTGGCGCAGGCCGCGATCCAGCGCGCCGATCACGCCCCACCCCCAAGCCCGAGGTCGGCGCCGTAGGACCGGCCAGGATAGTGGAAGGGCACCGGCCCGTCGGTCTCGCCGCGCACGAACTGGCGTACCAGCGGCTGCTCGGAGGCGCGGATCTCCGCCGGCGTGCCCTCCGCGACGATGGTGCCGGAGGCCACGATGTAGACGTGGTCGACAATGCGGAAGGAAGCCTCCACGTCGTGGGTCACCAGGATGGAGGTGGCGCCCAGAGCATCGTTCAGGCGGCGAATGAGGTTGGCGATGACGCCGACTGCGATCGGATCGAGGCCGGTAAAGGGCTCGTCGTACATCATCAGGTTCGGGTCGAGGGCTATGGCGCGCGCCAGGGCCACCCGTCGCGACATGCCGCCGGAAAGTTCCGAGGGCTTGAGATGGGCCGCACCCCTGAGGCCCACGGCATGCAGCTTCATGAGCACCAGATCGCGTATCAGCGGCTCGGGCAGGCGGGTGTGCTCACGCAATGGGAAGGCGACGTTCTCGAACACCGTGAGGTCCGTGAACAGGGCACCGAACTGGAACAGCATGCCCATCTGGCGTCGCAACGCGTAGAGCTCGGAGTGGGGCAGCCCGGACACCGCGCGGCCTTCTACGCGCACGGCACCGCGGCTGGCGCGCACCTGCCCCCCGATGAGTCGGAGGATGGTGGTCTTGCCGCAACCGCTACCGCCCATGATCGCCACCACCTTGCCGCGGGGAAACCGCATGCTGATGGATTTCAGGATCGGGCGGGCGTCGTAGGCGAAATCGACGTCTTCCAGCTCGACGAGCGCGTTGGGAGTCACGGGGGTGCGGAGGAAGGTGTTGTGCCGATTGTAATGGAACCGACGCGCGCCACGCCGTCACGGCCCCGGGGCCGCTTGTGTCGTTGCCTGCAGTCTTGTTGCCCGGTTTCGATTCGGTTAATTTGCATGGGTTCCCAGGAGAGAGACACGGCCTTGGTCGATGCCCAGCCGATGGCGGGCCCGAGCGCCCTGGAATTCAGCGGCGTTCGCAAGCGCCATGGTCGCATCACATCGCTCGACGGCGTTTCGTTGCGCATTCGTTCCGGGGCCTTTTTCGGTCTTGTAGGCGTCAACGGCGCCGGCAAGACGACACTGCTCAAGTGTCTTCTCGACGCCGACCGGGCGGACGCCGGCGCGATCGCCATCTTCGGCCGGCCCAGCACGCTGGTCGGGGCACGCGCCGCCATCGCCTACCTGCCCGAGCGCTTCAGCGCCCCGTTCTATCTGCGGGGTCGAGAGTTCCTGCGCCTCATGGCCACCTTCCACGGGCATGCGCACGACGAGGACCGTGTGGCCGCCACGCTCGCAGCGCTGGACCTCGATCCGGGCGCCCTGTGCCGCCCGGTGCGCGACTACTCCAAGGGCATGACCCAGAAGCTCGGGTTGGCCGCCTGCCTTCTGTCCGGCCGCCCGCTGCTGGTGCTGGACGAGCCCGCCAGCGGCCTGGACCCCAGGGCGCGGGCGCTGCTGAAGGCAGCCCTGCGGACCCGGCACGCGCAGGGCGCCACCGTGTTTTTCACCTCGCATGCTCTGGCCGACGTGGAGGAGATGTGCGACGAGATGGCCATCCTGCACGCCGGCCACCTGCGCTTCACGGGTTCCCCCGTCCGGCTGCTGCAGGACACCGGCGTACAGGACCTCGAGGCGGCCTTTCTCGCCTGCATCCGCTGACCCGGCCTGGACAACGCCCACGCGCCCGTCAGGGGCATGTCTGGCACAATCGGCAGCCTGAAGACGCGCACAGGACGCCGCCCGGTGAACACCTCTGCCGGAGAGAAGCCGGATCTGCTCATCGTCGACGACGACCCACTGATCACCGACACGCTCGAATTCGTTCTCGGTCGGGATTTCCGCGTCTTCCAGGCCGACTCGCGCCGTCAGGTGAAGGCGCTGATGGATCGCCTCGGACGCGTGCCGGAGCTGGCCCTGGTGGACCTGGGCCTGCCGCCAACGCCGCACCGTCCGGACGAGGGTTTCCGTCTCATCGGCGAGTTGCTCGCGGCCGCCCCGGGCATGAAGATCATCGTGCTCTCCGGTCAGAACGACGAGACCAATGCGCGGCGCGCCCGCGCGCTCGGGGCCATCGACTTCGTCGCCAAACCCTGCGAACCGGACCTTCTGCGCGACATGCTTCTGCGCGCCCTCCTCCTCGGCGCAGCCGAGGAGGAGGCGGCGGCCGACGGCTCGGGCATCATCGGCACCTGCCCCGCCATCGGCAAGCTTCGCGAGCAGGTGCGGCAGTACGCCGGCTCGCCCTTTCCGCTGCTGATCGAGGGGGAATCGGGTACCGGGAAGGAACTCGTCGCCAGGGCCCTGCACGACGGGTCGGCCCGGGCGGGCCAGCCATATCTCGCCCTCAACTGCGCTGCCATCTCTCCGACCCTGGTCGAACCCACTCTTTTCGGCTACGCCAAGGGCGCTTTCACCGGCGCCGCCGCGCCGCGGGCAGGCTACTTCGAGGACGCCGCGGAGGGCACGCTGTTCCTCGACGAGATCGGCGAACTGCCGGCCGAACTCCAGGCGAAGCTGCTGCGCGTGCTGGAGAACGGCGAATACCAGCGCGTCGGCGAGACCCAGCTCAGGGTGAGCCGCGCCCGCGTGGTGGCGGCGACCAACCGCGACCTGCGCCAGGAAACCCGGGCCGGCCGCTTCCGCGTCGACCTATACCACCGGCTGTCCGTATTCACCATCCAGATGCCGCCCCTGCGCGATCTGGGGGAGGACAGGATGCGGCTGTTCCACCATTTTTCGGTCTTCTATGCCGCCCAGGCCGGCGTGGCGCCATGCTCGCTCGACACGGGAGCGCAGGCCCTGTGGAACCGCTACGCCTTCCCGGGGAACGTGCGGGAGCTGCGCAACATCACCATACGCCTGGTGACCAAGCACCCGGCGGCGTCGGTGGACGAGGCGGCGCTGCAGGAGGAACTCGACCCTGGCGCCGATCTCGCGACGGACCTCGCCCAGGCACACGGCTTCGATGCCTCCCCCGAAGCGGCGGCCGCGGTGCTGGCCGAGCGTCAGGGCATCGATCTCAACCAGGCACTGCGCGCCTGGGAGCGCTGTTTCGTGGACGCCGCCATGAAGCTCGCGCACGGCAACCTAAGCGCCGCAGCCCGCCTCCTGGGCATGCACCGGACAACCCTTTACAGCCGCATCCAGGCCCTCGAAGCCGACACCGACAAGGCGGGACGGCCGAGGTCCCCGGGCTTGGAACGCCCGTGAAACAGCCGGACCACGCCTCAGCGCCCCATGCCGGCGCATCCCGACTGGCGCGGGCGGGGAGCTGCGCGGTCACGACGGCGATACGCGGCGGCGAAGAGCGGACCCTGACCGGATCGGGCGCAACCGCCCATCCGGCGTGAAGGCCGACGACGCGCATGTACTACGAATACTTCGGGCTGGAACGGCCGCCCTTCAAGATCACCCCCGACACCGCTTTCTTTTTCGAGGGCGGCAATCGCGGCGCGACCCTCGATGCCCTGCTCTACGCCATCGCCCAGGGAGAGGGCATCATCAAGGTCACCGGCGAGGTGGGCAGCGGCAAAACCATGCTCTGCCGTGTCGTGCTCAACCGGCTCGACCAGAATGTCGACGTCGTCTATCTGGCCAACCCGAGCGTGGCGCCGGACGAGATCCTCCACGCCATCGCCTTTGAACTGGCCATCCGCATGCCGGCCGACACCAGCCGCGTCGAAGTGCTGCACGCCCTGCAGAGCTTCCTCGTGTCGCGTCATGCCAAGGGCCATCAGGTGGTGCTGTTCGTCGAGGAGGCGCAGCGCATGCCGCTGGAGACGCTGGAGGAGATCCGGCTGCTCTCCAACCTGGAGACCGGTGAGCACAAGCTGCTCCAGATCGTCCTGTTCGGGCAGCCTGAGCTCGACGTGAACCTGCGACAGCCGCACATCCGCCAGCTGCGCGAGCGCATCACCTGCAGCTTCGACCTCAGTCCGCTGAGCGCGGCCGAAATCGCCGAGTACCTCGCGTTCCGACTCCGGGCCGCCGGCTACCACGGGCCGGCACTGTTCTCGCGGCCGGTCGTGGATATCATCGCCCAGGCGAGCAAGGGCCTGACCCGGCGGGTCAACATCATCGCCGACAAGGCGCTGCTGGCAGCCTTCGCCGATGGCACCCACACGGTCACCGCCAGGCACGTGCGCAGCGCCATCGCCGACAGCGAATTCAGCCGTGGCAGCCCGTCGCTTGCCGCAACCGCCCGCGGGCTGCCGCGGGTCTGGCGCATCGCGGGCAGCATCGTGCTGCTGCTCGCAGCGGCTGCGGCGGTGGCATGGCTCGCCTGGCCGCAGAGGGAGCCGGCCTCCGAAGCCACGGCGGAATCCGAAACGGTCGCGCAGCAGCCACCCGCCGCGCAACCCTCGCCCCCGCCAGCCGCAGCCCCGGAACCGGCTGGCGTGGCACCACAGGGCGCGGCTGCGGCCGGCCGGTCGCAGCCGGCCAGCCGCGAGGCCGTCGTCCCAACCACACCCGGGAACGCGTTCCCCAGGGGCACATCCGCAAGAGCGCGCTCACTCGCACAGTGGATATCGATGGGCGCCCAGCGGCTGCGCGACGCGCCGACGGACGGATACACCATCCAGCTCATGGCCGGCGCCGACGCCGATTACCTTCAAACCTACCTTTCCGCCCTGACCGATTCGGTTGAAAGCGACATGCTTATTGTGTACCGTAGTTTGGAGAGTGCGAGCGGGCTTCACTCGGTGGTGTACGGCACGTTCACCGGCTTCAGCGAGGCGGTGCGGGCGCTGGACTCCCTGCCACCCGAGCTGTCCCGATATCGCCCATATGTGAGGAGCCTGCGGGTCGTGCGTGCCGAGTCCGAGGCCGCTGCCGGCGTTGGCGTGGATTGATTCGTGTCTGGTGTGCGCAGCCCCGGTCTTCGGGCGGGGCATGCGACTGGAGCGGCAGCCGTTTGCCACCATGCAGGCCAACAACG
>JBILUV010000218.1:0-6160 GCA_044370825.1 Burkholderiales bacterium | reverse complement strand
CGACTCCTGCGAGGCCTGCGGTGCCACCTACACGCCCACCGACCTGAAGAACCCGTACTCGGTGGTCTCTGGCGCCCCGCCGGTGCGCAAGGCCTCGGACCACTACTTCTTCCGCCTCTCGCACGAGCATTGTCGGGAGTTCCTCGAGCGCTGGACCCAGCAAGGCGACCACCTCCAGGAGGAGGCGCGCAACAAGATCCGGGAGTGGTTCGACCAGGGCCTCAACGACTGGGACATCTCGCGTGACGCGCCGTATTTTGGCTTCGGGATTCCCGACGCACCCGGCAAGTTCTTCTACGTCTGGCTCGACGCGCCCATCGGCTACCTGGGCAGCTTCCGCGATCTGGCACAGCGCGTGGCGCTGCCGTTCGACGATTTCGCGCGGCCGGGGTCCGATACCGAGATGGTGCACTTCATCGGCAAGGACATCCTGTACTTCCACGCGCTGTTCTGGCCGGCCATGCTGCAGTTCGCGGGCTACCGCACGCCGACCCGGGTGTTCGCGCACGGCTTCCTGACGGTGAACGGCGAGAAGATGTCGAAGAGCCGTGGCACCTTCATCACGGCGGGCAGCTACCTGTCCCTCGGACTGGACCCGGAGTGGCTGCGCTACTACTACGCCGCCAAGCTCGGCCCGACCATGGAGGACATCGACCTCAATCTCGATGACTTCATCGCCCGGGTCAACAGCGATCTGGTGGGCAAGTACGTCAACATTGCCAGCCGTGCCGCCGGTTTCATCGCCCGGCGCTTCGATGGTTCGCTGTCCGGTGGCGAGCCATGTGCGGCCGTCGAATCGCTGCGGGCCCGCCTGCCGGTCATCGCCGGTCACTACGACCAGCGCGAGTTCGCGAAGGCCCTGCGCGAGGTGATGCTGGCGGCCGACGAACTGAACCAGTTCGTCGACCAGGAAAAACCCTGGGAGCTCGCGAAGCAACCCGGAGCGGAGACGCGCCTGCAATGGGTGTGCTCCCAGGCCCTGGAGGGCTTCCGTCTGCTCACGCTCGCCCTCAAGCCGGTCCTGCCGCGGGTGGCCGCGCGGGTGGAGCAATTTCTCGGCGTACCGCCCCTGTCCTGGAGTGACGCCGGCACGCCGCTGGCCCCGGCGCATCGCATCAACGCCTACGCGCATCTCATGACGCGGGTGGACGCCAAGGCTGTGGAAGCCCTGGTGGCGGCCAACCGCGAGAGTCTCAAACCCGCGCCGGAGACGCATTCGCCCCAGCGCCATGCACAGCAACAGGAGAATCGAGTGGAGAAGGACACTACGGCGGCCCCCACGATCACGGACAGGACCCCGGCGGACGCCGCGCCTGCCGCCGGCGCGGCGGGTGGGTTCGTGCCCGCGCCGGTGGCGCCGACCATCGGCATCGACGACTTCATGAAGGTCGACCTGCGGGTCGCCCGCGTGGTGGAGGCGGCCCACGTGGAGGGCGCCGAGAAGCTCATCCGCCTGACCCTGGACATCGGCGCGGAGAAGCGTCAGGTCTTCGCCGGCATCAAGGCGCACTACGACCCGGCCCGGATCGTCGGCCGGCTGGTGGTGATGGTGGCCAACCTGCAGCCACGCAAGATGCGCTTCGGCGAATCGCAGGGGATGATCCTGGCCGCAAGCGGCGAGGAGTCCGGCGTGTTCCTGCTCGACGCGGACAGCGGCGCCCTGCCCGGCATGCGGGTCAAGTGACCGCGGCGGCAGTGACGCGCCGGCTGCGGGTGCGCGGGCGTGTGCAGGGCGTGGGCTATCGCGAGTCCATGCGCCGGGAGGCGGTGCGCCTGGGCTTGACGGGCTGGGTGCGCAACCGCCTAGACGGCAGCGTCGAGGCGATGGTCCAGGGCAGTGCGGAGCAGGTTGCGGCCATCGTCGAGTGGGCCCACCGCGGCCCCCCTGCCGCCATGGTGCTGCGGCTGGAGGAAGAGAACGGGGAAGGACGTTTCGCAGGATTCGAACAACGGCCGACCCTCTGAGGACCATTCCCGCCGCTCCGGACGCCGGTTTCTCGCACGAGCGGAGCTTGCGCGTAGAATCCGGGGCTCCCAAAGACCTTCGTCCCATCGCCCCATGATCGGGATCCTCATCATCGCCCATGGCACCCTCGGCGAAAGCCTGATCCAGTGCGCGAGCCACGTCATGGGCGGCCGCCCGCCGCTGCTGCTGCAGCTTGGCGTCAGCACGCATGATGATCCCGTGCGCGTTGTGCAGCAGGCCGAACGGATGGTGCGCCAACTCGATCAGGGTGGTGGCGTGCTGGTGCTGACCGACGTCTACGGCGCCACGCCCAGCAACATCGCCGCGCGCGTGCTGGTCCCCGGGCACGTGGAGGGCCTCGCGGGCGTCAGTCTGCCCATGCTGGTGCGTGCCCTCACCTACCGCAACGAGCCGCTCCGCACGGTCCTGGCGAAAGCCATGTCCGGAGGAGTCGAAGGAGTGTTCCGAATGCCGCCGGCGATCGCAAATGCAGCAACGGGAAGCTGAGATAGTCAATAGGCTGGGCCTGCATGCACGGGCCTCGGCCAAGCTCACGCAGCTGGCGGCGCAGCACGTCAGCGAGGTCTGGCTGTCGCGCAACGGCCGGCGGGTGAACGCCAAGAGCATCATGGGCGTCATGATGCTGGCTGCCGCCAAGGGCTCGCGCGTCACCATCGAGACCGACGGTCCGGACGAGGAGGCTGCCATGCAGTCCCTGATCGCCCTGATCGCCGACCGTTTCGGAGAGGCCGAGTGACGTCGCGCGGGCGCCCGGACGCAGGCGCCTTATGTCACTGACCATCCACGGCATCGGCGTGTCCGGTGGCATCGCCATCGGCCGCGCCCACCTGGTGTCGCACGCCCACCTGGAAGTGCCCCATCTGGAGATCGCGGCTGAACATGTCGCCGCGGAGCAGGCCCGGCTGGACGCCGCGCTGGACAAGGTGCGGGGGGAGCTGTCCCAGCTTGCCCAGCACATGCCGCAAAACGCCCCGCCGGAGTTCGAGGCCTTCCTCAATGTGCACCTCATGATCCTCGGCGACGAGATGATCTCGCGCGCGCCGAAGGACGCCGTTGCAGCGCAGCGCTGCAACGCCGAGTGGGCGCTCAAGCAGCAGATGGAGGTTCTGCTGGCGCAGTTCGACGAGATCGACGACGCGTACCTGCGCGAGCGCAAGACCGACGTCAAGCAGGTGGTGGAGAGGGTGCTGCAGGCACTGACGCGCGACGCGCAAGCGACGGCGTCCGTGGCACCGCCCGAGGAGGGCAGCATCCTGGTGGCCCACGACCTGTCCCCTGCCGACGTCATCCTGTTCAAGCAGCACAGCTTCGCCAGCTTCATCACCGATCTCGGCGGCACCACCTCGCACACCGCGATCGTCGCGCGTTCTCTGGGTATCCCCTCGATCGTCGCCCTGCACCACGCACGCCGCCTGATCCGCGAGGGCGACACCCTGATCGTCGACGGCACCCACGGGGTGCTGATCGTGGCGCCCGACCAGCGGGTGCTCGAGGAATACCGTCTGTTGCAGGAGCAGTGGCAGCTGGAGCAGCAGAAGCTGCGCCTGCTCACCACCACGCGCGCTGCGGTGCTGGACGGCACGCGCATCGAACTGCATGCCAACGTGGAACTGCTCGACGACGCCTATCAGGCAAAAGAGAACGGCGCTGCCGGCATCGGCCTGTTCCGCACGGAATTCCTTTACCTCAACCGGCGCGACCTGCCGGGCGAGGACGAGCAGTACGAGACCTACCGCAAGGTGGTGTCCGTGATGGACCAGCGGCCGGTGACCATCCGCACCTTCGACCTCGGCGCCGACAAGGAGCTCGACGGCGCGGAACGCGTCGCCACCAACCCGGCCCTCGGGCTGCGCGCCATCCGCCTGTGCCTGGCCGAGCCGGCGATGTTCCGCACCCAGTTGCGCGCCATCCTGCGCGCCTCGGCGCACGGCCGGGTGAGGATTCTCATTCCCATGCTGTCCTCGGTGCTCGAACTCAACCAGTCCCTGCGGGCGGTGGCGGAAGCCAGGAAGAGCCTGGACGACGACGGCACCCCGTACGACCCCGGCGTGCCGGTGGGCGGCATGATCGAGGTGCCGGCCGCGGCGCTGAGCCTGGCGAGCTTCGTGCGCAAGCTGGACTTCCTGTCCATCGGCACCAACGACCTGATCCAGTACACGCTCGCCATCGACCGCACCGACGAGTCCGTGGCCCACCTGTACGACCCGCTGCACCCCGCCGTTCTGCATCTGGTGGCCTCGATCATCCAGGGCGCGGGCCGCGCCGGCCGACCGGTGGCGGTGTGCGGCGAGATGGCGGGTGATCTGGCGCTCACCCGGCTGCTGCTCGGCTTCGGGCTGCGGCAGTTCTCCATGCACCCGGCCAACCTGCTCGCCGTGAAGCAGGTCATCCTCAGGACCGACCTGGACGAGATCAAGCCCCTGGCGCGTCGCATGCTCAAGACCGAAGACCCGCACAAGCTCGCCACCCTGCTGGAGAAGATGAATGCACTTTGAGGGGCGGGCCGTCCGCGGACGCGCCTCCGGCCGCCCGGGAAGGGGTGCGATCCCGGCGTATCGCGAGGCCGGTCCGCGACGCATCGCCCGCCTCCGCGCGGGTCCCGCCACCGCCCCGCGCTGCGACGGAATGTCCGGACCGACGTCATGAACATCGAACCGGAACAACTGCCCCGGCACCTGTCCCGGCAGCTCGCCCCGCTCTACGTCGTGCATGGCGAGGAGGTGCTGCTGGCCATCGAGGCGGGAGACCGCATCCGAGCCGCAGCCCTCGCCCAGGGCTAAACCGAGCGCGAGGTGCTGACGGTCGAGAGCGGCTTCGACTGGCGCCGCCTGTGGGCTGCCGGGGCGAGCCTGTCCTTGTTCGCGACCCGGCGCCTGGTCGAGATCCGCCTGTCCAGCGCCTCTCCCGGGGCGGAGGGCGGCGAGGCGCTGGCGCGTCACGCCGGCGCCCTGCCTGCGGACACGATCACGCTGGTGTCGCTGCCCAAGCTGGACCGGCGCGCGCGGGAGACGCGCTGGTTCACCGCCCTGGAGGAAGCGGGTGTCTGCGTGCACGCCCAGAAGCTGGGCTTCGCGCAGCTGCCGGCCTGGCTGGCAGGACGGCTGCAGGCACAGGGGCAGTCGGCGGACCCGGAGACGCTCGAGTTCCTCGCGGCGCGCGTGGAGGGCAACCTGCTGGCAGCGCACCAGGAGGTGCTCAAGCTCGGGCTGCTTTTCCCCAAGGGGGCCTTGGCGCCCGAAGCGGTGCGCGGCGCCGTCACCGACGTCGCCCGCTATGATGTCTTCGATCTCGGACCCACGGTGCTGGGCGGCGAGCCGGGGCATCTGGTGCGCATGCTCGACGGGCTGCGCGCCGAGGGTACCGGGCTGCCGCTGGTGCTGTGGGCGCTGGCCGAGGAGGCGCGGGCGATGCTGCGCGTACAGGAGGCAACGGCCGGCGGAACGCCCCTCGCCCAGGCGATGCGCGACGCCCGCGTCTGGGGGGATCGGCAGCGCCTGATGCCGGCGGCCCTGCGCCGGCTCGGACTCCCGGCCCTGCGCGCCGCCCTGGCCCAAGCAGCGCGTATCGACCGAGTCATCAAGGGCGTCGCACGCGGCGATGCCTGGGACGAACTGCAGTCCCTGGCGCTGCGTCTGGCGGCCCCCGGGAAACTCGGGTTGGCCGGGCAGGCGGATTGAGCCGGCGCTTTCGGCCGTCCACAGCGCGCACGGCGATGCGCCATCATCCCGCGGCCTGACGAAACATCCGGGTTAGAATTCGGGGCCTGATTCAGGATCCGCCATGGACGTCCAGAGTTACATGAACGGGGTGGGCCGCGCCGCCCGCGCCGCCTCCCGCGAAACCGCTCGCGCCGACACCCGCGCCCGCAACGAGGCGCTGCTTGCCATGGCCTCGGCCATCGAACGGGACGCGGCGAGGCTGCTCGCCGCCAACGCGGCCGACCTGGAGCAGGCGCGCGCCCGCGGCCTCGATGCCGCCATGGTGGACCGGCTCGCCACCTCTGCCAAGGGCGTGGCCAACATGGCCCAGGGGCTGCGCGAGATCGCGCAGCTGGCCGACCCCATCGGCGAGATCACCGATCTGCGCTACCGCCCCACGGGCATCCAGGTGGGGCGCATGCGCGTTCCGCTGGGCGTGATCGGCATAATCTACGAGGCGCGGCCCAACGTGACC
>JBILUV010000018.1:0-23697 GCA_044370825.1 Burkholderiales bacterium | reverse complement strand
GGATGCTTCCATCAATCCCGGCAACTCGGGTGGCGCGCTGGTGAACCTGCGGGGTGAGCTGATCGGCATCAACACGGCGATCATCGGCCCATCGGGTGGCAACGTGGGCATCGGCTTCGCCATCCCCAGCGCCATGGCCCGCAGCGTAGTCGCCCAGCTGATCCGCTTCGGCGAGGTGCGGCGCGGCCGCTTCGGCGCATCGGCCCAGGATGTGTCGCACGAACTGGCGCGTGCCCTTGGCGTCACGCCCAACGAGGGCGCTGTGCTGGTGGAGGTCGCGGCGGGTGCACCGGCGGAGAAGGCGGGGCTGCGACGCGGTGATGTGGTGGTGGCGGTCAATGGCCGGCCGGTGCGCGGCTCGGCCGACCTGCGCAACCAGCTGGGGCTGGTCCCGGTCGGGGACGTGGCGGACCTGCGCTATCTGCGGGACGGACGGGCATCGACCGCGCGCGTCACCATCGAAAGCCCGATGGCGGGCGTCGCCGGTGGCCGCGTCCCGGTCCCGGAGCTGACCGGTGCCCGGATCGGGCAGGTCGACCGGCCCGGCAAGCCGCCGGTCGTCGTGGTGGCCGATGTCGATCCCGGCACTCCGGCCTGGAACCACGGGCTGCGCGCCGGCGACCTGATCCTCGGGGTGAACCGGCGGGTCGTTTCCCGGGTGGATGATCTGGTGTCGCAACTGCGGGCCAGTCCCCGGCCCCTGGTCCTCAACGTCCTGCGCGGCGACTTCCAGATCACACTCGTGATCCGGGGCTGACGGCTGGCCCGGGCCGTCCGTGCGCTCGGTTCTGCTCGGCAGCTTCGCCGGAGCCCTGTTGCTCACGGCGGTCGTGTCGTTCCTGCTTCTCCATGCGCTCGAGATCGCCCCGCGGGTCGACCGTCCCGTGGTGCTGACCCCCGAGCATGTCGGCAGGGCCAAGGCGCTGCTCGATGGACACCGGTACCGGGTGAGGCCTGGAACGCTCGCATCCGCCCGTGTGCGTGCCGACGACGTGGACGTGGCCGCCAACTACCTTGCCCGACACCTTCTCGGCGGGAGTGCCTCGGTCGATCTGAAGCAGGGGAGGGCGGACGTCCGGTTGAGCCTGCCGCTGGGGGCGCGCCCGACCTACCTGAATGCCACCGCCACCTTGGTTGAGACGGCGGGGGTGCCTCGGGTGGAGGGAGTGAGCGTTGGTGCGCTGCGCATTCCTGACCCCGTCACCGACGTGCTGGTCCGCATTGCGCTGGCTGTGCTGCGGCGTGACGCGCAGGCGCGGGCCCTGGTGAATTCCCTGCAGATGGTGCGCATGTCTGCCGAGGACCTCAGCGTCGTATACCGCTGGACCGGAGGATTCCACCGGGACGTTCAGGCCGTGGTCCTGTCCGAGGAAGACCGCCAGCGTCTGCGGCATCACCAGGGATTTCTCGCCCAGTGGGTGCAGTCGGCGGATGGGCGCGATCCATCGTTGCCACGCATGCTGCAGACACTGCTGGTCGAAGCGCGTGGCCGGGCGGCTGATGGGGACGCGGTGGCCGAGAACCGGGCTGCCCTGCTGGTTGGGATGTTCCACGTTCTCGGACGATCACCCCGGGTTCTGATCCCGGAGGCGAGGGCCTGGCCGCGTGTGCCGAGACGCACCGTGACCCTGGACGGCCGAGCGGATCTGGCCAAGCACTTCATGGTGTCAGCCGTGATCGCCGCGCATGCGGACACGGCTCTGGCGGATGTGGTCGGCCTGTACAAGGAGTTGCAGGACGCACGCGGCGGCAGCGGTTTCTCCTTTCCCGACCTGGCTGCGGATCGGGCTGGTACGCGCTTCGGCGAGCGCGCAGTCGCCGATCCCGCCTCGGCGACGCGTCTGCAGGAACTGGCGAACGGTGGCTGGCGCGACGACAGCCTCATGCCGGCGTGGCGGGATCTGCCCGAGGGGCTGCAGGAGGACGCGTTCAGGCAACGCTTCGGGGGACAGGATACCGATGCCTACCGGGAAGTCACGCAGGAGATCGAGCGCCGACTCGACGCGCTTTCCTGGATCCGGTGAGCACAACCCGGCGTGGGGTATCGGTACCGGCATTGCCGGACGGGACCACGCCAACCGCCAGACGCCAGGATGCGGCATGCGGAGGCAGCGCTCCCGCGTGCTCGCCCGAAACCGGTCCGATCTGGACCGGCAGGAGGTTCAAGCGATGCCCCTGCCGGTCCCTGGCCCTGGCGTCTTGGTGCACTCCCCGGTCCGACAGGCTGTTCCCTCGCTTACCATGGTGTAACTCGCTTTCCCCGCCTGCTGGCAAGAGGAAGTGTGCAAGCGGGCATGTCCCGGCCTCGCGTGTCAACGGCCGGCGGCCGGCGGGCGTTGCGCCTTGCATCCCCCGGCCGTCAGCGTGATCTGCGGTCATCGGGGGCAACAGGCGGGATCACAGGGGAGGATTACATGAGCATCATCACGCTGGTTCGCTTTTTCGCAGCCATGCTGTGCCTCGTGTCGGCGGGGGCCTTCGCCCAGCCGGCGGGCGAATCCCGAAAGCTCTACCCGAGCGGTCGGGTGAAGGAACTGGTGGTCAAAGCCACCATCGCCAACGCTGCCGGGCTGCGCCAGACGGAGTACTACGAGGACGGCAAGGTCAAGCACGAATTCGAATGGGTCAACGGTCGCCTCAACGGCATGGCGCGCTCCTACCTTCCCGGCGAGGTGCTGGCGAAGGAGGCGAGGTTCGCCAACGGGCGCATCGTCGAATACACCGCCTACAAGGGTGGACGGGTGGAGACCCGCATCAGTGCCGACCGCCGCAGCTTCGTCCACAGAGGCGCGCCCCTCACGCCCCGCTGGGACAAGTACTACGAGCGGCTGCCTGGCAAGCGGCTGTTGGGTCTGAGGCCCGCGGCATTGGTGGACGTGCTGCTGCAATCCTACGTGCCTGAGTCTGTGACCAAGGCCGTGGCAGATCTCAACGGCATCCTGGACAGCAAGACTGGCGGCCGTGTTTCCCAGGCCAACGACATCGTGGCCTGCGGCAGCGGCCGTGCGGAGATCGCGGACGATCTGCAGCTGCAGCAGTCGACTCTGGTGCAGGCGCGGGCCGGGGGCAGGGCGGGGGTCATGCAACCCGGTTCGACAGCGCCGCTCACCCCCCTGGCCAGAGCACAGGCCGCCATCAGCAACATCTCCCGGGCCTGTGGCAGCACTTCGGTCGCAGCCGGCAGGGCGGGTGTCGGCGGGCCCAGCGCGCAGCAGTCCCAGAATGCACGGGCCGAGCAGGCGCTCAACGATGCGGTCACAAGTTGCCGGTCGGGGGTGGGGCGCTCATCGTCCGATCTGGTGGGTATCGGTCCGGGTACCGGCTTCACCTCGATCAAGTTGCTCGAAGCCGTCGAGGCACTCGAGGCCGCCGAGGCAGCGGCGGCGGCCAATACGGCAAGGACCGCGGCCACCGCCCTGGCCGCCGAGGGCTCCGTGGTGGCCGAGGCCACCATTGTCGAAGGACTCGCGGCCTCGGCTGTCACCGAGTCGGCCGTCGCTGCGGCCGGCCTCAGTGTGATGGCAGTGGCGGCGGTGGCTGTGGCGTCCTGGGAGATCGGCAAAGCCATCAACGACAGCCCGGTCGGGCAGGCGTTGACCAACGCGATCAGCACCTGGCAGACGACGAACGACGCCAACTACCAGGAGCAGGCGGCGGCAGCGCAACGCGCTCAGGAGCAGGCGGCTGCACGCGCGCCTGCGCCCCAGAGCGAGCCGGCCACGCCACCGGGAACGCCCATTGCCCGCCCCGATCCCGACTCCGCAGGCCGCAACAGGTGCGACTACCTCGCGTCCTTCAAGGACTTCTGCACCTCGGTGCGCTGGACCGACCGCAAGTGCTCCGCCTACTCCGGCATCGTCAACCGCTGCGTCGCAAGCGTGACGCAGATACAGGTCAATCCGCACGACGGTGATCCCTTCGCCGTGGCCTGCCCGCGGAATCACGGAGACCGGGATGCACTCGCCCTGCAGCATCGTTGCGATCGCCTTGGCATGATCTCGAGGCCGGGGCCGGACGGCGGCCCGGGTTGCGGCCAGCGACCCGCCATCGGCGCCGGCGACGTTCCACGGGGGCCGAACCCGAACCAGATCAACCCGACTCGCGGCAGCCCGTGAGGTTGAAGTCGTGAGGCGCAGTCCGAGGTGGGCCACCTGGTCCACCTCTGGCGAAGACGGGTTCATGCGGACTGGCCGACGCCCGTCGGCCATCGCGCTCCGCCAGGGTGTGTACCGCGATCCCGGTGATCCGGTCAGTCGCTTCGCCGCGGCAACCGGAGCATGGCCAGCGAGAGGCAGGAACGGACCGGCGGACGGATGTCTCAGGGAGATGTTACCGTTCCGGCGCCTTTCTGAGCCTGCAGGAACGCAGTGCGCAGGACGGGGTCGCGGAGATCGCGAACCGACACGTCATCCGCGGCGGCGCGGGTGAACAGCCGCATTGCCTTCATCCTTTCGGTGAGCGGCTTGGCTCCCATCCTGGGCTCGATCAGGGTGTCCCAGAGCTGGACGATCTGGTCAACCGCGGTGTTGCGGTCGACCGTACGTGCCAGGGTCACGGGAAGCGAGGGCGTCACGAGGATGATCGCCGAGCGCTTGCGGTTGAGCTGCGAGCGGTTCTTGAACAGCAACTCCACCCCGGGAATGTCGCCGAGGAAGGGGGTGCGTGAACTCTGGCCGTCGATGACGGACTCGGTGAGGCCGCTCAGGATGAGGGTCTCGCCGAATTTCACGTCGGCCGTCGCCGCGACGCTCTGCCTGAAGGTGCTGACCGCCTCACGGAAAGACCCCACGTTCTGATCGCTGAAGAACGCCCGGTCCACCTCGACCCGGAAGCGCGAGCCGTCGGCACGCACCTCTGCCGGAGTGATGCGCAGCGTGACGCCGACGTCCACCTTCTCCAGCTGCACCACCTGCACGCCGGAGATGGTGACGTTCAACTGGTCCCCGACGAAGAAGCTGGACTGCTCTCCGACGTAGGCGGTGAGGCTGGGACGAGCGACTGCCTCGTAGAAGCGGTTCCTCCGGTTGAAGATGTTGAGGTTGTAGGTGATGTCCGGGATGCGTATGGCCCGCGTGATGGTCTTCGTGGCGGACACCCCGATGCCGGTCGTGTCGACGCTGGTGGTGCTCTTGCCGAAACCGAAGACGCCCTGCAGGCCGTCGAGCAGGTTCACGCCCTGGGTCCTGGTCTCGCGTTCGTCGGCGAGGATGACCGTGACGTCCACGGTGAGCTGGTTGCCCACGCCCGGGGCCGACTCGACGGCAGCTGGCGGCGTTCCCGCTGCGGTTGACTCGGCCACAGGTGCCTCGGTGCTGCCTTCCTGCAGCAGGTCTTCACTGCTCGGGGCAGCAGCCTGAGCCTGCATCAGCGGCCCGTCGAGCTGCACCGTACGAAGCAGCGTGCGCGATCTGTGGCGTACCCAGTCGTGCTGGGATTTGGGGAGCGAGGGCGGGCTGTCCCGCAACAGCGCGGTTACCTGATCCGTATCGCCTCCTGCGGCGGCCGTCAGGGTCGCGATGCGCCAGCCGGGCCCGGAGTCGGGCATGAGTTCGCGGGCGCGAGCCGCCGCCGCCTGGGACAGAGCCAGATTCCCCGAGGCATAGGCCGCGGCGGCCAGACCCTCGAGGGTGAACGGATTGTCGGGGTCCGCCATGACGCCCTGCGCGAAGAACTCCATGGCCTGCCTGGGACTGCGCCTCTGGAACGCCGCGGCTCCCGCGAGGTAGTTGGGCCAGGGGTCGCTGCCGGCGAACTGGCGCGCGGCGTTGTAGCCCGAGCCTGCGAGCTCCAGGGAAGCGGGGTCGCCGGCGAGGTGATATCCGGCCGCGAGCAGGAGGTGAGCCGACGATGACTGCGGGTCCATCGACACGAGATCGGCGGCCAGGGTCGTGGTCTTTTCGACATTACCCCTGCCCAGCGCTTCGAGCACTTTCCTGCGCTGGCTGGCCATCGCCGTCCCGGAGGCCTGATCGCCCGACAGAGAGGTAGCGGAGGGCCCCGCTGGCGTTGACACCGAACCGCAGGCGGACAGGACGAGCATCAGTGCCAGACTGGGTGTGACGGACAGGAAGGCGCGCATCGGAGAAGGTGGACCATGGGTCTGTCACGTGGGAGCTGCGAAAAATACCGCAGTGTCCCCACCCCGTCCACCGGGCGGAGGGTCCGGTGACCCGCACCCGAGACAGGGGCAGCGCCTTGCGGTCATCGGGCAGCCGGCTGAGATGTCCAGGCTTGAAGGAGTGCGCGGCGGACTCCAGCTGCCAGCCCCGGCGCCGCGCCAACACGCGATCCAGAGTGCCGTCCTTCAGCGGGTTCGCCAGCGCCCGTTCGATGGCGATGGCCGGATCGCCATCCTTCCGCCGTGTGACGACGCCGATGGGCCGCTGGCGGACGTTGAGACGCCACCGGTGAAGCGCGTCACCGGATGACGCGGCGACGCGCCCAGTGCTGCCTCGATGCGCGCGCGATCCCATGACGATCTGTACCTCGCCCTCGCGAATGTCCTAGACAGCGCTGAACAGCGTGATGTCCCCCCGCGCCCCCAGCGGGCGAGCGCGTTCGTGCGCGATGTCGAAGTCGATGCCCGCAGCCTCTTCGGAGTGCGGGGCGAAGTCGTCGTGGAGCGAAACAGGCAGCACTGCGCGTGCGCGATTTGCCCAGAGTGTCCGAACCCGGGACGCTGATCCCCGGCAGAAGGGCTGTGGCGGCGAGAATGCGCCGGAGCAGGTGGTCAGACATTGGTGTTCCGCGTATCGACATGCGCGCGGATCGCCTGAGGCGTTTACTGGCTTCCCATGCCCTCGAATGAGCGCATGGGGGTGGCGCCATTGCGACTGTTGCCACACCGAACGCATGCCACGAAGGATGCATCGGTTCCGGCGTCGAGCGGCAGGCGGCGCAGCTCCAGTGCGATGGCACCCGAGACGACTTCCAGGCCGTGACAGCAGGCGCGGTTCGCGTTGACGCGGGATTGGGCGATCTCGACGGCCTGGGCGTTACCGCGGTAGGGGTTCTCGATGCAACAATCCACACCGAGCGGTGCGAGGGTCACGGTGGTGCCCCGTTTCGGGAACGCCATGAAACGGTGGCGATCATCGGACACGTGAGCGGCTGGCGGGGCCGCGCCGTGTTCGCCGGACGCGGATATCCACTGAACAATCCTGGCGCAGGCAGGTGCCCGAGAGGCGCCATCGACGAAAAACAGGGTGGCGCCAGGTGGATGTCGTGGGCGGGACGGATGAAGCGCACGCCGCGTTGGTGCCGGGAGGGGGAATCGAACCCCCATGACCTTGCGGCCGCGGGATTTTGAGTCCCGTGCGTCTACCAATTCCGCCATCCCGGCCATCGTAGCGGAGGCGCGTCTGAATGCCGAGGCGCCCGCACATGATCGCTACAGGAACGATTATCGCCGACTCGGCCGGCTGGCGAAAGAGCGTCGCCAGTCCCTCGGCCACCCGGGTCGTGCTCCCAGGGCGATTGGCCGGCGCGGCTCCACGGCCCATAATGAGCGCTCCATGCAACTCGACGATTTCGACTACATCCTGCCCCCGGAACTCATCGCGCAGCATCCGCTGGAGGATCGCGGTGCCAGCAGGCTCCTGCATATCGACGTTCCGGCAGACGCGCTCCGTGACACCTCGTTCCGCGACTTGCCGGCCTTGCTGGCAGCCGGCGACGTGCTGGTGTTCAACAACACCCGGGTCATCAAGGCGCGCCTGCGAGGCACCAAGGCGACGGGCGGCAAGGTGGAAGTGCTGGTGGAACGCGTGCTGGCGGGGGGGGAAGTTCTCGCCCAGGTCAGTGCGAGCCACAGTCCGCAGGCGGGTGCCGTACTCACCCTCGGGGCTGGTCTCCAGGTCGAGGTGGTGGGACGCGAAGGCACGTTCTTCCGTCTGCGTTTTCCGGAGGGTGAGCCGGTGCTGGCCCGACTGGAACGCCACGGCGAACTGCCGCTGCCGCCCTACATCTCCCGGGCGCCGGAGACGGAGGACGAAGGCCGCTACCAGACGGTCTATGCCAGCCGACCGGGGGCGGTGGCCGCGCCGACCGCCGGGCTGCACTTCACCGAGGAGATACTGCAGGCGTTGAGGCAGCGCGGCGTCAAGACCTGTGAAATCACGCTGCACGTCGGTGCCGGCACCTTCCAGCCGGTACGGGTGGATGACATCTCGCGGCACCGGATGCACAGCGAGTGGTACGAGGTCCCCGAGCCCGTGGTCGAGACGGTGCGGGAGGCGAAGCGGGCCGGCGGCCGTGTGGTGGCGGTGGGTACCACCAGCGTGCGTGCCCTGGAGGCGGCGTCACGCTCCGGCGAGCTCCGGCCCTGCACCGGTGACACGGAACTGTTCATCACGCCGGGCTTCGAGTTCCACGCGATCGACGCGATGATCACGAACTTCCATCTCCCCAAGTCCACCCTGCTGATGCTGGTGAGTGCCTTCGGCGGCATCGACCTCATGCGCCGGGCCTATGCCCATGCGGTCGCACAGAGATATCGTTTCTTCAGCTACGGCGACGCCATGCTCATCGACCGCAACGGCCGGCTGTCGCCGTGAGCGCTGCCCTGGCGTTCGAGGTTCTGGCCCGGGACGGGGCCGCGCGCGCCGGCCGGCTTCGTCTGAACCACGGGACGGTGGAGACCCCCCTGTTCATGCCCGTGGGCACGTACGGGGCGGTGAAGTCGCTCAGTCCCGCGGACCTGAGAGAGGTCGGGTCGCAGATCGTGCTGTCCAACACCTTCCACCTGTGGCTGAGGCCCGGCCTCGATGTCATCGGACGTCACGGCGGGTTGCACCATTTCATGGGATGGGACGGCCCCATGCTGACCGACTCCGGCGGTTTCCAGGTCTTCAGCCTGGGGGCGCTGCGGCGCGTGTCCGAGGAGGGCGTGCGTTTCCAGTCGCCGGTCAACGGCGACCGGCTGATGCTCACGCCCGAGGAGTCGATGCGGATCCAGCGCGTGCTCGATTCGGACATCGCCATGATCTTCGACGAATGCACCCCTTACCCCGCTACCATCGGGGAGGCCGAGATCTCCATGCGCCTGTCGCTGCGCTGGGCGGAACGCAGCCGCCGGGCTTTCGAGGGGGGGCGCAACGCGCTGTTCGGCATCGTCCAGGGCGGCATGTACGAGCATCTGCGGGACCAGTCGCTGGCGGCGCTCGTCGGGATGGATTTCGACGGCTACGCCATTGGTGGACTGTCGGTCGGCGAGCCCAAGGCCGACATGCGGCGCATCCTGGCGCACACCGCGCCCCTCCTGCCCGCCGACAAGCCGCGCTATCTCATGGGCGTGGGCACGCCGGAAGATCTGGTGGAGGCGGTCCAGGCGGGTGTCGACATGTTCGACTGCGTGCTGCCGACCCGCAATGCGCGCAATGGCTGGCTGTTCACGCGCAATGGCACCATCAAGCTGCGCAACAGTCGGCACCGCGACGCGATGGAGCCGCCCGATGCGGAGTGCGGCTGCCACACCTGCCGGCACTTCAGCCTGTCGTACTTGCACCACCTGCAGCGCATGAACGAAATCCTCGGGGCAAGGCTGAACACCATCCACAACCTGCATTACTACCACGAGCTCATGGCTGGGCTGCGTCTGGCCATCCGCGCAGGCGAACTTGGCCGCTTCGTCGGAGAGTTCAGGGCTCGAAGGCAGGTGCGGGAGGCGTGACGGCGGGCTCGGGGCCCGCAGGGCCCCATGCTAGAATCGCAGGCTGTGTACGGGGCTGTTGCGTGATCGCACCGCACGCTCGATGGCCGTCAGCGGCCCGCTTGCGAACCCATTGAACCAGTGTCGGTCCCACGGAGGACCAGGCCGAGACCAGACAGGAGCTTGCAGAGATGATTTCCCAGGCGTGGGCGCAGAGTGCCGGTGGTGCACAGGGCATGGACCTCATGGGCCTGTTGCCCATCGTCCTGATGTTCGTGGTTTTGTACTTCCTGATGATCCGGCCCCAGGCCAAGCGTGCCAAGGAGCACAAGGCTATGCTGGCGTCTCTTGCCAAGGGGGACGAGGTGGTTGCCGCGGGTGGTGTCCTGGGCAAGGTCTCGAAGGTGGGGGAGGGCTACGTCACGATCGAGATCTCCCCGGCTGTCGAGGTGCAGGTCCAGAAGGGCGCCGTATCTCTGGTGCTCCCCAAGGGTTCCCTCAAGAACGCCGGGTGACGACAGGGCATCCCCTGGCGTCCTTCCTCCCGCCCCAGCGGGATTCCAGAAAAAGCGCCTGACTCGACCATGAACCGTTTCCCGCTCTGGAAGTACCTGACCATCGGTGTGGTCCTGCTGATCGGTCTGCTGTATTCGCTGCCGAACATCTTCGGGGAGGTTCCGGCGGTCCAGGTGTCTCCGGTGCGTGCTGGTCTGATCGCTGATCCGGCCCTGGCCACGCGTGTCGACGAGTTGCTCGCGAAGGAAGGGGTTCGGACCACCGCGGCATTCCTCGAGCCCAGCGGGGTGAAGATACGCTTTGCCGACCCCGATACCCAGTTGAAGGCGAAGGACATCCTCCAGGCTGGTCTGGGGGAGGACTACGTTGTGGCGCTGAACCTGCTGTCGAACGCACCGGGATGGATGCGCGCCATCAACGCCCTTCCCATGTATCTCGGGCTCGATCTGCGCGGCGGCGTCCACTTCCTGATGCAGGTGGACATGAATGGCGCGCTGGTGAAGGCCGCTGATCGATACGCTGGGGACGTTCGCCAATTGCTGCGGGAGAAGGAGGTGCGCTATGCAGGCGTCGGTCGCGACGGCCAGACGGTGGCAGTGCGCTTCCGCGACGAGGCCACGCGGGACAAAGGACTCGAGGTGCTGGAGCGAAATCTCCCCGGCGTCACGCTGAAGAGCCGGGCGGAAGGGGCCGACCAGGTGATCATCGTGGCCCTCAAGCCCGAGACGCAGAAGAGCATCCAGGACTTCGCGGTCCAGCAGAACATCACGACCATGCGCAACCGCGTCAACGAGCTGGGCGTTGCCGAGCCGATCATCCAGCAGGCGGGCGCCGACCGTATCGTGGTCCAGCTTCCCGGGGTACAGGACACCGCCCGGGCGAAGGACATTCTCGGGCGCACTGCCACCCTGGAAATACGCATGGTCGACGAGGATGCGACCCGTGCCGGCCAGCCAGGCGTCGGCAGTGAGGTGTTTCCTGAGCGCCAGCGCGACGGTTCCTCCACTCAGGTGATCGTACGCAAGCAGGTGGTCCTCACCGGCGAGCGCATCGTCGACGCTGGGCCGACCTTCGATCAGAACCAGCGCCCCGCCGTGTCGGTGTCCCTCGACAGTGCGGGCGGCCGCATCATGCGCGACCTCACGCGCGAGAACGTCGGCAAGCTCATGGCGATCGTCCTGTTCGAGAAGGGCAAGGGCGAGGCCGTGTCAGTCGCACGCATCCAGAGTGAATTCTCGAACCGCTTCCAGATCACTGGCATGTTCTCCGCCGAGGACACCACGAAGCTGGCCATCCTGTTGCGAGCGGGATCGCTTGCGGCGCCCATGGAGATCATCGAGGAGCGGACTGTCGGGCCCAGCATGGGGGCGGAGAACATCGAGAAAGGCTGGAAGTCCACGCTCATCGGTTTTGCTGCCATCAGCGCATTCATGATCGTCTACTACATGGCCTTTGGTGGCATCTCGGTTGCCGCGTTGGCGGTCAACCTTGTGCTGTTGGTGGCACTGCTTTCCATGCTGCAGGCGACCTTGACGCTGCCTGGCATCGCTGCCATCGCCCTGACCCTGGGCATGGCCATCGACGCCAACGTGCTGATCAACGAACGCGTGCGCGAGGAGTTGCGCAGTGGCACCACGCCCCAGGCGGCGATCGCCGCCGGCTACGAACGCGCCTGGGGTACGATCCTGGATTCGAACATCACCACGCTCATCGCCGGCGTGGCCCTGTTCATGTTCGGGAGCGGACCGATCCGCGGATTCGCCGTGGTGCACTGCCTCGGCATCCTGACCTCCATGTTCAGTGCCGTGATGGTGTCACGCGCCATCGTCAACCTCGCATACGGCAGGCGGCGCAAGCTGGATCGGGTGTCCATCGGCAATACCGACTGGCACAAGCGAACGCCTGCGACGGCCTGAAGCCCGACACGGCGCACCGGCAAAGACTCCGAGGACCAAAGACATGGAATTCTTCCGCATCCGCAAAGACATCCCCTTCATGCGGTATGCGCCGGTGTTCAACGTGATATCCCTGGTCACGTTCATCCTGGCGGTCGTTTTCCTGTTCACCAGGGGACTCCACTTCGGTGTGGAATTCACAGGCGGCACCGTGATGGAGGTGAACTACGGTCACGCAGCGGACATCAATCAGGTGCGCGACGTGCTCGCGAAGTCGGACTTCGCCGAGGCGACGGTTCAGAACTTCGGAAATGCACAGACCGCGCTGATCCGGCTGCCGACCAAGCCCGGCGTCTCGGGGGCTGTCATGTCCGAGCAGGTGCTCGCAGCGCTCAAGGCGCAGGACGGCGCGGTGGAACTGCGTCGCGTCGATTTCGTCGGTTCCCAGGTCGGCAAGGAACTGGTGGAGAACGGGTTGATCGCGATCGTCCTGGTGGCGCTCGGCATCGTCGGCTATCTGGCGCTGCGGTTCGAGTGGAAGTTCGGCCTCGCCGCGATCATCGCCAACCTGCACGACGTGGTTATCATCCTCGGCTTCTTCGCACTGTTCCAGTGGGAGTTCTCACTGCCGGTTCTGGCGGCCGTGCTCGCAGTGCTGGGTTATTCGGTCAACGAGTCCGTTGTGGTGTTCGACCGAGTGCGCGAGAACTTCCGCAAGATGCGCAAGGCGGCGGTACCGGATGTGATCAACAACGCCATCACCAGTACGATCTCGCGCACCATCATCACCCATGGCTGTACGCAGCTCATGGTGACTTCAATTCTGTTCTTCGGCGGCGACACTCTGTTCTACTTCGCGCTCGCGCTCACCATCGGAATCCTGTTCGGGATCTACTCGTCCGTGCTCGTCGCCAGTCCGCTGGTGATGTACCTCGGCATCAAGCGTGAGGATCTGGTCAAGCCGGAGCGCAAGCGCGAGGAAGCAGTGGTCTGAGGGGCCCCAGACCATGGAGTGGTTGACGCAGTTCGTCGGCCTCGTGCTTCATCTTGATCAGCACCTGTTCGAATTTTCGCGCGACTACGGCAACTGGATCTATGCGCTTCTGTTCCTGATCGTGTTCTGCGAGACCGGGTTGGTGTTCACGCCGTTCCTGCCGGGCGATTCGCTGTTGTTCGTGTCCGGCACGCTGGCGGCTGCCGGTGCCTTGAATGTTCACCTCCTGGTGGCGCTGCTCGTGGTCGCCGCTATCGCCGGTGATTCGCTGAATTTCAGCATTGGCCGCTGGCTCGGGCCGCGGGTTTTCCGCATGGAGGACTCGTGGTTCCTGAATCGCACGCATCTCGAGCGTGCCAACGCCTTCTACCACCGCCACGGTGGCAAGACCATCGTGATTGCCCGCTTCGTGCCGATCGTGCGTACCTATGCGCCCTTCGTGGCCGGGGTGGGAGCGATGGACTACCGACGCTTCCTGGGCTTCAATGTGGGAGGCGCACTGGTTTGGGTGGTCCTGCTGTGCTACGCGGGTTATCTGTTCGGCAACATCCCCTGGGTCAAGGGCAACATCACCAAGGTGATTCTCGGCATCATTGTACTTTCCCTCGTCCCGGTTGCGCTGGAGTTTGCGCGCGCGCGCCGCTCGCCGTCAGTTTAGTGTGGCGGCCAGGAGTCTGCGGTAGCGCGGCACGAGCGGGTTTCCGCTCTCCAGAAGATCGAAGGTCTGGAGCATCTCCCGGCGGCCTGCGTCGTCTCCGAAGCGCCGGTCACGCCTGACCAGTTCGATCAGATGGTCCAGGCCTTCCTCGTACCTGCCGCCGGAGATGAAGCGGCGGGCGAGCATCAGCCGCGCGTTGTGATCGGACGCATCAGATTCCAGCCTCGCCTGCAGGATCGTTTCATCTGGTCCGCTACTCGCCGACAATGAAAGCCGCAGTGCTGCCAGGCGTCTCGCGAGAGCGGGATCGCGCGCGGCGAGTAGGCTGACGGCGTTCAGGATCACGCGTGCCTCATTGGGCTGGTCGGCCGTTAGCAGGACCTCGCATAGATCGATGCGAGCGATGTCGTTGCGTGGGTCCAGAGACAGCGCCTCGTGCAGCATCCGTTGGCCCTCCTCGGGCCGGCCCGCGGTGATCGCCTCCATCGCTTGACGTCGCAGGAGTTCGCCAGGTGTCGGAAGCAGCCGGTCGATGAACTCGCGGACCGAGGACTCGGGCAGTGCTCCCATGAACTCGTCGGCGATCTCACCATCGACGAACACCTTCACGCTCGGGATGCTGCGCACAGCGTAGCGGCTGGACAGGTCCGGATTCTCGTCGGAATTCACCTTTGCCAGGCGAAACCGGCCGTTGTACTCGGTTGCCAGCTTTTCGAGTACCGGCTTGAGCGCGCGGCACGGACCGCACCAGGGGGCCCAGAAGTCCACCAAAACGGGGCGGTCGCGGGATTCTTCCAGCACATCGCGCTGGAATGAGTGCTGGTCGACATCGATGCTCGAGACGCTCATGGCGGGCTCCGCGGATTCACGAATGTGGAAGGTGCGGTCTGCAGGCCCCGGATTCAATGGTAAGGACGCCCCGCGCCCGTGGCACGCTGCAGGCGATCAGGCCTCACGGGCAAGCTTCGCGGCCAGTCCGGTGTAGAGCGCCGGAGTTAGCGCGAGCAGCCTCTGCCGGTCTGCCGAGGGCAGGTCGAGGCCTTGGATGAACTCGCGCAGGCTATCCTGGTTCATGCCGCGCTTGCCGCGTGTCAGGGCCTTGAGCTGCTCGTAGGCCTCCGGCACGCCCTGACGTCGCATCATGGTCTGGATGGGTTCCGCCAGAACCTCCCAGTTGTTTTCCAGGTCTGCAGCCATGCGGCCGGGGTTGGCCTCGAGCTTGGCGAGACCGCGAAGACACGAATCCCAGGCCAACAAGGTGTGCCCCAGGGCAGTACCGACTGTTCGCAGCACGGTGGAGTCGGTGAGGTCGCGCTGCCAGCGCGATACCGGAAGCTTGGTCGCGAGGTGCTGGAGAAGAGCGTTGGCCACCCCGAGGTTGCCCTCTGAGTTTTCGAAGTCGATGGGGTTGACCTTGTGCGGCATGGTAGAGGACCCGATCTCGCCTTCCTTCAGTTTCTGCTTGAAGTAGTCGAGGCTGATGTAACCCCAGAGATCGCGGTCGAGGTCGAGCAGGATGGTGTTGACCCTGACGTAGGCATCGCACAATTCGGCGATGCAGTCGTGAGGCTCTATCTGGGTGGTGTGGGGGTTGAATCCTATGCCCAGTTCTTCCACGAAACTGCATGCGAATGCGGGCCAGTCGACATCCGGGTAGGCCACGACATGAGCGTTGTAGTTGCCTACCGCGCCGTTGATCTTGCCGGTGAGCTGCACTGCGGCGAGCCGTTCCGCGGCCCGCTTCAGGCGTGCGACGACGTTGGCGAGTTCTTTGCCCAGCGTCGTGGGGGTCGCAGGCTGGCCATGGGTGCGGGAAAGCATCGGCAGGTCGGCGAGGTGGTTCGCCAGACCGGACAGGCGTTCCGTGATGGCCTGCAGTGCGGGCAACATGACGTCGGCGCGCGAATCGCGCAGCATCAGCGCGTGGCACAGGTTGTTGATGTCCTCCGACGTGCAGGCGAAGTGGATGAACTGGTTCGCCGCAGCGACCTCGGCATCCCCCGAAAAACGGTCTCGCAACCAGTACTCCACCGCCTTCACGTCATGATTGGTCCTGGCCTCGATGGCTTTGACAGCCGCCGCATCCTCCAGGCAGAAGCTGTGCGCGCACTGGTCGAGCAGAGCGACCGTGGCGGCCGAGAATGACTCGAGCTCGGTGATCCCTGGATGTGCCGCGAGGGACTTCAACCACTCGATCTCGACCCGGACTCGGTAACGAATGAGTGCGAACTCGCTCAAGTGGTCTGACAGGCGCGCAGTCCTGGCGCGGTAACGGCCGTCGACGGCGCTTATGGCCGTCAGTGGGGAGAGTGGCATGGGCGGGCTTGACAAGTTAAAGCCAGATTTTAAGGGCAAGCGGCGAGGGCAAGGGCATGGCGTACGGACAGAGTCTGACGATTGACGAGTTCCTTGCCGAGGTGCGGGCCTGCAGGCTGTGCGCGCACACACTGCCACATCCTCCGCAGCCGATGTTCAGGCTGCATCCCGGAGCCAGATGACTGATCGTCGGTCAGGCGCCCGGTCGCCTGGTCCACGAGACGGGGATCCCATGGAAGGACCCCTCCGGCCAGAGTCTGCGCGACTGGCTGCAACTGCCGCCTGAACGCCTTTACGACGAGACGCGCGTGGCAATCGTCCCGATCGGCCTGTGTTGTCCCGGCACGGTGGATGGGGCCGACCTGCCACCCCGCCGCGAGTGCGCCCCGGCATGGCAGAGGCGCATCCTCGCCTGGTTGCCCGAAGTGCGTCTCACCTTGCTGGTGGGCGGCCATGCACAGGCGTTCCATCCAGGCGCGCAGCGTCGCGCCGGCATGACGGAAACGGTGCGCACATTCGCAGATTACCTGCCCGACTTCCTGACTCTGCCGCACCCGAGTTGGCGCAACACCGGCTGGTTGAAACGTCACTCCTGGTTCGCGCAGGCGGTGCTACCCGAGTTGCGCCGGCGCGTCCACGCGGTGCTCGGCGACTGAAGACCCCATCAGAGCGGTCGAGGGAAGGGCGGTCGCTATGACGCCGCCGCCCAGGCACTCCTGACCGTCGTAGAACACCACGAACTGCCCGGGCGTGACCGCCCATTGTGGTTCTGTGAACCAGGCCTCGAGTTGCTTGTCTCCCTCGGTCAGCGCGATGGTGCAGGCCGAGTCGGCCTGCCGGTAACGCGTCTTGGCAGCCAGGCTGGCTGCGGCCGGAGGCCTGCCTGCCACCCAGGAGAGGTCTCCGGCGCACAGGCCGCGGGTTCGGAGTGCGGGATGCTCGTGTCCCTGGACCACCCGGAGCACATTGCGTCCGAGGTCCTTTCCGGAGACGTACCAGGGAAGACCGGCTCCGCCGATGCCCAGTCCCTGTCGCTGCCCGATAGTGTAGAAGGTGAGCCCGATGTGGCGGCCAACCTTGCGCCCGTCGGGAGTGAGCATGTCCCCCGGTGTGGTCGGCAGATAGCGGTTGAGGAACTCCCGGAACGGACGCTCGCCGATGAAGCAGATGCCGGTGGAATCACGCTTGGCGTGATTGGGCAGACCGAGTCGACAGGCCAGCGCACGCACGTCGGACTTGCGCCAGGAGGCCAGGGGGAACACGGTCCGGGACAACTGCTTCTGGTTCAGCCGGTGCAGGAAGTAGCTCTGATCCTTGCCGACATCTGCGGCCCTGAGAAGGCGGTACAGGCCATCCCGCTCGACGACCCCTGCGTAATGCCCGGTGGCGATGCGGTCAGCACCCAGCGACAGCGCATGGTCGAGGAAGGCCTTGAACTTGATCTCGCTGTTGCAGAGGATGTCCGGATTGGGCGTACGTCCCGCCTGATACTCGGCGAGGAAGTGGCTGAACACGCGCTCGCGATACTCGGCGGAGAAGTTGATCGCCTCGATCTCGATGCCGATGACGTCGGCCACGGAGACTGCATCCACCAGGTCCTCGCGCGAGGTGCAGTATTCGTCCGTGTCGTCGTCCTCCCAGTTCTTCATGAAGACGCCGATCACTTCATGT
This sequence comes from Burkholderiales bacterium, assembly GCA_044370825.1. Taxonomy (GTDB): domain Bacteria; phylum Pseudomonadota; class Gammaproteobacteria; order Burkholderiales. The sequence continues at coordinate 5,998 of JBILUV010000018.1, read as the reverse complement.
CCGGCGTCCTTCAGCAACCAGGCCGCGACGGCGGAGTCCACGCCGCCCGACAGTCCGATGACGATTCGCTCGCGCTTCATGCCCATGCCGGGTTGGCCATGTCAGGCGACATGGTGAAGAAGTCCGAGTCCATGGCGCCGCCCGGCGAGGTGGTCCTCCAGGCAGCTCAGCACCAGAGGGCTCCGATGCCGTGGAGCCTGTTGGCGGATCTCGTCTGGGGTCAGCCAGACCGCGCGCAGGATGCCGTGGTCGAGGGGGCGCTCCGGGTGATGGGCCAGAATGCGTCCCGCGAACGCAAAGCGAAGGTAGGCCAGATCGCGGCTCGGGTGATCCCATTGGTAGATGCCGACCAGATGGCTCAACTCGACGCTGTAGGCTGTTTCCTCCAGCGTTTCCCGCGCCGCAGCAGCGATCAGCGATTCGTCGCGTTCCAGATGTCCCGCGGGTTGGTTGAACCTCGGGCCGTCGTCGGTTTGTTCCTCCACCAGAAGGAATCGTCCGTCCTGCTCTACGATGGTGGCAACGGTCACGTGCGGCGCCCAGCCCATCTCAGCCTCCGAGCACCGGGAAGAGGTCCTGCAAACCCTTGACCATGAACTCCACCGCAAGTGCGGCCAGGGTCAGACCCATGAGGCGCGTGATGATGTTCATGCCCGTGGTGCCGAGACGGTGCGCCATGCGGGCTGAAACCATCAGAACAGCCCAGACCACCGCAGCGATGATCGCGGCCGGGATAAGCAGCTTGAGCTTGTACATCACGCCGGGCACGCTGTGGCTGGCGATTATCATCGTGCTGATGGCTCCCGGCCCCGCCAGCAACGGAATGGCCAATGGAACCACCGCCACCGCATGCCGCTCCGCAGTCTCCTCGGACTCCTGCGGGGTCTGGCGCAATCCGCTCTCGCGCGCCTGCATCATGGAAATGGCGAGCAGCAACAGGAGGATCCCTCCACCCACCTGGAACGACGGAATGCTGATGCCGAAGAACTCCAGCACCCAGGTGCCGACCAGTGCCGCGATCGCAAGTACGAGGAATACCGTCAGCGCGACCGTTCTCACCGTCCGGTGCCGCTGCGCCTGATCCCACTCGCCGGTGGTGGAGAGAAATACTGGAATGCCGCCAACAGGATTCACTATGGCAAGCAGGGCTATGGTGATCTTGAACAGTGCGTTCCAGTGATCCATCAGGGCTCGAAACGAAAAAAGGCGGGAAGCCCCGCCTTTCCATAAGTGCGTCGTCCAGGCGGGCTCAGTCGGCCTTCTTGTCCTTGGCGGCATCCTCGGCGGCAGCTTCCGCCTTCGGCTCCTGGGATTCCTTCTTGCTGGAGATCTTGGCCCCGGACTGCGATTGCGCTCCGCTTGGGGCGCCCGGATTCACGCCGGCCAGCGCGGCCATGGATGCAATGCCGAACGCGATGCTGAACAGGACTGCGAGTGCGGATTTCATGTTGCTGCTGCCTCCCTAGTACACGTGCACGTTGCCGTGGTCGATATCGAAACCTTACCTCAACAAGGATAACGGGCCATGGCGTCCCGCGTCAAAGCGGCTGTATTCGAGCGGGCATCCGCATCGGCCCGGGAAGCATTTCCTCACGCCACGTGCCCGGCGCGACGCCATCAAGGCTCCAGTGAGCGATACGGCAACGGATCAGCCGAAGTGTGGGGAACCCCACCGCTGCAGTCATCCGCCTTACCTGGCGATTGCGGCCCTCGGTGATCTCCAGTTCGAGCCAGCTGGTTGGGATGTTGAGGCGCTCCCGGATGGGTGGTTTCCGTGGCCACAGACCGGCTGGTTCGGTGATGACTCTCGCGTGTGCCGGCCGCGTCATGCCGTCCCTCAGCAATACCCCGCGTCGCAGCGTCTCTACGGCCAACTCGTCCGGTTCACCTTCCACCTGGACCCAGTACCGTTTGCGCTGCTTGAAGCGGGGCGACGACAGCCGGGCCTGCAGGCCACCGTCATCGGTGAGCAGGATCAGGCCCTCACTGTCGGCATCGAGCCGGCCCGCGGGATACACCCCGGGGACCGGCACGATGTTCTTGAGTGTTGCAACGCCGGGAGGCCCGGTGAACTGGCTCAGCATCCCGTAAGGTTTGTTGACCAGTATCAGCCGTGGCACGGCACCATCCTCAGCGATGTTCGTGCGCGATCACGTATTCGTAAGCGGGCAGCGTGAGGAAATCGGCAAAGTCCTCTGCCAGCGTCAGTTCCTCGAACATGCGCGCGCCTTCCTCGTACTTGCCGGCGGCGTACTGGCGCTCGCCGAGGATTTCCTTCACTCGCGCGAGTTCCTGCGGTACGAGAGTCTGGAACAGCTCCCTGGAAACCTTCCGCCCGTCATCCAGGATGCCTTTGGGGCTGCGGATCCAGTGCCAGATCTGAGCACGCGAAATCTCTGCCGTGGCGGCGTCCTCCATCAGGTTGAAGATGGGGACGCACCCCGTGCCTGCGAGCCACGCACCCATGTACTGAATCCCGATGTTGATGTTGGTGCGCAGCCCCTGCTCGGTGATCGGGCCCTGGGGCTGGAAGTTCAGCAGATCGGCAGCGTTGACGTTCACGTCGTCGCGCTGGCGATGGATCTGGTTCGGCGTGGCCATGACCTTGTCGAACGCTTCCCTTGCGATCGCCACGAGACCGGGGTGGGCGACCCAGGTGCCGTCGTGCCCGTCGGTGACCTCACGTTCCTTGTCGGCGCGCACCTTGGCGATGGCAGCCTCGTTTGCCGCGGGGTCGTTCTTGATCGGGATCTGCGCCGCCATGCCTCCCATTGCGAAGGCGCCGCGCTTGTGGCAGGTCTTGATGAGAAGCAGCGAATAGGACCGCATGAAAGGGCTGGTCATGGTCACCAAGCCGCGGTCTGCAAGGATGAAGTCCGGCTGCTTCTTGAACTTCTTGATGCAGGAGAAAATGTAGTCCCAACGACCGCAGTTCAAGCCGGCGGAGTGATCGCGAAGTTCGTGCAGGATCTCTTCCATCTCGAAGGTCGCCATGATGGTCTCGATCAGCACCGTCGCCTTGACCGTGCCCACGGGCACCCCCAGTTCCTGCTGAGCGAGCACGAAAGCGTCGTTCCACAGCCTGGCCTCGAGATGGCTCTCCATCTTAGGCAGATACAGGTAGATGCCCGATCCCTTCTGTGCGCGTCGGGCGGCGTTGTGGAAGAAGTACAGGCCGAAGTCGAACAGCCCGCCGGACACCGGTTGTCCGTCGACGCGCATGTGTTTCTCGGAAAGATGCCAGCCGCGAGGGCGGACCAGGAGGGTCGCGGGCTTTTCGCCCAGGGTGTAGTGCTTGCCCTCAGGGCTGGTGAAGGAAATGGTGCCTTCGATGGCGTCGCGCATGTTGATCTGCCCCTGAATCTGGTTTTCCCAGGTCGGGGTGCTCGAGTCCTCGAAATCCGCCATGAACATGTTCGCGCCCGAGTTCAGTGCGTTGATGACCATCTTGCGGTCCGTCGGACCAGTGATCTCCACACGACGGTCCTGGAGATCCTGGGGCACCGGAGCGACCTTCCAGTCGCCTTCACGGATGTGCCGCGTTTCAGGCAGAAACTCGGGAAGCTTGCCGGCGTCCAGTTCCGTCTGACGCACCTTGCGGCGCACCAGCAATTCCTGCCGGCGGGCATCGAAAGAACGATGCAGCTTCGCCACGAAAGCCACTGCCTCGGGCGTCAGGATCTGGGCGAATTCCGGTGTGACGGGGGCCAGGATTTCGATACCCGGGCCGAAAGAAGGCGCGCTCATGGGATGCTCCATTTTGAAAAAGGGCAGGAAATCCCGGATTATGGCATCAGTTCCTGCAGAACGGCCCAGAAAACAAAAAAGCCCGGGGCGGATACCCCGGGCCTGTCGTGCCGAACCGAACTCAGGCGAACTGCTCTTCCTCGGTCGAGCCGGTCAGCGCTGTGACAGATGACTGCCCGGCCTGGATCACCTGAGTGACCTCATCGAAGTACCCGGTACCGACCTCGCGCTGGTGCTTGACCGCGGTGAAGCCGCGATCAGCCGCAGCAAACTCCTTCTGCTGCAGTTCGACGAAGGCCGTCATGTTGTCCCGCGCGTAACCGTAGGCAAGGTCGAACATGCCGTAGTTGAGCGCGTGGAAGCCCGCCAGCGTGATGAACTGGAACTTGTATCCCATCGCGCCCAGCTCGCGCTGGAACCTCGCGATCGTGGCGTCGTCCAGATTCTTCTTCCAGTTGAAGGATGGCGAGCAGTTGTATGACAGCAACTTGCCAGGGAACTTGCGGTGGATCGCTTCCGCAAACTGGCGCGCGAACTCCAGGTCCGGTTTGCCCGTTTCGCACCAGATGAGGTCGGCATACGGAGCGTAGGCCAAGCCGCGGGAGATCGCCTGCTGCAGACCGTTCATGACCCGGTAGTAGCCCTCGGGCGTGCGCTCTCCGGTGCAGAACGGCTTGTCGTTCTCGTCGAAGTCCGAGGTCAACAGGTTGGCGGCTTCCGCGTCAGTGCGGGCGAAGACGAGTGTGGGCACTCCCATGACGTCGGCCGCGAGGCGCGCTGCCACTAGTTTCTGCACCGCCTCCTGTGTGGGAACGAGCACCTTGCCGCCCATGTGTCCGCACTTCTTGGCGGCTGCCAGCTGGTCCTCGAAGTGGACGCCGGCAGCGCCGGCATCGATCATGGCTTTCATGAGTTCAAAGGCGTTGAGAACACCTCCGAAGCCTGCCTCGGCATCCGCGACGATCGGGGCGAACCAGTCGATCGAGTCCTTGCCCTCTGAATGGTGAATCTGGTCGGCACGGATCAGGGTGTTGTTGATGCGGCGGACCACGGCCGGGACGCTGTTCACCGGGTACAGTGACTGGTCAGGGTACATCTCGCCGGCAATGTTGGCGTCGGCCGCAACCTGCCAGCCGGAAAGGTAGATCGCCTTCAGGCCAGCCTTGATCTGCTGCATGGCCTGGTTACCTGTCATGGCGCCCAGGGCGTTGATGAAAGGCTCGGTGTTGACCAGCTGCCAGAGCTTCTCTGCGCCGCGGAGAGCGAGGGAATGCTCGATGTGAAATGTGCCGCGCAGACGATCGACGTCTTCAGCAGTGTAGGGCCGGGTCACGCCTTTCCAGCGCGGGTTCTCCGCCCAATCCTTCTTCATCTGGGCGATGTTCATGGCGTTGCTCATCCTGTTCTCCAGTCCGGTAGGGTTCAAACGCGGCCTGGGCAGAGTGCCCGGCGACCGCTCCGATGGGGCGGCACCCAGGACAACCCGAACACCTCGCCGCGCGGAAAGGTGCCAGCGAAACCGATGGCGGCTTCGCGCCCAGAACGCACTCGGCGGCCAGAGATCGAATCTGGACGGCCAGGAAACGGACCTGATCCGGTCGCGCTCCTTTGCACGCCAACGCCTGTCCTGAAGGCGGTGTCGTGGTGACTGTTGGAGTATCCAGCCGGTCATGCGGCGGCGCAACATTGGTGATCCATCATAAAAAAATCATTAAAAAACAGATATAAAGAATTATCTTATGGCGCGTTTCTCGCAATGCGGCAAGCCGTACGCGATCGCGATATGCGGTGCGGGGATCGCCCGGTTCCAGTGTCCGCGAACGGGCGGGGCGATCTGGATGCCGGTCGGATGAGCCCACTTCGTGCTTGTGCCCTGGTCCGACAAGTCGCAAAGTAGGGTGTCGTCGACTAAACTGCTGTCCCTGCGAGCCAGCTGTCGGCCTGCAATGAGCTGGCGCTGCATGACGGAGCGGACCTAGGTCGAACGCTGCGGCTGGCATTTCTCTCCCTAAAGCTCGAAAGGACATCGATGTACAAACACATTCAAGTGCCCCAGACAGGCGAGAAGATCACCGTCAGGAACGACTCCACCCTGGATGTTCCCGACCGTCCGGTGATTCCTTACATCGAGGGCGATGGCACGGGCGTCGACATCACTCCGGTCATGAAGAACGTGGTCGACAAGGCGGTGGCGGTGGCCTACGGCGGGAAGCGCCAGATCACCTGGATGGAGATCTTCGCCGGCGAGAAA
>JBILUV010000198.1:0-6819 GCA_044370825.1 Burkholderiales bacterium | reverse complement strand
GATCAAGGGGCCGTTGACGACCCCCGTGGGTGGCGGCATCCGGTCCATCAATGTCGCATTGCGCCAGGAGCTCGATCTCTACGTCTGTCTGCGTCCGGTGCGGTATTTTTCGGGCGTGCCGAGCCCTCTCAAAAATCCTGAGAAGACCGATATGGTCATCTTCCGGGAGAACTCCGAGGACATCTACGCCGGGATCGAGTGGCAGGCCGAGAGCGAAGCCTGCCGGAAGGTGATCCGGTTCCTGACCCAGGAGATGGGCGTGAAGAAGATCCGTTTCCCGGACACCTCCGGCATCGGCATCAAGCCCGTGTCCCGCGAGGGTACGGAGCGGCTTGTGCGCAAGGCCGTGCAGTACGCGATTGCCAACAGGCGCAAGTCTGTGACCCTGGTGCACAAGGGCAACATCATGAAGTTCACGGAAGGCGCGTTTCGTGACTGGGGCTACGAACTCGCGAAGCGCGAGTTCGGGGCGGAGTTGCTCGATGGAGGACCATGGATGAAGCTGCCCGGCGGCATCGTCATCAAGGACGTGATCGCCGATGCCTTCCTGCAGCAGATTCTGTTGCGGCCGGACGAGTATGACGTCATCGCTACGCTCAACCTCAACGGGGACTACATCTCGGACGCACTCGCGGCCCAGGTCGGCGGAATCGGCATTGCGCCGGGCGCGAATCTGTCGGATTCCGTCGCCATGTTCGAGGCGACCCACGGTACGGCCCCGAAATACGCCGGCAAGGATTATGTGAACCCAGGCTCTCTTATCCTGTCTGCCGAGATGATGCTCCGGCACATGGGATGGGTGGAAGCCGCTGATCTGGTGATTTCCAGCATGGAGGCTGCCATCACCGCGCGTACTGTCACCTATGACTTCGCGCGACTCATGGACGGCGCGGCGCAGGTGTCGTGTTCCGGGTTCGGCGAGGCGATGATGGCGAAGATGGGTTGAAGACGATGGCGAAGTCCACGCCGGGCGTTGGCTCGGCGTGGTCAGCCTGGGATGAAGGCTTGGCGCGGGCGGGTGGGTTCCTGATCTTTTGGAGTGTTCGCCGCGTGCTTGCGCCTTCATCTTATCGGCGCGATGAACAAGGAGCGCCACTTGTAAAATTGCGCGCAACGCGCAAAATAGGTTTGGGAATGTGTGCATCCCGGGAGCGGCGAACGGATGGTGGTGTGGTTATGGCGACAGGTCCTCGCGAGAGCGGTGTCCTGGAGGTCGAAAAGCAGAAGGTCAAGCCACCTCCGCTCTACAAGGTTCTGCTTCTCAACGACGATTACACACCCATGGATTTCGTGATTGGTGTCTTGCAGAATTTCTTTGGCATGACGCGGGAGCAGGCGACCCAGGTCATGCTGAAAGTCCACAGGGAAGGGATGGGCGTGTGTGGGGTCTATCCCAAGGACGTTGCGGCCTCCAAGGTCGAACAGGTCTTGTCGTATTCCCGCCAGCATCAGCATCCGCTGCAGTGCGTGATGGAGGAGTCATAGATGATCGCCCAGGAACTCGAGGTCAGCCTCCACATGGCGTTCATGGAAGCGAGGCAAAAACGGCATGAGTTCATCACCGTGGAGCATTTGCTGCTTGCGATGCTGGACAATCCGTCGGCTTCGGAAGTGCTTCGCGCTTGCGCCGCCAACATCGAGGAACTGCGAAAGCAGTTGATCGATTTCATCAGTGAGCACACCCCGGTGGTGTCCGGGGATGAGGTCGATACGCAACCGACCCTTGGCTTCCAGCGTGTGATTCAACGTGCCATCCTTCACGTGCAGTCGTCTGGCAAGAAGGAGGTGACCGGCGCGAACGTGCTTGTGGCGATCTTCGGCGAGAAGGATTCGCATGCGGTGTATTTCCTTCATCAGAAGGGTGTTACCCGCCTCGACGTGGTGAATTTCATATCGCATGGCATCAGCAAGGTTCCGCAGAATAACGCCCAGCCAGCAAAGCAGGAGGCCGAGAGCGAAGGTGAGCAGGAAGGTGCCTCCGGTGGCGCACTCGAGGCTTACACCCTGAATCTGAATGCTCAAGCGATCGCAGGGAAGATAGACCCTTTGATCGGTCGTGACCGGGAACTGGAGCGGGTCATCCAGATCCTGTGTCGACGTCGCAAGAACAACCCTCTTCTTGTCGGCGAGGCTGGCGTCGGGAAGACTGCCATTGCCGAGGGACTGGCTCGGCGGGTCATCGAAGGACAGGTGCCAGAGATCCTGAGTCACTCGGTCGTGTACGCGCTCGATATGGGAGCGTTGCTCGCGGGGACCAAATATCGCGGTGACTTCGAGCAGCGCCTGAAAGCCGTGCTAAAGCAACTCATCGAGAATCCCAACGCCATCCTGTTCATCGACGAGATCCACACCCTCATCGGAGCCGGGGCTGCGTCAGGCGGTACGCTGGATGCATCCAACCTGCTGAAGCCCGCGCTGTCTTCCGGGCAGCTGAAATGCATCGGCGCGACCACGTACAGCGAATTCCGCGGGATCTTCGAGAAGGACCATGCGCTCTCCCGACGTTTCCAGAAGATCGATGTAACCGAGCCCAGCGTCGATGAGACGGTGGCCATCCTGCGCGGCCTCAAGACGCGCTTTGAAGCGCACCATGGCGTGCGCTATACCGAAGCCGCCTTGTCTTCCGCAGCTGAACTGTCGGCCAGATTCATCAACGATAGACACCTCCCGGACAAGGCGATCGACGTGATCGACGAGGCGGGTGCTGCGCAGCGCATCCTGCCAAAGTCGAAGCAGCGCAAGGTCATAGGCAAGCATGACATAGAGGAGATCATCGCCAAGATCGCCCGCATTCCGACGCAGAACGTGTCCTCTAGCGATCGGAACGCACTGAAAACCCTGGACCGCGATCTCAAATCGGTCGTATTCGGGCAGGACAAGGCGATTGATGCATTGGCTGCGGCCATCAAGATGTCAAGGAGCGGGCTTGGGAACCCACAGAAGCCGATCGGTTCCTTCCTGTTCTCGGGACCTACGGGTGTCGGCAAGACAGAGGTGGCACGCCAACTTGCCTACGTGCTCGGCGTGGAACTCATTCGTTTCGACATGTCCGAATACATGGAGCGCCACGCTGTCTCGCGGCTCATCGGAGCTCCACCGGGTTATGTCGGATTTGATCAAGGGGGTTTGCTGACGGAGGCCATCAGCAAGCATCCTTACGCCGTTTTGCTGCTCGACGAGATCGAGAAAGCGCACCCGGATATCTTCAACATCCTGTTGCAGGTCATGGACCATGGTACCTTGACCGACAACAACGGCAGGAAAGCGGATTTCCGAAATGTGGTCATCATCATGACCACGAATGCCGGAGCGGAGACTCTCGCGAAGTCAGCCATTGGTTTCACACTCGGCAAGCAAGCGGGAGACGAAATGGCCGAGATCAAGAGAATGTTCACGCCCGAGTTCCGGAACCGGCTCGACGCGACCATTTCTTTTGCGGCGCTGACCTACGACATCATCCTTCGCGTGGTCGACAAGTTCCTCATGCAACTGGAGGAGCAGTTGCATGAGAAGAAGGTGGAGGTGTCCTTTACGCCCGCCTTGAAGGACTATCTCGCGAAGAATGGGTTTGATCCCCTCATGGGCGCGCGGCCGATGGCGCGCCTGATACAGGACACGATACGTCGCGCCTTGGCCGACGAGTTGCTGTTCGGCAGGTTGGTCAGCGGTGGTCGAGTAACGGTCGGGCTGGACGAAGCGGAGCAGGTCTTGCTTTACTTCGAGGGCGACGCACAGGTGTCCTCGGAGCGGCCGGAGGAAGAAAGCAGCGTCGCCTAGCTGCGACGTCACATGATTGCCCGCGACGATGAAACATCCGGGCAAGACGATTGAGTCCGTTGTAAGACTGGCACCTGGAGTCTTTACCTGGGGTTTGAACAGCGTGCGACCGATGATGGCGAGGCGCACTGCCAGGCAGCCTGTGCATCCTGCGCCATGCCAACAGCTGTATGTATTGGAGCGAAGAAGGGGGCGCAATGTGCTCGAGGCGTCCCGTAGCCGCTATATTGGCCAGCAAACTCCTTCACACGGATTGCCACAGCCTTCCCTGGCTGCAAGCCCAGTGTACTTCCGTGCGAAAGTCATTTTCGGGGCAGACCCTGGTGCAATGACCGGGCGAACTAGCTCCAGCACCCCCCGCTGAGCATTCCGTGAACGTTGACCGGTGGGCTAGACGTCTACGATGTCGGGGCCAATCGCTGGTGACGGGCGCGGGCATCTGGTGACCAGTCCAAGGCAGAAGGGGCGTCCTGACCGCCATCCGTCGGCAGGGAAAATTCCTGGTGTCTCTGGTTGAGGTGGCTTCACCGGCTGCTGATAGGCCAAAAAAAACCGGCCTGAGGAAGGCCGGTCGTGTGTGGTGCCCAGTCGCTTTTATCGCCAGCCCTGCAGATTCATTTCGCGTCTGGATCCTTCAATCCCTTGATGTACTTGGCCAGAGCTTCAATCTGTTCTCTGGACAGCGACTTGCGGAAACCAGGCATCGGCGACTTACCCTTGGAAATCTGCTCGATGACCTGCTCCTCAGTGAGGTGTGTTCCTGCCAGCTTCGGACCATCCGCGGCTTTCATGCCATAGTCCTGATGGCACCAGCTGCAGTTGGTTGCGAACAGTTTCCGCACATCGATCTTGGGCTTCTCGGGAGCCGGGGCTGCCTCGGCGGGCTTGGCCTCGGCGGACGGTTCGCCCGCAGCGCCCGCGCCGGGGGGCACGCCAATCATCAGGGATGCGACAAACAACGCCGCGAGTCCGCCTTTCGAAGCGGCTGATTTCATGTCTTCTCCTTGGTAATTCCTGCTGCCCGACACCTCAACTCGCCTGGGGCAGCGTCCTTGCCTTGCGTTCTGCATTTATACGGCCATCTGCGACAAAACGGGCGAGGATTTCGGCCCCCGCCCGTCGGATGCATCCTCAGGACTGCCACGAAGCACCAGGAAACATGCTTCGTGGTTCACCGAGAGTCAGACATCAGGGCAGTGCAAACACCAGCAGCTGGCCCGAATCGGTGGGCATGCTGCAGAAGGGCTCGCCGAACAGCGGGCAGTAGTTGCCAGCCACGTGGCTGCCCCAGCCGGTCACGACAGCGATGTACTGCTTGCCGCCAGCCGTGTAGCTGATGACGCCGCCGTGATGGCCGACACCGTTGTTGTGCTGCCACAGGGTGGCACCGCTGCGTGCGTCCAGGGCTTCGAACGTACCGTCAGCGCCGGGAACGAACACAAGGTTACCCTTCGTGGCCAGCAGGCTGGCGAGCGGCGGATACTTGTATTCCTTCTCCCACTTCAGGTTGCCGCTGATGGGATCACGTGCGGACACATGGCCGAAGGACTTGCGACCTTCGGGGTGCACGGACGTCCAGCTGGCACCGAAGTAAGCCTGACCGGAGAACGCGGGGGGCGGATCAGCCTTGACCACCTCGATGTCGAAGCACCATTCCTGACCCACCTTGTAGAACAGACCCGTGTTGGGGTTGTACGCACCGGTGTTCCAGCTGATGGCACCATCGATCGCCGGGCAGACGTTGGTGTGCTTGCCTTCCGGCAGCTCACGACGGCCGACGAGCTGACCGGTCTTGGCGTCCACGCCTTTGATGTAATTGAAGGTCTTGCCGATCATGTAGGCATTCTCGACCTTCAGCGGCGCGTTCGCGGGATCGGCGTTGTAAACGAAAATGATGCCGCCCTTGTTGGGGTGCACCATGTAGCGCTTACCACCACGCTCGATGGACATGAACTCGCCAACGGCGCTGTCGAAGTCCCAGGCGTCATGAGGCATTTCCTGGAACCAGGACTTCAGCTCGCCAGTATCGGCGTTCAGGACGACCACGGAGGAGCTGTACAGGTTGTCGCCAGGACGGGCCCCGTCGGTCCGCCAGTTCTCGCCAACCCAGTCGTAGTCAGGTGCCGGGTTGGCCGTGCCCCACCACACCGAGTTGGTGACCGGGTCGTAGGAGCCGGTCATCCAGCCGCCACCGCCGCCGGTCTTCCAGGAGTCGTTACCCCAGCTGGCGCGCGAGCGCTCGTCACCGCCGATGGTGTCGAACTGCCAACGCACTTCGCCGGACTTGGCATCAACCGCGAAGATCGGGCCGCAGCAGCCGGACAACTCGCCGCCGTTGGAACCGATCAGGACCGTGTCCTTCACGAGGAGAGGGGCGCCAGTAAAGCCTTTGTTGCCGCCCTCGACCGTGAGGATCATCTTGTCCCAGACAACCTTGCCGGTGGCCGCGTCGAGCGCGATCATGCGACCGTCCGTGGTACCCATGTACACGTTGCCGTGGCCGATGGCGATGCCGCGGTTGTAGGGGTTGTAGAACGTGCCTTCGGAGCGCTCCTGGTCCAGCTTGGCGGTGTACTTCCACTTCATCGCACCGGTGGCGCCGTCGAGAGCCCACACCTGACCGGACGCGCTCGTGTAGTAGAGCACGCCATCAACGGCGAGGGGGAAGGACTGGACACCGCGCTTGCTGGCGCTGGGGGTGTGGATCCATGCCACGCGCAGGTTCTTGACGTTCGACGCGTTGATCTGTCCGAGGTCGCTGTAGTGCCAGGCCTTGTAGGAGCCGTGGTAGGTGATCCAGTTGTTCGGATCCTTGTCGGCGTTAAGCATACGCGCCGCGTCCACGGCGCCGGCGCTGGTGGCCACGCTCACCAGTGCGGCGGCCGCCAGAGCTTGCATGCTACCCGCCAGGGGGGTGCTCCATCGTTTCATGACTCTCTCCCGAGTTTGAGATGCTTCGGATGAACTCTCTCGTTGCCTTCTGCAGGATTTTTCGCTCCCGCCACCCCGCCAAACGAATCAGGGTGAGAGAGCTGCCTGTCA
>JBILUV010000004.1:0-34033 GCA_044370825.1 Burkholderiales bacterium | reverse complement strand
AGTGGGCATTTGCAATACGACAAAGCGTGATCGTCCAGGCCGGTTCGTCCGTCCGGAATGTTGCGAAGCAACATGAGACTGGATGCTGCTTGGCAGACGAGCTCCAGCCATGTCACGGTCAAGACGCATCGGTGACGACACGTCGGGGATTGAACGATGGGGCGGCGCCGCAGGCGGAGGTTTTCCGACGTTGGTGTGGCCAGCACGCCCGGACTGGATGTTTCACAGCCAGCGCTTGCGGACGAAGTAGAACGCCATCAGGGCACCGAGGCTGAGCATGGCCGCGAGCGTCGCGGTGAACCCCCATTCCCAATCGAGAGCCGGCATGTGCCGGAAATTCATGCCGAAGATGCCGGTGATGAACGTGAGGGGCATGAAAACGGCCGAAAAAACCGCCAGCACCTTCATGATCGTGTTGGTGCGGTTGCTCTGGGTCGACAAATACACCGAGAGAGTGTCTGACAGGAGGGCGTGGTACGCGTCCAGTCCTTCGATGACCTGCTCGATGTGATCCTGGAGATCGCGCAGGAAGGGCTCGGTAGCGCGGGCGAGGAGGGGGGAGTCGGAGTGCCGAAGGCTGGTGATTGTCTCCTTCACCGGCCATACCGCCCTGCGCATGAACAGCAGGTCACGCTTCAGCCTGTGGATTTCGCCGAGGGTCTCGCGGCCTGCGCGGGTCAGCACGGTGTCCTCGATGCCCTCCACCCGTTCCCCAAGCTTTTCCAGCACCAGGAAATAGTGGTCGATCACGAGATCAAGAATGGAGTAGGCGAGGAAGTCGGGGCCCAGGCGCCTGACGCGGCCCACGGCATCCCGGATGCGCTTTCGCAGTGGGTCGAAAAAGTCACCGGCGCGCTCCTGGAACGACACCACGTAGTGCCTGCCCATGACCAGTGACAGTTGCTCGGCTTCCAGGGTGTCGCGTCCGTCCGGCCATTCCAGCATCTTCAGCACCAGATAGAGGTGGTCGCCGTGATCCTCGACCTTGGCCCGCTGGTCGGTATTGAGGATGTCTTCCTGCATGAGGGGGTGGAAACCGAACAGGCGACCAAAGTTGGCGACGAGCCCGGGCTCGCCGATTTCGTCGACATCGATCCAGGAAACGGATTCGCTGTCCTTGAACGCCAGGCATTCCGACACCGCAGAGACTTCGCTCGAGGTGCAGTGGTTCTCCGCGTAGTCGATGACTGTGATGCGCGTGTTCTGTAGCCGCTGGTCGCCCACATAGACCAGCGCTCCGGGCGGCAGCCCCGCCTTGGCGGAGCGTCCTTTCATGAGGCGGCGTGCCATGCATGACCTCTCTTTCAGTGGAATGGACGCGCCGTGAACGTATCGCCCGGCGCCGACGTATCATCGCGTACGATCGCTGTCCAAGGCAGCGCCCGCCATGAGGACGGGGTTCGGGAGGTAGGCTTCATGCTAACGACAAACAGGGCAGCACGGGATGAGTCAGTGCCGGACGGTACCGGGACCGTCCGTGTCCGGCTGGCAGCCACCCAGCCCGCCGAGATCAGCCTGCAAGCGGGTGGACTGCTTCTCGACGGCCTCCTGGGAGGGGGCGTGCCATTCGCTTACGCCTGCCAGGCGGGCATCTGTGGTCAGTGCCGTTGCCAGCTCGTGTCGGGCGAGGTGGACCAGTTGCCTTGTTCGCCACGCGCGCTGGAGGCCCGGGACCGCGTGCAGGGAATCATCCTCGCCTGCAGGGCGCGCGTTCTCTCGGATCTGGTGATCCGTGCCATCCCGGGCCCGAATGCGATGGATGTTGAGTTCGACTCGCCGGTCGCGGGAGCCCTGCCGTGCCATGTACGGGAGGGGGCCGGTGGCTGAACCCGTGTTTATCGACGTACGGTCGATCGCCGATCTCGAGACGCAGCCGCCGGACTATCGCAATGCGGTCGAAGACCTTGTCTGCAGACTCGCCATCGACGAATTGCAGGGGGCCGAAGCTTTCGGCGAGCCCGCGATTGCTCTGGCGCCCACACCCTACGCCAAGTGGCTTAGCTGGCGCCTTGCTCTGGGGGTGCTGCAGCAGCATCAGGCCTTTCTGGAGCTCGCGCACCGGATGGAGATTCCCGAAGGCCGTCTGGATCCCGGGCACAGTCGTCTGTCGGTCTTCGGGTTCGAAATGAAGACCTGGCCGGAGTTCTGCGTCGTCAAGGCGATCTCGGACAGCGCGCAGGTGCTCCGGGCGGAGGACCTGGCATGCTGTTCGTTCCATCCGCTGCGCAACATCGCTCGTGCCCTGCTTCCCGGGGAGCGTCTGCATGCACGGATTGGCCGCGAGCTCTGTCTTGAGCTCCTGCAGACGGGTATGGGGCGTGCGGTCCAGGATGCGCTGGACCGTTATTTTCCCCTCGTTCCTGCGGTCTTTGGGGGAATGGAATCCGGCAGGGAGGCGATTTGCCGCCGGTTCGGTTTGAAACACCGCTCGGGTGATGAGATGCGCAGGGAGTTCCTCGCGCGCTCGGTTGCGCTTATCGTCAAGGACTTCGGCCTGCGCATGCCCTCCCTGCATTGATTGGATTGCGGGCCACGCCGGCGAACGGCGGCTTCCGGCGAGAGCTAGTGGTGAAGCCGCCTCCGAGCCTCACTGCTGTCGCGCGTCGGCGGCGTTGTCGCAGGCCACTCTGTAGAGGCTAAAGTGACTGACCTGTCCGTTTTCACCGACGCCGCGTGGTTCTCCGCCTGCGGTCTTCCGCTCGAGCGAAGTGACGTGAGCGATGCAAGGGCCTACCTGGATGCCATCGGGGTGCATGCCTCGGTGCGGATCGAGCCGGTTGCATCCTGGGAACATGCCGAGCGTGTGTTGCGCAATCCCCGGTGGGACCAGTCCTGGTGGCAGCGCGAGGAGTCCGAACGCCGGCGCCTCGCGTCGCGCCTGAAGCCCCCAACCGCCGCTGGCGGGCTGTCCGCCGCCCTCACGATCGGTGTCGGGCCAGGGCATGAGCTCATCCTGGGGGCTGCCGCTGCGGCTGCAGCCAGAGCGGGCGTCCACGATGCCTCGCTCGTCCTCGTCGCCGCTGGCGCGGCGAGCATGGCGGCACAGGACCTGATGCTTGCCCGACTATCCGGGCCCGGGAGCGGCCAGGTGTTCATGCGAAAATACGAGTTGTTCGCCGGAGGCCACTGGCCTCTCGGGTTGTTGGGAAGCGTATTCCACCTCTTCTGAAAGGGCTCCGCCCGAGGTTTCGCATGTCATTCGTTTTTTCACCGCAAGCCGTCACCGGTGTTTCGATTTCAGGCAGTGCCGATTTGTTTCCGGTGCGCCGCGTGTATTGCGTTGGCCGCAATTACGCTGCGCACGCGCGCGAGATGGGTAAGGATCCGGACAAGGAAGCGCCGTTCTTCTTCCTCAAGCCCGCCGACGCAGTGGTGCCCGGCGGTGGGGGCGTTCACTATCCGCCGGGTACCGGCAACCTGCATCACGAGATCGAGCTTGTCGTCGCCCTGGGTGGCGGAGGCCGACGTGTACCGCCGGAACAGGCACTGAGCCTCGTCCATGGCTACGCGGTCGGCTTGGACATGACCAGGCGCGATCTCCAAGCCGTGGCCAAGGATGCCGGCCGTCCCTGGGACTTCGGCAAAGCCTTCGACCAGTCCGCGCCGGTGGGTGTCATTCACCCGGTCAGCGCTGTCGGGCACGTGGCGTCGGGCGAGATCACCCTCGACGTAAATGGCACGACGAGACAGAAGGCCGACGTCGCCGACATGATCTGGTCGGTGCCCGAGATCATCAGCTATCTTTCCGACTACTACACTCTGGCTCCGGGAGACCTGATCTTCACTGGCACCCCGGCCGGGGTCGGAGCGGTCTCCCCGGGCGACGAACTTCGCGGCCGTGTGCACAGTCTCGGCGAACTCGTCGTCACCATTCTTCCAACGCTCTGAATCCATGGAAAACCAAACACAAGAGGAGTCCGCCGGGTCAGGCACCTGGCTCGAGGTTGCGCTCAACGGACCGTGGGGGCGCGACAGGCAGCCCGGCATCCCGATCTCGGTCGAGGAAATCGTTGCCGAAGGTGTCGCGTGCGTGCGGTCTGGCGCTTCCATCGTGCACGTACACGCCTACGACGAATCCACTGGACGGCAGCGCGACGACTGGCAGTTGTACGCGCGGATCATCGAGGGCATCCGCTCGCAGGTGGACGCGATCGTCTACCCCACCATCCCGTTTGCGGGTGACCGCGACGCCAGGGGCGGCATGACCCCGGAGGAGCGCTACGCGCACACCGCCGAGCTGGGCAAGCGCGGCCTGCTGGAATGGGCGGTCGTTGACCCGGGTTCGACCAACATCACGCACTGGGACCAACTCAACCGCGACGAGACCGGCTTCGTCTACGCCAACCCCGAAGAGCAGATCCGGCATGCGCTCGGCCTTGCCCGGCAGTTCCAGTTCCACCCGGCATATGCGATCTACGAGCCGGGTTTCCTTCGGCTTGGCGCGGGTCTGCACTGGCGATGCGGCAGCCCCGCTCCGGTGTATCGTTTCATGTTCACTTCCGATTACAGCTTCGGCTTTCCGCCCGAGGATTTCGCGGTGACGGCTTACCTGAACCTGATGGACAAATTCGCCCCCGGTGCACAGTGGATGGTCGGTGGTCTCGGCGTCGACATCCTGCCGCTGATACCGCGGGCGGTCATGGAGGGAGGGCATGTCCGGGTTGGTCTCGAGGATGCCTGCTTCGGCGAGGTCAGATCCAATACGTCGCTGGTCGAGGCGGCTGTGCAGCGCATCACGAACATGGGAGCGAGTCTGGCCTCGGCGGTTGATGTGCGCGCGAGGTTGAACCCGCCGGATTGAGCGGGCTCCCGGGCTTCGCTAGCATCCGGGTTTGCACGTCTTTTTCGGGCTCGGGGGCGGTCGCGGATGGGCAAGGGAGGGCGGGCGCTATAATGCGGCCGATCGCGATGAGCACTGCTCCCCGTCAGCGCGGTGTTCCGACGGGGGCCGTGAGCTGGTGGCGGCGGTAATGGTCTGGCCCTCCGGAACGTCCGACGGTTCCTTTGCCTCTCACCCCGGCAGCGTCTGTGTCCATTCGTTGCGCATTCTGTCTGGATTGAGGATGGCCCAAAAAACGAGACTGGGAAGCGCGAGACCCTGATGAACGATATCCCGATGCTTGGCATCACCATGGGCGACCCTTCTGGCGTCGGCCCGGAGATCACCGTCAAGGCTCTGGCGGGCATGTCCGTGCAACAGCGCAGCGCCACGGCCGTGATCGGAAACCTGGGGTGTCTGGAGCGTGCAGACAGGTTGCTGGCGACAGGGCTTATTTTCAGTGCGTATCCCGGCGAGCGCCGCCCAGGTGATGTCCCGGTCATCCATGTCGACACCGCGGGGGAGTCTTCCATCCGCGACGGGGAACTCACCGCGGCTGGCGGCGAGGCTGCGTATCGATACGTCGAGCGTGCCGTGGCGCTCGCGCTGGGGGGCGACATCGAGGTCATCGTGACCGCCCCCCTGAACAAGGCAGCGCTGCACGCGGCAGGCCATCACTACGATGGCCACACGGAGCTCTTGGCGACCTTGACCAATACACGGTCGTCGTTCATGTTGCTGGCCTCCGACAAGCTTGCTGCGATCCACGTTTCGACCCATTCCAGCCTGCGCAATGCCACGGAGCGCGCCACTACGGCCCGGGTGCTGGACACCATTCGAGCGGGTCACCGGCATTACCGTGCACTCGGGAACGACCATCCGCGCATCGCGGTGGCCGGCCTGAATCCGCACTGCGGAGAAAACGGCATCTTCGGGCGGGAAGAGATCGAGCAGATCAACGGCGCCGTGGAGGCAGCACGCTCGGAAGGAATCGATGCGCGCGGACCGATCTCTGGCGACACCGTGTTCTACCGTGCCCTGAAGGGTGAGTTCGACCTGGTGGTCGCCCAGTATCATGATCAGGGTCACATTCCAACCAAGCTCGTCGCGTTCGACGAGACGGTCAACGTGACGCTCGGGCTGCCCATACGTCGCACTTCCGTCGATCACGGCACTGCCTTCGACATCGCCTGGAAAGGCGTTGCGGACCACACCAACATGAAAGCCGCGATTGCCTATGCCCGCATGATGGCGGATCGCATGCAGCGGTAGGGCGGACCGCCAGATTGTCCATTGAAACAAAGGATGGGTCGTCGGTTCGTGGAGCGCCGGACCAAGGCGGGCGAGTCCTGATCGTCGCGGATGATCTGACCGGCGCCATGGACGCGGCCGGTCCGTTTGCCACGCGCGGGATGTCCACCTGGGTGGTGGCACTGCCGGAAGCGTGTGAACCGGCGCGGTTCCCGCGCGCGGACGTCATCGCCGTCAATACCGATTCCCGGCACCTGCCGGCCGCAGAGGCGGCGAAGCGCGTGGAGCAGGCATTCGCGCTGATCGGGGGAGAGCGGTTCGGTCTGGTCGTCAAGAAAATCGATTCGACCCTGCGCGGAAACATCGTCGCGGAGACTGAGGCCTTGATGCGCGCGTCTGGCCGGGCAACGGCGCTGGTCTGTCCCGCTTTCCCGGCGCAGGGCAGGGTGGTGCGGGGCGGTGTGGTGCACGTGCATGGGACGCCCCTGGGTCAGACCGCTTTTGCGAGGGATTCATTGTCGCCGGCCCTCCCAGGCCTGCTGCATCAGGCGTTTCAGGTGCCCAGCCGTCATGTCGGTGTGACCGCTCTGCGCGCTGAACTGGTGGATGTCCCCGGAGTCCTTGTGATCGATGCCGAATCGGACCAGGACCTCGATGTGGTCGCTGGAATGGGTGGCTCGCGTCCCCAACAGGTGCTGCTGGTGGGGGCTGGTGGGCTGACCGCCGCGCTCGCAGCACGGATCGCCCCTGGCACTGCGCGCTCCGAGTCGCCAGCAGTGCTCGGAAAGATCGTCTACGTCATCGGCTCCCGCTCATCGGTGTCGCGGGAGCAGGCTGAAGCCCTGCTGGCCGATGGAGCGAAACTAGTGGAGGCGGTGAATGGCCGACTACGGAGGGAGCCTGTTCTGACCCCGGGAGCGGACGTCGTCCTTGTCTCTGTTTCCGACACGCAGGGGCGGGAAGGCGACGCGTCTGAGGTCGCCACCATGCTCGCGCGCCATGCCATGCGTCTGGCTGGTCCGGGCAACGCCCAGGCAGTGGTCGCCACCGGCGGCGACACGGCGCTGGCCTTTCTGCGCACGAGCGGAAATCCAGCGGTCTGTGTGGGCGGTGAACTCATGGCCGGCATCGTCTATGCGCGATTCATGATGGGGTCCCGCCCAGTCTGGCTGGTGACCAAGGCGGGAGGTTTTGGCGCAGCGGATACTTTGCGGCAGATAGGTCGGCTCATGCGAGCAAGCAGTTCCGCTGGCAACCCGGACACATGACATGAAGCTCCACGGTTATTTCCGAAGTTCGGCGACCTACCGGGTCCGGATCGCGCTCGCCCTGAAAGGGCTCGGCTGGGAGCAGGCCACGGTACATCTGGCCAAGGGGCACCAGTTTGAACCGGGCTTCCAGGTGATCAACCCGCAGGGCCTCATTCCTGTCCTGGAGGATGGGGGGCGGGTCATGACCCAGTCCCTGGCGATCATCGAGTACCTTGACGAGACGAATCCGCGGCCCCCGCTCCTGCCACCGACCTCGGCGGGGCGCCAGCGCGTGCGCGCAATCGCTCTTGCGATCGCCTGCGACATCCACCCGCTCAACAACCTCCGGGTCCTGAAGTACCTCACCGGAGACCTGGGTCTGTCCGAGGAGCAAAAGCTGGCCTGGTACCGGCACTGGGTGATCGTGGGTTTCGATGCCCTGGAGCCACAACTGGCCACTGACTCTGCCACCGGCAGGTATTGCCACGGTGATGAGCCTGGCCTCGCAGATGTCGCCCTGGTACCCCAGGTGGCGAACGCACGGCGTTTCGGTGTCGACCTCGCCCCGTATCCAACGATCCGTCGCATCGATGAGGCGTGCCGGCAACTGGAGCCGTTTCTCTCCGCGGCGCCGGAGAATCAGCCCGACGCGGAGTAGTCGATCACGCTCCGACTGAACCCGGAGCAGGCGCCGGGGTCAGAAAAATGTCCTAGTGGGATACTCCCACGTTTCGCCTTCCCCGGCCCCAAAGACATAGCCCGTCCCTCAAGGAGTCGTCATGCAAACCGTCCGCGTAGTGTTAGCCCATGTCGTTCTCCCGTCGCTGCTGCTATGCGCTTCGGGCACCATTCAGGCTGCCGACCAGGCATTGCCGCCCGCCACCAACGCACTCGAGCGCATGCACCTGAAGAACGCGAAATGCGTCTGGACCAAGGAGATCGGGGACTACATCTACCAGTGCCTGAAAGACAACTTCGGCATGAATGCCCACTGGTGCCACAACGAGGCCATGGAAGTGTTATGCCCGCAGCAGCAGGAGTCCGCAGCGGCGGCCTCACCGAAGTGAGGTGTCGGTTTTGAAGCGCTGACGCCGGCGGATCGTCACCATTGATGTCCGCCCCGTGTCGGGCGACGACCTCCGTCACCCTCAGGCTGCCGCAAATAAACCACGAACCCCGGGAGGAAGTCGGGTTATCGCCCTGGACAGGTGGGCGGCAGCCATGTGGTCCAATCGGCCTGGAGTGCGTTGTGCCATCCCCTGCAGGCGCGCGGGCCCGATAGAGGGTTGGACCGACCGGGTTATTTCATGCCCGGCAGGCGAAGTACGGCAGGAGGGCCGGTCAAGACCGCGTTCCTGATGTGGCTGGGCATGATGGATGCGGCTTTCGCGCGAAACCACGTTTTCGTGCGAGGGCGCTTCCCATGACAACAACTCAATTCCGTCCAGGCCGTCCCATCGGGGACAGACGTTCGACGCCAAGCCGGGTGCGTCGCATTGCGGCGGCACTGTCGCTTGTTGCATGTGCGGCGCCTGTTTCCGCTGTGCCGATCATCGATGGCAGCGTTGCGGATTGGGGCCTCACCCGTACCGGACAGGCGTCCGACTGGACGCCGAATGCCGCTGTGAAGGGTTACACGGTGGACGATCAGACCGGCGGTACAGCGGTCTACCTGAATCCCGGTTACGGTGGCCAGCGATACGACGCCGAAGGGATCTACCTCACCTGGGACGCCTCCAACCTGTACGTGCTGGCGGTGACGGGGTTGCCCGACACCATGATCCACAACCCCGGGGGCGGACATTACGCTGCCGGTGACATCCTGCTCGATTTCGGGAACAACGGATCCTTCGAGTACGGGCTGGTGGTGAAGAACCTGGCGGGACTCACGCCTGGCGGGGTCTACGAGGTCGGCACGCTATCCCACGGCATCTGGGCGTCCCCTGGGGTGTTGGCCAACGCGAACAACCCGAGTCCCTATGCTGTGGCGGTCAAGACGGGTTCCAAGGTTGGAGACGGGCAGTTGTCCTATTCGGTCATCGGCAACAGTCTCGGCATGTATTCCACCGACACGCACTACGCGATCGAGGCTGCCATCCCTCTGCTGGCGCTCGGCGATGACTGGGGCAAGGGCCTGCCCCTTTCCGTGCAATGGACAATGTACTGCGCCAACGACATCATTTCTACTACCGTGACCACCCCGGCGGGGCGGGTTCCCGAGCCCGGTATCCCGGGGTTGGTTGCCGCGGTGCTGGTCGCGGGCTGCGCCCGCGGCATCCGCTTTCTGAAGCGCCGCTGACCGAGTTGATCGGGCGACGGTCGTCGCCGGATCAACTTTCCCGGGGTTGTCATCTGCCACTCGCCTGATTGTGGCGGGTACGTGTGCCTCGTCGGCGCGCGGCCAGACCACATGTCCCTTCGCCGGCAAATCGGACCCACGAAAACATTCGCGCCGGCCGGGTGACAGTTGTGGCAGATATACGCCTTCGTGCGGCTATCATGCTTCGTCCATTCACTGCTCATCCGACGATGCGTCGCGCCTGCCTGCTCTTTACGCGATGTCTGTTCTCGTTCCTGGCCGCGCTGGGTGCGGTCGAGGCTTGGGCGCACGCCACGCAACTGTCCAGTTCCCGTCTCGAGGTCCGCGGTCACGCCGTGGACGGCCTCATCGAGATGAACAGCCGTGACCTCGAGGTGGCACTGTCGATACGTCTGACAGGGGAGGACGGTACCGTGGCGCCCGAACTGCTTGCCGCAGGACGGGATGCGGTCGGCAACTACCTGTTGTCACGCGCGCGAGTGCTCCAACCGGGGGGCGCGGATGCCTGCCCTGGCCAACTGGCAGCCGTGGAGCCGAAAAAGGAGCATCTGCTCGCGCGGGTCATCTGGAACTGTCCGCTGGCCACCGGCAGGCTCGGTTACGAGGTGAAGCTGTTCCACGACATCGACGCCGCATCGCGCCACATGGTGTCTGTTACCGGCGATGCGAGGCTGATCGGTCTGCTGTCGGCCAGCCAGTTGCGCATGGGTCTGACCGAGGTCAGCGCTGACCGCCTGACCGTGCTTCGGCATTACCTCCTGGCGGGCATGGAGCACATCGCGATCGGCCATGACCACATCGCCTTCCTGGTGGCGGTGATTGTCTGGGGACGCCGTTTTTGGCCACTCGCCAAGGTGGTCACAGCTTTCACGGTCGCGCACTCCATCACGCTGAGTCTCGCCGTCCTCGACATTGTCCGCATGCCCGGGGCCCTGGTCGAAACCCTCATCGCGCTGAGCATCGTCTACGTCGCCGCAGAGAATTTCTTCGTCCGAGACCTGACGCGCCGCTCGTGGATCACCTTCCTGTTCGGGTTGGTCCACGGCTTCGGATTCGCGAGCGTGTTGCGCGATTACGGTCTTCCCCGGGACGCGCTGCTCCCAGCGCTTGCGGCATTCAACGCCGGCGTCGAGTTTGGGCAGCTGGGCATCGTGCTGGCATGCCTCGCATTGCTGTTGCTGGTGGATCGGCTGGGCCGCAGGTGGCGCAGCCTTCCACCGGGGCCCGATCCAAGAGTCGCGAGGGTGGTCTCGGGTGTTGTCCTCGTGTTGGGGCTGTACTGGACCATCGAGCGTCTGTCGGCCTGACGGACGGGCATCGCAAACGGCTCCGAGGTGCGTGATATCCTCGAACGCAATGCGCGAGCGGCCCCCTTCGGGCCCGATCATCGCAGCCGGATTCAGGAGGTCGATTTGAAGAAGACCCTGTTGGGCGTGGTCTGTCTTTTGGCGGTCGGTCAGGTTCTCGCCGCTGACGAGGCCTCGGTCGGCATCAAGGTGCGCCAGCAGAGCGGCGCCAATTTCGTGACGGGCGGCATCGGCGAGGAGGTGGAGGCTTTCCTGGAGATTTCTCCACGCTATCCCATACACCTGAAATTCCAGCAGGGTGGCCGCGACATCCAGGCGAAAGGCGTTCAGGTCAAGGTTATCGACGTCAAGGGCGAGTCCCTGGTGGAAGCTGTGGCGGAGGGGCCGCTGTTCTACGTCAATCCACCTTCGGGTCGCTGGAAGTTCGAGATCGCATGGCAGGGGCAGACGTTGACCCAGACCAAGGACCTGACGGGGCGGCGCTACCTCGATCTGGTGTTCGACTTCAAGAAGCCCGAGTGATCGTCGCCGGCAGGCGGGCGAACCGGCAAACTGCCCTGTCGCGGCCGACGGTTGTGCATCTGACCCCAGGGTGAGGCGGGCATCCATGACTTTCCCCGGACAACTGGCTTCTGGAGCACTGGGAATCCTGCTTCCGCTCATCGCTGTGGCGGCGGACGGCGTGATCCATGCAGTGCGCCCCCCGGAGATACAGTGGACCGTGCTCCGCCCGTCCCCGGCTCTGGCCCGCGCGGACATCCATGGACGGCAGGACGGCGCCGGTCCCTTCACCTTCAGGGTGCGCGCGTCGGCTGGTCACCGCCTGCTCCCGCACACGCACCCGGACGACCGCGTCATCACCGTGCTCGAGGGCACGTACTGGTCGGCCGTCGGAGACACGTGGGACGAATCCCGTCTGGTCGCCTATCCGCGCGGCAGCTTCTACATGGTCCCCGCGGGTGTTGCACATTTCAGCGCCGTGCTGGAGGGAGAGGCCGAGTTCCAGGAGAGCGGCATCGGTCCCAGCCGCAACGACATGGTTCCCCAGGCGACGTCGCGCTGACGGCTCTTTCGCCTCGTCGCGGACCCGCGTCGCATGCAGATTGACCGACACGCCGGCGATCGCAATGCGCAGCACCCGACACGTTGCGGGTGCCCCGCTGGGCTCAGTGAGCCACCGGCGGTGTCGCTTGCCGCAGGGAGCGCATGCGCTCCTCCGTCCGTGGATGCGTCGCGAGGTATCGCGACAGGCCCTCAGGCTCGTCACCCTTGTCCGCCGAGCCGAGGCGGGCACGCTCGAGCCGATCCAGCATGCCCGCGAGGAGGGCGGGAGACAGGCCGTTCTGGCTGAGCATGCGGGCAGCGAAGTCGTCGGCCTCGCGCTCCATGTCTCGGGAATAGCGTGCCTGCAGCACTGCGGCGGGAATGGCGGCGGCGATGCTGGAGACGTCTCCGAGGAACCAGGTCAGCACCAGTGCCACGACCGATCCCTGCAGCGCCTGCCGGATGCCATGCCGCTCGCTGACGTGGCCCAGTTCGTGGGCGAGAACCGCCAGCACCTCCTCCTCTGAGCCGGCGATCTCGACCAGTTCGTCC
Source organism: Burkholderiales bacterium (assembly GCA_044370825.1). GTDB lineage: Bacteria > Pseudomonadota > Gammaproteobacteria > Burkholderiales. Next base: position 21,490 of record JBILUV010000004.1, on the reverse strand, counting down.
GTCACCACGATCGTTCCCGAGGGCAGAGCCAGCGCATTCGGGCCAATGCCCGGCGCGGCGCGAAACTCGATGCGATGGCCCACGGGTACCTCTGCGGGCAGACGCATCCGGGCAAGGCGGTTGCGCAACCGACGGGTCTCGCGGTCTGGCAGTTGCGTGGGTGCGAGCAGGCGGCCATCGAGGAATTCCATGACCTGTGCAGACATGCTTTCCGCGACCGCCGGGGGCACCAGTCGGGCAGCGTGGCGGGCTCCCCAGGGCAGGACATGCAGGTAGCACGCCGTCAGCAGCAGGGCACAGCACGTCACCGCAGTCGCGGCCACCAGCCAGCGTCGTTGCATGCGTTCGAGCAGGGGCTCCCTGAACCCGGAGTTGGCGAGGGTCGCCTGCAGGGCGGCGCCGTCCTCGACCTCCAGAAAAGTGTCGTCGGGCAGGTATACGGTGGCGGTGCCAACCCCGCTGCGTTCAGCCATGCGGAGTGAGGCGATGGCAATGTCGCGGACCTCATCGCCGCTCTCCAGCGTCAGTCCGTCCGACGAGATCCGCAGAACCGCGACGTGCGGCCGGGAGGAGACGCCATCGAAGTGGCGACAGGCGAAGGTGCGGACGTGCGTCACAGGGCGATGTCGATGTCCATGAGCTCCCCCGCCTCCTCACCGAAGGCATCGATCTCCGAACCCTGGGCGGCGGAGAAGTCATCGAGCGATCCGGCCACGTGCATGGCCATGCATTCGACCCGATAACGGGCCAGCCGGACGACTGCAAAGGGCCTGAACAGGCCCAGGGACGCGACGGTGAGCGCGAGGTTCGAAAGCGTGATCCAGAGCAGGGTTCGAAAGCGCAGGCTGGATGCGAAGCCGTGCCCAGCCAGCGTGGTGCCATTCCACACCGCATTCTGCAGACGTGTGTCGAGAAATGGCTTGACTGCGACGAAACCCGCGTAGAAGGCGACGAAGCCCCCGACGAAAAGCCATGCCCACGCCAGATCGAGGCGCGGATCCATGCCCGAGTCCAGCCCGCCCAGAAGCGCGACGCCCGCGAGTCCGATCGCCAGCGGCGCGAGCAGGAACATGACCAGGGCCTGGCCGAAGACTCCGTAGACGGCGCGGGTCGTCACGTGGAATGCGAAAGCGTCGCGGCCGAAGCGACTGTTGCCATGCTGGAAGGCCTTGAACTCCCGATAGGCGCGCGGCAGCAGGGCGCCCAGCGTCAGGATGGCGAGGAGCGGCCACCAGAGCAGGGCACGATAGGCGTCCGAGGTGACGGGACCGAAGCGGAAACGGATACCCCGCCAGCTGGTATTGCGCAGCCTGAAGGCGAGTGAGCGCATCACCAGCCACGGCAGGGTGGCCACCAGGGGGATGGTCAGCGCGATGCCGGCGATCCGGTCGAGGTTGTAAGCGGCCTCCAGCGACGCCAGGAGCATCAGGGCGAGCATCCGACCCTTGAGGATGGCACCTGGCTTGCCATGGAAGTCGAAGCCGGAGCCACCCAGCCGTGTGTGTCGATGGAAGTATTGCAGCCGTCGCACCTTCGCCCAGGGCGAATAGATCCCGAGGGTCAGGATGGTGAAGGCCAGATTGAAGATCCAGATGCGGAAGTACTCCGCACCACTGCCTGTGAAGGTCAGAGACTCGACCGACCGGCTCGTGGACGGGGCAGGCTGGAATTGTGCGGGCACTACGCGCACTCGCGTTCATCGATATCTGCGAATCTACACCCAGGGCCTGGGCGGAGCCAGTGTGGCGGTCGGGGGGAGCTTCCGGGATCGGGTCCGGGCACGCCAGGCTGGCGGATTCCCGGCGGGAGCCTGGTGTTACGCTTCGCAATTCGAATGATCGATGGCGGCATCGATGCTGCGCGCGGAGGACAGACACGGTGAGCAAGGACTGGCAAAAGATGGCGGGCGGCGTGACGCTGGCCTGCGCCATGGCACTGGCGGGTTGTGCGGCGATCCCGGGTGGGGAACCGCCGGCGGTGAACGTGGCCGACCTGCGCATGGGAACAGCGGGGATCTTCGAGCAGCAGTTCTTCGTCAAGCTTAGGGTGCAGAACCCTGGCGAGCGCGAGCTCGTTCTCAAGGGAGTTAGCTTCGATCTCGACCTGAACGACAAGGCCTTCGCCAGGGGCACCAGCGCCACCGATGTCGTGGTGCCTCCGTTCGGGGCTGCACTGGTGGAAGTGGAGACAGTGAGCACACTGCCCGGGATGCTCAGGCAGTTGTCCGGCGTGACTTCGGCCGGTAAGTCGCCCGCAGCGCTGAACTACCGGATCAGGGGACGGCTGCACACCGCGGGCCGTGGGGCTGCAATCCCGTTCGAGGAAAAAGGCGAATGGAGCCCCGGTGAAGCGGGCTCGGGAGGAGGCAGATGAAGCCAGGTGTCGCGCAGGATCCGTTGTTTTCCGTCGAGGGACAGGTGGTGCTCGCGATCGGTGCAAGCCGGGGCATCGGGCACGCGCTCGCCGCAGCCTTCGCCGAACGGGGGGCGAAGGTGGTCATCGCAGGCCGCGAGCAGGCCACCATCGAGGCCGCGGCACGTGACATGTCCGGCGACGGTGCCATGGTGGAGGGGGATGTTTGTGACGTATCCATCCCTGCGGAGGTGGAGGCGCTGGTCCAGGGCGTCATCGACCGCCACGGGCGCATCGACACGCTCCTCAACGTGGCCGGCATCAATATCCGCAAGCGGGTGGAGACCTATTCCATCGAGGAATACGACCGGATCCTCGACATCAATCTGCGCGGTCTTTTCGTATCGTCCCAGGTGGTCGGGCGTTGCATGCTGGAGGCCGGGAGCGGTTCCATCATCAACATCGATTCCCTGAACACCTACGCGCCGTTGAAGGGCGTGACGCCCTACGCCATGAGCAAGGCGGGTCTGGGGATGATGACGCGTGGCATGGCCCTCGAGTGGGGGCCGAGTGGCGTCCGGGTCAATGCGATCGCGCCGGGCTTCTTCCCCACGGAACTCTCGCGCAAGGTCTGGCAGCAGCCGCGGATGGTGGAGTGGGGGCGGGAGGTGATGCCCTTGCAGCGGCTCGGCGACACCGGGGAACTCGTCGGCGCAGCGCTGTTCCTGGCCTCGCGCGCTTCGAGTTACGTCACCGGTCAGATCCTGCGGGTGGACGGCGGAATCAGCGCGGGCATGAACTGGCCGATCGAACTGGACTGATGGCCTGCCGGTGCGGTGGCACCATTCCTGCACTCATCCCCGGCGGTGGCACGGTGGGATCTGATGACGCGTTCCGTCCCAGGCGAGGACGGCCGGCGGCCTGGCCTGCTGCAGCCCGTTCAGGCCGTCACGGTCGGCGATTGTTGGACAAGGCGGGGACGGCGATAATCCAGTCCGAAAAGCACGCGCTGGGCGCGATCAGGAGGAAAACAGCATGACCGACATCACTGGACTGCTCGGAGCGGAGGCAGACGGTCTTCTCAACCATGTCTGCAAGGGCATTCCGAAGGAGTCCGTGCATCTGCCCGGGCCGGATTTCGTAGACCGCGTCGTGGCCTCCTCGGACCGGTCGCCAAGTGTCATGCGCAGCCTGCAACAGATGTTCGACCACGGGCGGCTGGGAGGCACCGGCTATCTGTCGATTCTGCCGGTTGATCAGGGGATCGAGCACAGCGGGGGGGCGTCGTTCGCCAAGAACCCGGCGTATTTCGACCCGGAGAACATCGTGAAGCTGGCGATCGAGGGCGGCTGCAACGCGGTGGCCTCGACGCTTGGGGTGCTCGGTGCGGTCTCGCGCAAGTACGCGCATCGCATCCCCTTCATGCTCAAGTTCAACCACAATGAGTTCCTCACCTATCCCAACAAGTTCGACCAGATCTGTTTCGCCAGCATCCGGCAGGCGCGGGACATGGGCGCGGTGTCGGTGGGGGCTACCATCTATTTCGGTTCGCCCGAATCCTCGCGTCAGCTTGTGGAAGTGAGCCAGGCTTTCGAGAGGGCACACGAAATGGGCATGGCCACCGTTCTCTGGTGCTACCTGCGCAACAGCAGCTTCAAGCTCGACAAGGATTACCACGTGTCGGCCGACCTGACCGGGCAGGCCAACCACCTCGGTGTGACCATCCAGGCGGACATCATCAAGCAGAAGCTGCCCGAGAACAACGGCGGGTATCTGGCGCTCAACACCAAGGAAAGCCCTTACGGCAAGGCCGACAAGCGCATGTATTCCGAGCTCGCGAGCGATCACCCGATCGACCTTGCGCGGTATCAGGTCGCCAACTGCTACATGGGGCGGGCGGGGCTGATCAATTCCGGAGGTGCATCCGGGGAGAACGATCTGTTCGAGGCGGTGAAGACGGCGGTCATCAACAAGCGCGCCGGTGGCATGGGACTGATCTCGGGACGCAAAGCGTTCCAGAAGCCCCTTCGTGAAGGCGTGTCGCTCCTTAACGCCATCCAGGATGTCTATCTCTCGAAAGCGATCACGGTGGCCTGATCCCCTCGCCTTGTTGCTCGCATCGTGCCTGCCCTGTTCCGCCTCAGGCCTGGCGCGGGCGGGTGAGGACGATCTTCTTGCTCTGGAGCGGATCCGGGGTGAGATCGAGGCACTGGTTGGGGACAATCGCCGCTGTCAAGACGTCGTCCGCTGCCATATGCCGTCCATGGGCTTCGACGCCTGTGGGCACCGTATTCTGCACGTGGCGTTCAACGACTTCACCAGGGCAAAGGCGACGCTCGAGGCCAAGGGTGCCGAGATGAGCTTTCTCGAAGAGGAGTTGCTTCGCGGTATCCCCCGACCGGCTACCTGTGTGCAGCCCGTGCTGCCGAAGCCAGCCTGCCATCGCTACCAATGCCGCGTCGGGGTGACAAACGAATGAGCTCCACATCGCTGCTTGTGAGGTCGTTGTACATGTCTTCCTTCTTCCGACTCGTCGCGGCTCCGGCCGTGGTCCTGGTCGTAGCCGGGCAGCCGGGTGCCCTTGCCGAAGACGATGCTGTAGCTCTCGCGCGGTTGCGCCAGGAGGTTGTCGCCGCGGTTGGAGAGCCAGCTTGCGGCAACGTCGCGTTCTGCCGGGTCGCTCCGTCCGGCCACGATGCCTGTGGCAATCCATCGCGCTGGATCGTGTTCAACAATGCGCCGGGAGTACGTGAGATCGTCGAAACCAAGGCCTCCGAGATCACGTTCATCGAGGAGGAGATGCATCGGGGCACGCCACGCCCGGCGGATTGCCGGCCGACGCCGAAGCCGAGGCTCGCCTGCGTGAACGGCCGTTGCGTCATCGGTGACACGAGTTACTGATTCCAGATCATTTGCCCGGGCGCATCGCCCAGCTTCCAGGGAAACACCCATGACCGCCACTGCCTCCCGGCCACGTGTCAAGAAACTTTTACCCAGCCTCGGGGTGTCCGACCTCCAGCGCTCGATGTTGTTCTACCGCGAAGTCTTTGGGTTCGAGGTGGTGGATTCCTTCGAGGACGAGGATGGTGAACTGCTCTGGTGCTGGCTGCGTGCGGGTGTGGGCGAGCTCATGCTGCAGCAGCTGGATCCAGACCAGCAAATGACACTGGATCCCGCCATCGGTCAGAGCTGGTGCCTGTACGTGCGAACAGACGACATCCTCGCCACCCAGGCGCGCCTGCGCGCTGGTGGACTCGACGTCTCCGAAATCGATGTCACCGCCTACGGCGCCAAAGAGTGTTTCGCCACTGATCCGGACGGATACGTGCTGTGGCTGTCAGAGCCCGAACAGGGCAGGGGGCCTGACGACGAGGATGACGACGAGGGCGACACGCCGCAGCTGCCGATGCATTGACGTCCAGGTCCAACGTCCCGCATGGGGCGGAGGCCGCTGCAACTCCGTTGTCCGAAGGCAGAATGACGCGGGACTGGATGCCGCCTCGGTGATCTGCGGTTCACGAAACAGTTACAGGCAGAAAAACGCCCCGCTCGCGGCGGGGCGTCGTGGTGAGACACCCACAGCCCCTCGGCGGGGTGTGGGTGTTGTGGATCACTTACCTTCTTCCGACTTGGCGGGTTCCGTTGGCACGGCAGGCGCGGCCTGAGGAGCCGGTTCCGTGGCCGTCACGGCAGGGGGAGGGTTGCCGTGCTGGTCCGCCGCCGATCCGGCGTGGCCGGCAGGAACAGGCAGCAGCGGAACGATCAGCAGTGCCACGATGTTGATGATCTTGATCAGCGGGTTCACAGCCGGTCCCGCCGTGTCCTTGTAAGGGTCGCCGACAGTATCACCGGTCACGGCAGCCTTGTGGGCATCCGATCCCTTGCCGCCGTGGTGTCCATCCTCGATGTACTTCTTGGCGTTGTCCCAAGCACCACCGCCGGTGGTCATGGAGATCGCGACGAACAGACCGGTCACGATGGTACCCATCAGCAGACCACCGAGCGCGGCCGAGCCGAGCACCAGACCGACAATGATCGGCACGAGCACGGGCAGCAGCGACGGGATCATCATCTCCTTGATGGCCGCCGTGGTGAGCAGGTCGACGGCACGGCTGTAATCGGGCTTCGCCTTGCCTTCCATGATGCCCTTGATTTCGCGGAACTGACGCCGGACCTCCTCCACAACCGAGCCGGCCGCGCGGCCGACAGCCTCCATCGCCATCGCACCGAAGAGGTAGGGGATCAGGCCGCCGATGAACAGCCCAACGATCACCTTCGGGTCGGACAGGTCGAACTTGGTGACGCCGCCGACCGCTTCGAGAGCGTGGGTGTAGTCGGCGAACAGCACCAGTGCCGCAAGACCGGCGGAGCCAATTGCGTAGCCCTTCGTCACCGCCTTGGTGGTGTTGCCGACGGCATCGAGCGGATCGGTGATGGCCCGCACGCTGCTGGGCATTTCCGCCATTTCGGCGATGCCTCCGGCGTTGTCGGTGATCGGACCATAAGCGTCCAGGGCGACCACGATGCCCGCCATGGACAACATGGCAGTGGCAGCGATCGCGATGCCGTACAGCCCCGCCAGCGAGAAGGAGGCGAGGATGGCTGCGCAGACCGCCAGGACCGGCCAGGCGCAGGCCTTCATCGACACCCCGATGCCGGCGATGATGTTGGTGGCATGCCCGGTGGTCGAGGCCTGGGCCACGTGCTTCACGGGGGCGAAGTCGGTTCCCGTGTAGTACTCCGTGATGTAGACCAGGGCGCCGGTCAGGACGATGCCGACCACAGAGCAGCCGAACAGCGCGCCAGTCGTGACCTTGCCGCCGGTGGCCTCGGCCACGCCGCCCATCAGCCAGTTGGTGCAGAAATAGAAGGCGACCAGCGAGATGATGGCTGATACCGCGAGGCCCTTGTACAGGGCGTTCATGATCTTGCCGCCAGGGGCCGCCTTGACGAAGTAGCAACCGATGATGGAGGCGATGATGGACACTCCGCCGAGCACCAGTGGGTACACGACGGCCGCATCCCCCATGCTCGCAAACGCGAGGGCGCCGACCAGCATGGTCGCGATGATGGTCACCGCGTAGGTCTCGAACAGGTCGGCTGCCATGCCGGCGCAGTCGCCGACGTTGTCGCCGACGTTGTCGGCGATCACCGCAGGGTTGCGGGGATCGTCCTCGGGAATGCCGGCCTCCACCTTGCCTACGAGGTCAGCACCGACATCGGCACCCTTGGTGAAGATGCCCCCGCCGAGCCGGGCGAAAATCGAGATCAGGGACGATCCGAAGGCCAGACCGATCATCGGCTGCAGCATGTCGCGCAGGCTCATGTCTCCGCCGCCGGCCTTCAGGATCGCATAGTAGCCGGCGACGCCGAGCATCCCGAGGCCCACCACCAGCATGCCGGTGATGGCACCGCCGCGGAACGCGACATCCAGCGCCTCATTGAGGCCGATGGTGGCCGCCTGGGCCGTGCGTACATTGGCGCGGACCGAAACGTTCATGCCGATGAAACCGGCTGCCCCCGACAGGATGGCCCCGATGGCAAAGCCGATGGCGGTCGACCAGCCCAGCGCAAAGCCGATGAGGACGAACAGGATGACACCGACGATGCCGATGGTGCGGTACTGGCGGGCAAGGTAGGCCTGGGCTCCCTGTTGAACCGCGCCAGCGATTTCCTGCATGCGGGCGTTGCCGGCCGGTTGCGCGAGGATCCACTGGATGGACAGAAGTCCGTAGACGACAGCGGCGGCCCCGCAAGCCAGCGCTAGGATGAGACCTGAAGACATGAGTCCCCCAAAATGAGTGTCTGGAAAGGCATTAGGTGATCCGGTGCTTCCGCGCATCCCGAGGGGACACGCCAATCGACGCTCCAGGGCTGCCCCGGGTGTGGGCTCCTGGCCGGCTTCCTCCGAATGACGCGTCCACCGCCTCGTGAGCGGCCGCGCCCTGGACCGGGCTGATGCTTAACCCCGCATTCTAGCTATGTCTTTTCGCGGCGGGCAACCTGTGACAGTGCGATCCGCAGTATCGTGCCCAGTGCCGCGTCCGAAACTCAGCACCTTCCCGGCTCCTGCCAGGGAGGCAGTAGACGCGGTACCGTGGCCAGGGCTGGTGCGGCGTGCACCGGGAGTCCGCCCTCGAAGCGCTGCGGCGCCTCGCCCTGGATCAGCGGCAGCAGGTAGGCGCGCGCGGTGGCGCTGATGTGATGGCCGTCCGGCGAGATGAAGTCTTCGGGGAGGCGCCGTTCCTTGCCGGCGACCTCGAGCAGAGCGATTGCTTCGATCCGCCAGCGGTAAGGTGAGTCGGACTCCCGGACTATGCCTGGCATGAAGCCGTTGCGGCCGGCGAGAGCGAGGTCCACGGCAGCCGCCCCGACCGCCTCTGCCTGGGCGAGGTCGACCGCGGACGCGATGTGGCGGGCGGAGCGTTGCAGATAGTCGGCCGTGGCCCAGTGGCACTTCAGGCCAAGGTGCTTGCGCACCAGGGCTGCCAGTTGCGGTGCCACGCCGCCTAGTTGCTCTTCGCCGCCGGGACTGGATGCCTCCAGCGCCGACAGGAATACGCCGTCGGCGGTCCGCAGTCCTTCAGACACACCGACCACACAATAGCCGTGATCCGCCACTGTGGCCGACACTCGCGCCAGGAAATCCTCCGCACGGAAGGGCCGCTCCGCGAACAGGAGCAGGTGAGGCCGTTGCTGGTGATCGTCGGCGGCCAGTCCCATGGCCGCCACCATCCAGCCCGCGTGGCGTCCCATGGCCTCCAGAATGAACACCCGAGTCGACGTGCAAGCCACGGAAGCCACATCCGCAGCTGCCTCGCGCAGGCTGACGGCGAGGTACTTGGCTGCCGAGCCGAAGCCCGGCGAGGCGTCTGTTCCCTCCATGTCGTTGTCGACGGTCTTCGGGATGTGCACGCAGGTGAGCCGATGTCCGCACACCCGTTCGAGCCCCGACAGTTGCAGCGTCGTGACCGCCGATCCGTTGCCGCCGTTGTAGAACAGCGTGTCGACGTCGTGCGCCCTGAGCACGCCGGCGATCCGCTCCCAGGTGGCGCGATCCTCCTCCGGCTCGCCGAGCCGGAAGCGTGCGGAGCCGAAGATCCCGCCAGGAGTGTGGCGCAGTGCGGCGAGCGTCGTCTCCGACTCGGCGGTGGTGTCGATCAGGTCTTCGCGCAAAAGACCCGGCATGCCGCCGCGGGCCGCATAAAGGGTGCCGACCGCCTCACCATGGCCGCGCCATGCCTGGATGACTGCGGCCGCGGTGGCGTTGATGACCGCTGTGACGCCACCCGCCTGGGCGTAGAGTGCGTTTCGCAATGTCATGCGTCGCCGCGCCTCAGCGTGCGAGGCGCCGGCCGGCGCGATCAGGCCTGGCCGAGGGCGGCGAAGAGCTGGTCACGGATCTGTTCGACCGAGCCCACGCCAGGTATACGCGTGTACTTCGGGGCTCCCGCGGCACCGCCCCGCGCCCAACCAAGGTAGTAGTCGACGAGTGGGCGGGTCTGGCTCTGGTAGACCTCGAGCCGCTTTCGAACCACATCCACCTGGTCGTCGGCACGCTGCACCAGGTCCTCGCCGGTGACATCGTCCTTGCCTGGCGTGTGTGGCGGGTTGAATTCCACGTGGTAGGTGCGTCCCGAGCCTGGATGCACACGGCGTCCGGACATGCGCTTGATGATCTCGCTGTCGGCGACATCGATCTCGATCACGTGGTCCAGCCCGACGCCCGCTGCCTTCATTGCATCCGCCTGGGGGATGGTGCGGGGAAATCCGTCGAACAGGAAGCCGTGCGCGCAGTCGTTATCGGCGATGCGTTCCTTGACCACGCCGATGATCACGTCGTCAGGCACCAGGGCCCCGGCGTCCATGCATTTCTTGGCCTCGATTCCCAAGGGCGTCCCGGCTTTGACCGCGGCACGGAGCATGTCTCCCGTCGAGATCTGCGGGATGCCGAATTTCTCGACGATGAATGCCGCCTGGGTGCCTTTGCCGGCGCCCGGAGCGCCCAAGAGAATGAGTCGCATGCTTTGCGTTCCCTGTGGTGGTGGTGGGACGTCGCCGAGGCAGGCACGGCAAGCGCCTGACTGTCACACGGCATCGGAACAATCAGGATTATAGGGTCAGACCGAGGGTGCACCACCGAGCAGCATTCGGACGCGCTCGAGGTCAGCAGGTGTGTCCACGCCAGCTGCGGGTGCCCGCGCGGCGACAGTCACGGCGATGCGATACCCATGCCATAGGGCGCGCAACTGTTCGAGTGCCTCGAAGTGCTCGATCGGGCAGGGCGCCAGACCCGCGTACGCCTGGAGGAAGGCGCACCGGTAGGCGTAGATGCCGATGTGTCGCAGCGCGGGCAGGCCTGGCGGGCGCGAGCGGTGCTCGCGGTACCAGTCGCGCGCGTAGGGAATGCTTGCCCGGCTGAAATACAGGGCATGGCCGCTGGCGTCCAGCACCACCTTGACCACATTGGGATCGAACAGCTCGGCGTCGTTCTCTATCTGGTGGCAGGCCGTGGCGATCGCCGCGGATGGACTCTCCGCGAGCCTGGCGGCCACTTCCCGGATGAGTTCGGGTGCCATGAGTGGTTCGTCACCCTGAACGTTTACCACGATAGCCTCGTCCGGCCACGCCCTTGCGCGTGCGACCTCCGCGATCCGGTCCGTACCGGTGGGATGATCCTCGCTCGTCATCAGCGCCGCGTGGCCGTGATTGCGGACGGTGGCCGCCACGTCCTCATGGTCGGTCGCCACCCAGATCTCGTGCGCCCCGCTGAGCGCAGCGCGCTCCGCGACATGGACCACCATGGGCTTGCCGCAGATGTCGGCTAGGGGTTTGCCCGGCAGGCGCGTTGACGCGAAGCGCGCCGGAATGACGACATGGAAGGTGGAGGACATGTCCGGCTCCTCGATGTCGCGGCTCAACGCGACCTTCGCCAGTGGTCGATCTCCTCGGTCGACAGCCTGCGGGCCTCGTCCTCGAGCATCACGGGGATGTCGTCGCGCACCGGGTAGGCGAGCCCGCTTTCGACGGAGACAAGTTCGTCGTGCTCGCGGTCGTAGATCAGGGGTGCCTTGGTCAGGGGATCGACCAGAATCTCCAGCAGCTTGCCATCCAGGGCCATGGAACACCTCAACGCTTCAGGATCGGAGGGCGGCGGGCCGTGATCGGCCGACGCGGAAGCACGATTCTACGATGCCGCCGAAGGCGGGCGAGGCGCCCCGCGCCGCAGCCGCGTGGCCACCATATCGAGGAAGGTGGGATCCAGCCGTGCCTCGACAGGCAGGCACCACCAGTTCTCATGAGCGAAGCGCACGCACTTCACGGCATCCTTCTCCGTCATCACCACTGGCAGCACGCCGTCGAACACCAGATCGCCAGCCTTGAACGGATGATGGTCGGGAAAGGGGTGTTCCACCACCTGCAGGCCGGCGGCGCGGAGCTGATCGAAGAACCGGCGCGGGTGACCGATGCCGGCGACTGCATGAACGCGGTGGCCACGCCACGCCTGCAACGGCAGGACCATGTCGCCGCGCGCCAGATTCACCAGGCGGGACCCCTCCAGCGTCAGCGGCGTGCCCGGGGGCAGCCCGGCGGCACCGGCGCCGTTGATCACCACCGCGTCGACCGCGCGCAGCCGTGCCGGCGGCTCGCGTAGCGGGCCGGCCGGCAGCGGCAGGCCGTTGCCCAGTCCACGCGCACCGTCGACCACGGCGATCTCGAAATCGCGAGCGAGACGCAGATGCTGGAGTCCGTCATCGCTGATCAGGCAGTCGCACTCGGGGTGTGCCGCGAGCAGGGCCGTGGCGGCGGCGATGCGATCCGCGCCGCGCCACACCGGGCAGCCGGCGCGATATGCGAGCAGCAGGGGTTCGTCCCCGACCATTTCCGGATCGCTGTCCGGGGCCACCGCGCCTATGCCGCGGGCTCTGCCCCCGTAGCCCCGCGTCACGATCCCGGGGCGGAGTCCTCGTGCGGCGAGCGCACTGGCCAGGGCGATGACCAGAGGCGTCTTGCCGGTCCCGCCGACGGTGATGTTGCCCACCACGACCACTGGCACGGGCAGGCGCACCACCCGGCGCCAGCCCCATTCGTGGAGCAGGCGCCGCATCCAGACCACCAGGCGGAAGAGCAGTGCCACTGGCAGCAGCGCGAGCGCTGCCGGGCCCCGGCGATTCCAGAATGCCGGCGCGGCACTCAATTGCCGGCTGATGGCGCGGAAGACGGTGCCTGGGTGGCGAAGGTGATCCGCCCAAACCCCGCCAGTCTCGCCGCCTCCAGCACGTTGACCACGGACTGATGGGTGGCGTCGGCGTCAGCGTTGATCACGACCACGGGATCCGGCGTGTCGCCGGCAGCGCGCTTCAGCTCGTTCGCGAGCGCCTGCGGGCTGGTGAACATGACAGGGGTGCGGCCGATCAGATAACGGCCGGAGGTGGTCACCGCCACGTCGATCTGTCGGGGATGCTCCCGGGATTCCGGGGCGTCTGCCGACGGCAGGTTGATCTGGAGTTCGGCGTACTTCGAGTACGTGGTGGTGACCATGAGGAAGATGAGGATCACCAGCAGCACGTCGATGAGCGGCACGAGGTTCATTTCCGGCTCGTCCCGGCCGGTGCCGCGACGGAAGTTCATCTGCGGTCGCCGTGAAGCATTTCCACCAGCTTCACCGCCTGCTGTTCCATCTCCACCACGAGGGAGTCGACACGGGCCCGGAAGTAGCGGTAGAAGATCATGCTCGGGATGGCGACGATGAGACCGAACGCCGTGTTGTAGAGGGCGACGGAAATGCCGTGCGCCAGTTGTGCCGGACTCGCGCCAGTCGGCCCCTGCGAGCCGAAGATCTCGATCATCCCGATCACGGTGCCCAACAGTCCCATGATGGGCGCGAGGGAAGCGATGGTGCCGAGGCCGGACAGGAATCGTCCGAGCTCGTGGGCGGCACTCCGGCCGGCCTCCTCGATGGCCTCCTTCATGACCTCCCGCGAACTCGTCTCGTTGCGCAGGCCGGCCGCAAATACGCGACCCAGGACCGATCCGTCCGACAGGCGTTGGAGCCATTCCGGTGACACACCGCTGGCGGCATACTCTCGCAGGGTATTTTCGAGCAGTCCTTGCGGCGCCACACTGCCGGCACGCAAGGTCCAGATGCGCTCGCCGATGATGCCCAGGGCTATGACGGATGCGGCAATGATGGGCCAGATGGGCCAGCCGGCTGCCTCAATGATCGCAAGCACGCGAGGGACTCCTGAAGTGATCCTGGAACTCTAGCTCGGGGGTCGATACCCTGCAACCCGGAGCGGTCGCGCATGGCGGTCGAAATCCCGCGCTCGTCGGCCCTGCGCGCCCCTGGGGTATGCCATCGGCGTTTTCCACAGAGCTTGTGGATAACATTGTGCACAGGTCGTAAAAAGTGCTGGTAAGTGACCTCCGGAAAAGGACATTTGTTGCCCCGCCCATTTTTTGACCAGGGTTATATGTCATCTAAAACAGATACTTGCGTTTTTTTCTCCAGGGGCGGCGAGGCTGGAACAGGGGCTGCCGCAAGTGCGTGGCAGCGGCTTGTCCGCATCGGCGACTGCATCGGTCGCATGGTGCCCACGGTGGATGGGAGATAACGTGGCACACGAACCGGAGGCTCAGGGCGCAGGAGTGTTGACAGTGGCCGAGTTTGCCGCGCGTGCGCGCCGGCTGATCGAGGGGGGGCTGCCACTTGCCTGGGTCGCCGGCGAGGTGTCCAACTTCACGCGCGCGTCCTCCGGACACTGCTACTTCTCGCTGAAGGACTCGTCCGCGCAATTGCGCTGCGTCATGTTCCGCCACCGGGCCCAATTACTGGAGTGGTCCCTGGCCAATGGTCAGCAGGTCGAGGTGCGGGCTACACCCACCCTTTACGAGCCGCGCGGCGATTTCCAGCTCAGCGTCGATTTCGCCAGGAAGGCCGGTCTGGGAGCCTTGTTCGAGGCGTTCCAGCGCCTCAGGCTTCGGCTGCAGGCCGAGGGGATGTTCGACGAGGCGTTGAAGCGTCCGTTGCCGGTAATGCCGCGCACCGTGGGCATCGTCACCTCTCCCCAGGCCGCAGCATTGCGCGATGTGCTCACCACGCTGGCCCGGCGCTGGCCGGCCGCCGCGGTGGTGTTGTATCCGACGCCGGTGCAGGGGAGTGGCGCCGAGGCGAGGATCGCTGCCGCCATCGAACTGGCGTCTGCGAGGTGCGAGGTCGAGGTCCTCATAGTGTGCCGGGGCGGCGGGTCGATCGAGGATCTCTGGGCATTCAATGACGAGGCCGTCGCGCGTGCCATCGCCGGATGCGCCGTGCCGGTGGTTACCGGCATCGGGCACGAGACCGATTTCACGATCGCCGATTTCGCAGCCGACCTGCGGGCTCCCACGCCCACGGCCGCCGCGGTGGCCGCGACGCCGGACCGGTTGCTGCTGCAGAGGCAGGTGCGGCTGCTGTCCGAGACCATGTCCCGCGCGCAATGCCGGTCGGTGGAGCGGTCCATGCAGCGGGTCGACTCGGCTGCGCTCAGGCTGCGTCATCCCGGCGAACGCCTCGCCGCCCAGGGAGTCCGTCTGGCCGACGCGCTCGGTCGACTGCGAAGGGCCTGGGCGATGGCGGCGGAGCGCCGGAACTGGCGCGTCACCGATGCGGATCGGCGGCTCCGGGCGGGGCGGCCCAACCCCGAGCCCCTGGGCCGTGCCTTGGACGCGATCGCCTCGCGGCTCCGCACCGCTTCGCAGACTGGCATCGATGCGGGTCGTGCCCGGCTGCTCCGGCTCGAAGAGAGCCTGCGGCATCTCGATCCGATGGCTGTGCTGAACCGCGGATATGCAATCGTCCTGGATGTCGACGGGCAGGTAATCCACCAGCCGGGCGACGTGCGGCCCGGTGAGGCGATCCAGGTGACCCTCTCCCGTGGCTCGCTCGAAGCGACCGTCGACGCCGTGCACCCTCGTGAATGATTGGCGGTCCCAGTGGTGAAGGGGTGGGCCAGCCCCCGAGGACGCACGGGTGGATTGCCCGCGGCCGCCGGGGAACGTAATGTTGCCCCCTGGAGTCCCGAATCCGCGGGATGACATGGCAATGGTCTGGAGGGGTTCCCATGAAGTCGATGCGCATGATCGCTGTCGTTGCAGCTGTGCTGACGTCGTTCCTGGCGACGGGAATGGCAGGGGCGCAGATGGTGGACAAGAAGGCGATGTCTCTGGACGCGGCACGCCGGATCGCGGTGGCGGCCGAGGCGGAGGCGGTACGCAACAAGTGGAACGTCGTGATCGCCATCGTCGACGACGGCGGCCAGTTGCTCTACCTGCAGCGCATGGACGGTGCGCAGTACGGCAGCATCGACGTGGCGATCCAGAAGGCGCGCACTTCCGCAGCGTTCCGCCGTCCCACCAAAGTGTTCGAGGACGCCATCGCTGGCGGCCGGACGGCAATACTCTCGCTGGATCAGGCACTCGCACTGGAAGGCGGATTGCCCATCGTCCACGACGGCCAGGTCGTGGGAGCGATCGGCGTGTCCGGCGTCACCTCCCAGCAGGACGGCCAGATCGCCAAGGCCGGGACCGAGGCCCTTGCCGCCCAGTGAGCCGCCTCAGGGCAGCTTGTCGGGCTGCCCGATGGCGGACTCTATTGCTTCGAGGACGGCGGCCTCGAGGTCAGGTCTCAGGCAATCCAGACGCCGCAGGTCCTGCATGCCCCGCAGCCAGGTGAGTTGCCGCTTGGCCAGTTGCCGGGTGGCGGCAATCCCGGTCATGCGCAGCCCTTCGCGGTCCAGCCCGCCCTCGAGATATTGCCAGGCCTGGCGGTAACCCACGCAGCGCATGGCGGGAAGCTCGGGGTGGAGGCGGTGGTGGACACGTAACGCGGACAGTTCCTCCACGAGTCCGGCGGCCAGCATGTCGTCAAACCTTTTCGCAATGCGTGCGTGCAGTACTGAGCGGTCGGATGGCTCCAGGGAGATGCACAGCGTCGCCGAAGGGGCCGGTGCCGCGGGTGCAGCCGAGATGAGACGTGACATCGGGGCGCCTGTGAGTTCGCAGACCTCCAGCGCCCGCTGTATCCGTTGGGCATCCGTGGGCTCCAGCCTGGCCGCGGTCTCTGGGTCGAGGGTGCGCAGTATCGCGTGCAGCGCCGGCCAGCCCCGTTCGGCCGCCAGCATGTCGGTGCGGCGCCGTATCGCGGGATCGGCGGGTGGCAGCGCTGCCAGACCCTCCCGGAAGGCCTTGAAGTAAAGCATGGTGCCACCCACCAGGACGGGAATGCGTCCGCGCGCGCGGATCCCGGAGACGAGACGCCACGCGTCCTCGGCGAAACGTGCTGCAGAGTAGGCCTCGGTCGGATCGATGATGTCGATGAGGTGATGAGGCACCGCCGAGCGCATGGTGGTATCCGGCTTCGCCGTGCCGATGTCCATGCCCCGGTAGACGATCGCCGAGTCGACGCTGACGATCTCGACGGGCAGGCAGCGCGCCAGCGTCATGGCGACTCCCGTCTTGCCGCTGGCCGTGGGTCCCATGAGGAGCACGACTGGCAGCGGCCGGTCAGGCACCTTCGGCAGGCGGGCCGTCATGGGTCATTGACCCCGCATGAACAGCCGGTCGAGGTCGGCCATCGACAGCTGGCACCACGTCGGCCGTCCATGGTTGCACTGGCCGGCGCGCTCCGTCTCCTCCATGTCCCTGAGCAAGGCGTTCATCTCCGCCACCGTCAGTGTCCGGTTGGCGCGCACCGCGCCGTGGCACGCCAGAGTGGCCAGCATCGCGTCGCGCCTGCCGGCCAGGACGTTGCTGGCCCCGATCTCGGCCACCTCGCGCAGCACCTCGCGCGCCAGAGCCAGCGGATCGGCGTCGCGCAGCAACCAGGGTACCGATCGCACCACGACGCTGGTTGGCGAGGATACGGCCATCTCGAAGCCGAGGCGGGTGAGCAGCTCGGTGTGCTCCTCGACGGTGGCGGTCTCGAGCGCGCCGGCCCGCAGAGTGACGGGGATCAGCAGTTGCTGCGTCGGGATGGCAGCGCGGTCGAGTGAAGCCTTCAGTCGCTCGTAGACGATGCGCTCATGCGCCGCATGCATGTCCACGATCACAAGGCCGGCGGCGTTTTGCGCCAGCACGTACACACCGCCCAGCTGGCCCAGGGCGAAACCCAGAGGCGGCACGTCCTGTTGTCCGGGCGGGATGTCGTTTGCCTGGACCGCAGGACGGGCGAGCGCCGGTGAGGAAGCTGATTGTTCCCGACCGAAAAGCCGGTCGTAGAAGCCCTCCGGCATGCCGGTGCGCAGCGGCATGGCCGCCTGCCGTGACGGAAACTGTGCCGGTATCGCCGCGGGTCTGGAGTCTGGCGCCAGCTCGCGCAGTTGAGGCGCGGGTACGCCTGCGGGGCGTGCCAGGGCTTTCTCCACCGCATGACGGACGAAGGGGTGGATGGCCCGGCCATCGCGGAACCGCACCTCCGTCTTCGTCGGATGGACATTCACGTCCACGGTCGCTGGTGGCACCTCGAGGAACAGCGCGAAAGCTGGATGCCTTTCGTGATGCAGAACGTCGCGATAGGCCTCGCGCACGGCATGGGCGAGCAGCCGGTCGCGTACGAAACGCCCGTTGACGAACAGGTATTGCACATCCCGTCCGGAACGCGCAGCCGTGGGAAGACCGACGAAACCCCAGATGCGCAACCCCGCGGTACCCTCGTCCAGTGGAACGGCAGCCGCCATAAAGTCCTCGCCGAGTACGGCTGTCGCACGGGCCGTGGCATCCTGCGCCGGCACTCGCAGGAGCGGTCGACCATTGTGGGTCAGGCGGAAGGCCACGTCAGGGCGCGAGAGGGCGGTGCGCCGCACGGCCTCGTCCGCGTGGGCGAATTCCGTTGCTTCGGTGCGCAGGAATTTGCGGCGGGCGGGCGTGTTGTAGAACAGCTCCAGGACGTCGACGGTCGTGCCCGGCTCTGTCTGAGCGGGTTCGATCTCCGCCAGTTCTCCGCCAGCCACGTCGAGGCGCCAGCCGTGCCGCTCGGTGGTCTGACGGCTCACGAGGCTGAATCTGGACACCGATGCGATGCTTGCCAGGGCTTCTCCGCGGAATCCGAGGGTGCCCACCGACTCGAGGTCGTCAAGGGAGGCGATCTTGCTGGTGGCATGCCGCGCGACGGCGAGTGGAAGTTCCTCGCGCGCGATCCCGGCGCCATTGTCCTGGATCCTGATCTGGCGCACACCGCCCTCGCGGAGGGTCACGGCGATGTCCGTGGCGCCGGCGTCCAGGCTGTTCTCCAGCAGTTCCTTGAGCGCCGCAGCGGGTCGTTCGACGACCTCGCCCGCGGCGATCTGGTTGACGAGCTGGTCGGGAAGTCTCTGGATGCTGGGCATGGCTGGCGCTGGATTATCCCCGAACCGGCGTGCCGGCGGGGTGCTGAATCCCTCCGGTGGAGCGCTTCCAGCGGCCCATGCCGCGTTGACCAGAAGCCGCGCCAAGTGGATGCCCAACCGATTGCTCCATATAATGCAAGGCTTTTTCGCATTTCGGGTTCGCGTCGCAGCACCGCGCCGGCACGGCCGGAGCCGCCACGCCGCACGTCACGAATCACGCAACAAACGGAGGTTGCCAAGGGATGCAGATCGGAATTCCCGCGGAAGTCCGCGCCGGCGAGACACGGGTCGCCGCGACACCCGAGACGGTCAGGAAATACACTCAGGGCGGACACAACAAGGTGCTGATGCAGGCCGGTGCCGGTCTGGCGTCGTCCTACCAGGATGCCGACTATGCCGCTGCCGGCGCCACTGTCGTGCCTGACGCCGCTGCGGTCTACGGTCAGGCGGATCTGCTGCTCAAGGTGCGGGGGCCCGAAGCGGACGAACTGGCCATGCTGCGGCCCGATCAGGTGCTCGTCGCGCTGCTCGCCCCCTACCGCACCGAGGGTCTCCAGGCCCTTGCCGAGCGCAGGGTGACCGCCTTCGCCATGGAGTGGTTGCCGCGTATCTCGCGGGCCCAGAGCATGGACGTGCTGTCATCCCAGGCCAACATCGCCGGCTACAAGGCGGTGATGATCGGGGCCAACACCTATGGCCGGCTCATGCCCATGCTGATGACCGCCGCCGGTACCGTCAAGGCGGCGCGGGTCGTGGTCATGGGCGTGGGGGTGGCGGGCCTGCAGGCCATCGCGACCGCCAAGCGTCTCGGCGCCGTGGTGGAAGCCACGGATGTTCGCCCGGAGACCAAGGAACAGGTGGAGTCGCTCGGCGGGAAATTCATCGAGGTTCCCCTCACCGATGCCGAGAAGGAGCTGGCCAAGGGTCAGGGCGGTTACGCCAGGGACATGGGCGAGGACTACCGCAGGCGTCAGGCTGAACTGGTCGCCGAGCGCATCCGGCAGGCCGACATCGTAGTCACCACCGCGCTCATTCCCGGCCGTGCAGCCCCGGTTCTCGTTACCGAGGACATGGTCAAGAGCATGCGTCCGGGATCCGTGGTCGTTGACATGGCGGTGGAGCAGGGGGGTAACTGTCCGCTGTCCGAGCTCGACCGCACCGTCGTCCGGCACGGGGTTCACCTCGTCGGCATCGCCAACCTGCCTGCCCTTGTGGCGGCGGACGCGAGCGCTCTTTACTCGCGCAACCTGCTCAATTTCCTGGCGCTGATGCTCGATCCGAAGAGCGGCGCCTTCAACCTCAACCGGGAGGACGAGATCGTCGCCGGCACCCTGGCGTGCATCGGTGGTGAACTGGTCCGCAAGTGACGGGAAAGCGGAGGCACTCCATGGAAACACTGAATCCGACCATCATCAATCTGATCATCTTCGTTCTAGCCGTCTACGTGGGCTACCACGTGGTGTGGAACGTCACCCCCGCGCTGCACACTCCGCTGATGTCCGTCACCAATGCAGTGTCGGCTATCGTCATCGTTGGTGCGATGCTGGCGGCGGCGCTTACCGAGGGCGCTCTGGGCAAGACCATGGGCGTCCTGGCGGTCGCGCTGGCGGCCGTCAACGTGTTCGGCGGATTCCTGGTCACCCGTCGCATGCTCGAGATGTTCAAGAAGAAGGAACGGCCCGCAGCGGGAGGCGGCAAGTGAACATGGCCGCCCGCCCCTCCTGTCCCGCCACCAACGCGGAGATCCCCCGATGAGCATGAATCTCGTCACCCTTTTGTACCTCGTCGCCTCCATCTGCTTCATTCAGGCGCTGAAGGGCCTGTCGCATCCCACCACGTCACGTATTGGCAACGGCTTCGGCATGGCGGGCATGGCGATCGCTGTGCTGACCACCGCCGGCCTGATCCTCAAGCTCGCGACTGATCCGGCGATGGGCATTGGCTACGTCATGCTCGGTCTGGTTGTCGGCGGTGCGGTCGGCACGGTCATGGCCAGGCGGGTCGAGATGACCAAGATGCCCGAGCTGGTGGCCTTCATGCACAGCATGATCGGTCTTGCCGCAGTGTTCATCGCCGTTGCGGCGGTGGCTGAACCTCACGCCTTCTCGATCGTCGAGAGAGGAGCGCCCATTCCGGCGGGGAACCGGCTTGAGCTGTTCCTGGGCGCCGCCATCGGCGCCATCACGTTCAGCGGATCCGTGATCGCCTTCGGAAAGCTGTCGGGCAAGTACAAGTTCCGGCTATTCCAGGGAGCGCCAGTGGTGTTCAAGGGGCAGCACATGCTGAACCTGCTGCTGGGCGTTGCGATCGTCGTGCTCGGTCTGGGTTTCATGTTCACCGGGAACTGGGGCGCGTTCTTCCTGATGCTGCTGCTGAGCTTCGTGATCGGCGTGCTGATCATCATCCCTATCGGCGGTGCGGACATGCCGGTGGTGGTGTCGATGCTCAATTCGTATTCCGGTTGGGCAGCGGCCGGCATCGGCTTCTCGCTCAACAACCCAATGCTCATCATCGCGGGATCCCTCGTGGGTTCGTCTGGCGCCATCCTCTCGTACATCATGTGCAAGGCGATGAACCGGTCGTTCTTCAACGTGATCCTCGGCGGCTTTGGCGGCGATGCCGGGAGTGCTGCCACCGGTGGTCAGCAGAAGTCGGTCAAGTCGGGCAGTGCCGACGACGCCGCCTTCCTGATGGGCAATGCCGACAGCGTCATCATCGTTCCGGGATACGGCCTGGCGGTGGCGCGTGCCCAGCACGCGGTCAAGGAGATGGCT
>JBILUV010000205.1:0-6641 GCA_044370825.1 Burkholderiales bacterium | reverse complement strand
CCGGCGGCGGATTGCGGGAAAACAACTTTCACGCTACTGTATATTTAAGTGATGTACCGTGCAGCCGCGGGTCTGTCGGGTCCTTTCGGCAACGCCGGCCCGCGGAAGGTGTGCCACCCCGTTGCAGGAGCCGCACGATGAGCCCGAGCCCTGACTTCCGTCCCGCTTTCACGGCTTTGTGCGCACTGGCCCTGGCCAGCGCCGCGCTGCTTTCGGCACTGGCCGCCCCCGCCTGGGCCGGCGACGACGACCCACCTCCCTTGCTCCTCGGGCCCGGGGGGTCTTATCTGGTCGACGGGCCCGCGGGCCCGGCTCTCGGCGTGAGGTCGCAGGCGCTGAGCTACTCCCAGGTGCTGAACGGCTGCACCAGCGCCTCAGTGTTCGTTCAAGACGACGGCCGCAGTGTCGCCGTGTGCCTGAACGGCGTCTACAACACCGACGACGAGCAGGTTGGCAGCACGACCGCCGGCGCCTGGGCCAAGGCCGACGCCCGCCTGCCCTTGCCCGATGGCTTGGCCCTTCCCTGGGCGCCCGCCACCTCCGACAAGCCCTGGTGGTGGGGCGACAACAACCTGATGTCGCAGGGCGCTGCGGCACGGTCGATGGCCTCGCCGAGGGATTTGCGCGCCGGCGCCTTCGCGGTGCACGAGCAGGACCGCGTCTGGAACTGGGACCCCGAAGACGACACCCCGTTCAACGGCACCGGCCAGGGCATAGGCCACGAGGGCGTGGGCGAGTTCACCCGTGCCAGCGCGAGCGCCGAGGCCCGCAGCGTCGACCAGATCACCGTGCACGGCAGTGGTCGCGTGATCTTCCACTTCAACCTCGACGGCCTCTATGAGGCCGGCCGCTCCGGCCCCGCGCCCGGCGGCGGGAGCTTCGCCTTCGGCGTGGCGCTGTACGACCGCTCGCAACTGCGCTGGCTGAACACCGGCGACTTCATCATCCCGATCTGGCTGACGGCCGCCTTCCGCACCGAGGGCATCAGCTACAACGCCGACGAAACCGCCCCGGGGCCCGAGTTCGGCCAGCTGCTCGACGAACCAGCCTTCGCCGGCCAGCCCGTCGACCGCTTCGGTGGCGACGCACCCGAGGGTACCCTGTTCGACGGCGGATTCACGGTCGCGCTGAGCGTGCTCGACGGCACCGAGCTGACGCTGGTAACGGCGTTGCAAGTGGGCGCCTGGGGCTTTGACCGCTGCGACAGCGAGCCCGGCAACGGCCGAGGCTGCATCAGCGGTGGCGACACCCTCGACAACAGCACGCTGATCGACTTCAGCTCCTCGGCCCGGCTCACCGGCGTGGAGATCGACAGCGACATCATCGGCCTGAGCTCGGCCTCCGGTGTCGACTACATGGCGCTGGCGACTGTGGTGCCCGAGCCGGCGACCTGGGCGCTCGGGCTGCTGGGCGGGGCGGTGGTCCTGCGCGCGGGGCGTCGGCGCGGCTTCGGAGGCTGCAGCTAGCAGCCTGTCGGGCTTACCCCTGCCGCCCGGTGCCGGAGGTCGTGGCCAGGTCGAGAAGCGGGGTTTTCGGCCATAAAGCGCACGAATGCTTCCATTTCGCCCTACTCTGGACGCAATACGGCCATGCGTTTGAGATTCCACGCCAGGCACACCAGGGTCCACTCGATCTGCACCTGGTCCAGACCGCGCATCAGAAACTGCCGGAATCCGAGCACCGATTTGATGATGCCGAACACCGGCTCGACGGTCTGCTTGCGCAGCGCGTAGCGCGCTCGCCCCGCCTTGGTCGCAAGCCGGTGCCTCATCCTCTGCGCCGACGTGGCCTCGGGCGCCAGCGGCGCAGGCTCGGTGAATCGCTCCGCCCAGGGCCGATGATGCCCCTCGCGTCCGGTGGCCATGAACGGCGTGATCGTCGCGGCCTCGCAATGCCCCACGTTCGCATCGCTGAAATAGCCGCTGTCGAGCAATATCGCCTCAGGCGCGTTGAGCCCTGCCGGCAGCGCCTGCAACTGCGCGATCATCGGCGCGAGTTGCCCCTTGTCATTGGGGGCATTGCTCACCTGTGCCGCCATCACCAGCATCGACTCGGTGTCCACGACGGCCTGCGCGTTGTAGCACTGCTCGAACCCACCGCCGGCGAGCTTCATGATGCGCGAGTCCTCATCGGTCAGATTCACCTGATCCTCGGGGTGCGGCGCCGGATCAGGCGGCCGCGGCGTACGCCCTGGAGGCTTCTTGCCCGTGCGCGATTGCTTGTCCGCCCGCGCCGCCTTCTTCGCCTCGTGGGCGGCCTGCTCCTGCTCGAAACGCTCCCGCGCACGTGCCTCGATCTTCGCCTTGGCCGCCGCGATCGCGGCCAGACGGTCTTCGCGGCGCTTGATCTCCTCGGGCAGACTCATCCCATCGGGCACAGCGCACTGGTCCGCGCCTTCGGCCAGCGCCAGCAACTGCTCGACCTCGGCCTCGAGCTGCGCCTCGATCTTCTCGATGTGTCCGTACGACAGCGCGCTGTGGCGGCTGGCATTGGCGTGGATCTTCGAGCCATCCAGACTCACCGTGCCGAACTTCGACAACTGGTTCTCCCGCGCCACCTGCAACACCTGCACGAACACCCCGGCGAACTGCTTGCCGAAGCGCCTGCGAAACGTCGCCAGCGTGTCGTGATCCGGGTGCCGATTGCACACAATGTAGCGAAAGGCCAGCGAGTCGTAGGTCGCACGCTCGATCTTGTGGCTCGAGAACGTCCCGGTGGCGTAGGCGTAGATCAGCAGCCCGAGCAGCGTCGCAGGATGGTAGGCATCGCTGCCCCGGCCAGCGTATGCCCGCTCCAGCTCCGACAGATCCAGCCCCTCGACCACATCCACCACGTAACGCGCCAAGTGCGACTGCGGCAACCACTCCTGCACCGAGGGCGGCAGCAGGTAGTCCGTGTTTCGATCGATCGGCTTGAAACTCATGGCCACCTTCCAGTTCGTCGATGTCCCTTCTTACCACGCCTCGCCCTCACGCGGCATGGTCACCTGCGAGTGGGTAAGCCCGACAGGCTGCTAGCCCGGATGTGTCGCCAGGTCGCGGGATGGTGGCGAGGTAGCTGGCGAGGCAGGCCGTGCAGCGTGCGCCAAGCCAATAGCGGGCCTATCGGCGCGAAGTGCGGGATGACCGCAGGACGCCCGCCGGTGCGCGTGTAGGCCACCAAACCAGATCGTACCGACAGCCCATTCGTGGCAAACCCAATACGCAGCGGTGAGCAACTCCTTTCCGGGGCCGGCCTGGTGAAACATCCGTCTATGGACTCCTCCGGGTTTGCAAGCAGGAAGTGCTTCTGACATAGGTATTGACTGCGCACGCATATCCGGCTTCGTTCGGTGGGCGCAATTGCTCTTCGCCGGCGGGGAGTCGGCTGATCGCAGCATCGGAACCGGTGGTCAGGGCGCGGATGGATTCATCATCGCCACCGAACGACTGGGCCAGGGCCCGGCGCCAGCATCGCGGGGGGCGCTTGCCGGCGGTTTGCACGCACAGGTGCCAGACCGGATCACCGATCTCTC
This sequence comes from Burkholderiales bacterium, assembly GCA_044370825.1. Taxonomy (GTDB): domain Bacteria; phylum Pseudomonadota; class Gammaproteobacteria; order Burkholderiales. Next base: position 3,127 of record JBILUV010000205.1, on the reverse strand, counting down.
CGCCGACGATTACATCGAAGTCATGGGTAGCCGTTTCAATGGCGCGAGCTACGATAGCGCCTCTGGTGAATTGGGCCTCGACACCGACGCCAACGGCAGCTTCGAGACCACCCTGCAACTGCAGGCTGGCCTCGACGGCGCCTTCCGCACCCGGGCCAGTCCGTCGACCGGCGCAGCCAGCAACCGCATCTGGTATGTCCCGGACACCGACGACGACGGCTACGCCGACGATGTCGACAACGCCGTGTTCGTGCCCAACCCCGATCAGCGCGACTCCGACGGCGACGGCTACGGCAACATCGTCGATGCGGACCTCGACAACAGTCTCATGGTCGACCTGGTCGACGTGTCGCTGTTCGAAAGCGCTTTCGGCACGACGGGCGGCGAAGCCGACTTCAACGGAGACGACGCGGTCGACCTCTTCGATCTCTCGGTCCTGGAGGCATTGTTCGGCCTTGCACCCGGTCCCGCTGCAGGCGAGTCAGGGGCAGACCTTGCCGCAATGGCGTTTTCCAACTCGGTATTTCCGGTCGAGCCAGACCTGCTGGCGTTTGCTGCGCTGCCCTCCGGCGCCAACAATATCGATCTGCTCTGACGCACGTCGCGGCAACCGCAGCTGCCAGGACCGGCGCGGCCGGCGTGCCCGCTGAGCGACAAGCCTTGCCAAGCGTCATCCGTGCCCGCCGGTTTCGCTGCGCAGCGTGAACATGTCATATGAATCGGAGTGCCCGTTGCGCACCATGCGGACCATGGTCCGAGCCTTCTCGGGCCTGAGTTCATCACACAGGTCTTGCGAAATCGTGCGACGTGCACCGTTCGAAGCGCCAGTCGCGCGGGTTTCACCGAATCATTCAGGAGGCGAACTGCCATGACATGGAAGGACCGCATTTTCGGCACCGCTGCAAAGACGCGTGCGTTGGAGGACATGAATGCCCTCTGCGAAGCCATCGCCGAGGCCGGAGACCAGACCGATGCAATGCAGGTGGTGCTGCGGCGACCCAGGGACCTGAACTCCCCGGCGTTCGCATCGGTGTTCCCCATCATCCTGGCGGGGCAGGGGGTGATGATCGTGGAACGGAATACGTTCCCCCTGATCCTTGCCGCCATGTTGCACAAGCCGGGACGAAGCCGCCTGTTGGTGGAACACGGCGCTCGCGTGGATGTCACCTGTGCCCATGGCCGGACACCGCTGCACTGGGCTGTTGCAGGGGAGCCCGATTCGCGCCTTCTCAACCACCACGACATGGTGTGCAAGGCAGCGCTGGCAGCGGGCAGGGGCCGCGAGCCGATGGGCAGCATCAGCGCGGAACACCAGGCCGCGTCGCTGGCAACGACGCGACTTCTTCTGGAACATGGTGCCCGTCCCGACGCGGCCGACTCGCAGGGCAACACCGCGTTGCACCGCGCCTGCTCGGTCGGCGGGAAGGCCGAGCATATGTTGCTGTTGCTGCAGCGGGGCGCCGACGTGAATGCCAGAACACACTCCGGCATGACGCCGCTGCTGCTGGCGGCGCGAGCGGGTTTGCCGGACGCCGTCGCGGTGCTGCTGCAGGCGGGAGGCGACCCGAGGCAGGCGAACGAGCACCGGGCGACGCCTCTGCATTGGGCCTGCGCGTCACGATCGCTGCCAGTTGCCCGTCAGCTGATCGCGGCCGGTGCTGACCCGCGGGCGCGCGACGAGGACGAAATCACACCGATCGCGATGGCCGAGCATTTCGATGACGCCGCCCTCCTGGGGGCGCTTCTCGCGGCCGATGCGACGCGGACGCTTCTGCGCGGCGAGGATGGTGACGATCCGCCGACGTCGGGACGGATGGCGGCGCCGGAGGCGTCCAGGGCCTTGATCCTCGCGACTGCAGCGGGTGATCTCGCGGCGGTTCGCGAGCTGCTGTCGCGGGGTGACATTGACCTCGGGGCAACGACTTCGGACGGCTGGACCGCGTTGCACGAGGCGGTGGTTCACGGAGTGGAGATGACGCGGGTCCTGCTCGCGGCAGGCGCTGATGTCAACGCCGCCAGCGACGCCGGCTACACCCCGCTGCACAGGGCGGCGAGCCAGGGTCTGGTGGAGGTGGTGCGTCTGCTGGTGGCGCATGGTGCCGACGTATCGGCCGTCGACGACTTCGGCAATGCGCTGCCGCAGTTTGCCCGGTCGTCGCGCGACAGCCAGACCATCGCGTTGGCGGCCAGCCTCTGCGGGAATGCCGGGGAGGCGTGACCTACCCTGGAAATTTCACCAGGCCGGCCCCGAAAATGAGCTGCGCACCGATGCTCATTGGGTTTGCGGCAAATTGGCTGTCGGTACGATTTGGTTTACCGGCCTCCACGGGCGCTGGCGGGCGCCTTGCGGGCATGCCGCGCCCGCGCTTCGCGCCACCAGGCTCGGCTATTGGCTTGGCGCGCGATGCACGGCCTGCGTCGCAAACCGCCTCGCCATCATCCCGTGACCTGATGAAATCTCCAGGCCAGGGCGGCACGTGCGGGTTGCCTTGCCGCCCACGCCGGGGATTCAAACTGTGGGTGGACTCGCCCACGTCCCGCGGCCCAGCCAGGACCGGACAGGCTGCCGTAGTTCGCAGGGCGACCTCTTTCGTCCGGATTACATCAGGGGCGTGAATATGTCATATGAGTTGCCGGACTCCCGGTGCAATGTTGCGACTGTGGTCGCATATAGCGGCCTGCATCGAGCGAATATATATTGCAAAGGAGATTCGTGATGAAACATGTCGTGCTTCGCACGCTGTTCGCGGCAGCTTTGGTGGCCGGCACCAGCCATGCCCTCGCCGCACCCGTCAGTGCTTCCATTCTCTACACCATCCGCGACCAGAACTACGGTCTCGTCGCTGGCGCGCCGGTGCGCGACATCATCATCATCGGCGCGTGGAATCCGGTGCCGGGCGCGAATGCCGGGACAACCGGTACGGCGACCCAGACCGACAGTCTCACCGGCAGTCCGGTCGTCGTGCCTCTGCAGGCCGCAGGCTATACGGCCAATCCCGCTGCCCTTGAAAACACGGTCCCCTACAGCCCGGGGCTGACAGGCGCGTGGACCTATGGTTTTCAGAACGGCGGCGACAGCACGCAGTTGACCGGGCCGGTCGTCGGCAACGTCGGGTCGATGCCCTTC
>JBILUV010000249.1:0-5254 GCA_044370825.1 Burkholderiales bacterium | reverse complement strand
AAGGCCGCAGCCGAGGAGGCCGGACTCCCTCTGTATCGTTACCTGGGCGGCGCCGGTGGCATGCAGCTGCCCGTGCCGATGATGAATGTCATCAACGGTGGCGCCCATGCCAACAACAACCTCGACCTTCAGGAGTTCATGATCATCCCGGCGGGGCTGCCGAGCTTCCGCGAGGCGCTGCGTTGCGGAGCGGAGATCTTCCAGACCCTGAAGAAGCTGATCGACGCCCGGGGCATGCCGACCACGGTGGGGGACGAAGGTGGTTTCGCCCCCGACCTGAAGAGCAACGAGGCCGCGCTGGAGCTCATCCTCGAGGCCATCGACGCGGCCGGATACACCGCCGGTGAACAGGTGCTCATCGGGCTGGACTGCGCCAGTTCGGAGTTCTACCGCGAGGGTCGCTACCACATCGCCTCCGAGGGGCTGCAGCTGAGTTCCTCGGAGTTCGCGGACTATCTCGGCGCATGGACCGACAAATACCCCATCGTCTCGATCGAAGACGGCATGGCCGAGGACGACTGGGATGGCTGGAAGATCCTGACCGAACGCCTCGGGCGGCGTGTCCAGCTGGTCGGCGACGACGTATTCGTCACCAACACCCGCATCCTGCGCGAGGGTATCCGCCGCGGTGTGGCCAATTCCATTCTCATCAAGATCAACCAGATCGGCACGCTGACCGAGACCTTCGCGGCCATCGAGATGGCCAAGCGCGCGCGCTACACCAGCGTCGTGTCGCATCGCTCGGGTGAGACCGAGGACACCATCATCGCCGACATCGCCGTGGCGACCAACGCGTTGCAGATCAAGACCGGTTCGCTGTCCCGGTCCGACCGGCTTGCCAAGTACAACCAGCTGCTGCGCATCGAGGAGGACCTGGGCGACTCGGCCTCCTATGCCGGACGGGAAGCGTTCTACCACATCGGATGAAATCCATCCGCCTCCTGACGCTCGCCCTGGCGGGCGTGGTGGTCCTGCTGCAGAACCCCCTGTGGTTCGGCAGGGGGGGGTGGCTCCGGGTGAACGAACTGGAGGCCCAGGTGGCCGCCCAGCGCAAGGTCAACGAGGGTCTGCGGACCCGCAACGACGCCCTGCTGGCAGAGGTCAGGGATCTCAAACAGGGCTATGACGCGATCGAGGAGCGTGCCAGGGCGGAACTCGGCATGATCCGCGGAGACGAGGTGTTCTTCCAGGTGCTGGACACGGCGCCGCGCATCACCGCTGCCACCGGCGCCACCACGACCAAGGGTGCACCTCCGGCGTCCGGGTCACCGGCCACCGGGGCGGTACCGGCTGCGGCGGCCCGCTGACGCTGCGCCGGCGGCTCGGCATCACGCCCGGCGGGTCATGGGTCGGCACTCAGATGGGGGGCAGATCTTCGGATGTGTTGATGTTGCCGAAGCACTCGGGCTCGGCGAAATCGACCACAGTGCAATCCACTGACGCCAGCCAGTCCCGAAAGCGACGCCCCCCGCTTGCCAGGAACGTCTCCAGTCCGTGACGCAACTCGCGCCGGCACAGGCAGAACACCGGGTGCAGCCGGCCGCCGGCGCGGGCCACTGCGGCCTCGGCACCCTCGGCCTCCATGCCCCGCGCCAGAAGGGCGGCGAGGTCGCCCGGCAGTGCGGGCACGTCGCAGGGTACGCTCAACACCAGTTCATGTGACGCCGCGGACAGTCCGGCGTGCAGCCCGGCCAGTGGTCCGGCGAAGCCGGTGATCCTGTCCTCGAGAACACGGTGGCCGAAGGCACGGTAGCGTTCCAGGTTGCGGTTCGCGCTGATGAGGATCTCGTCGACCTGGGGTGCGAGCCGGGCCAGCACGTGGGCGATCAGCGGCTGCCCGTCGAGCATGACAAGCCCCTTGTCCGCACCGCCCATGCGGCGGCCCAGACCGCCGGCAAGCACCACGCCGCTGACAGCGATGCTCATGGGTTATCGCCCGGATCCGCGCGCGAATCCCTGCCTTGTTGATGGGAATGGAAGCCCGGTATGATCCCGCGCTGCGGCATATCCTGGAGCGGGGGATCCGGGCTCGAGCGCCACCCATCCGCGCGCAGCGCGGAGGTCGACCGAAACAATCCGGAAAACAAGAGGAGGGGCCGGCCCATGGCTGGGTTGCTCGACAAGGAACGAATCATTGCACAGCCCGGCTTCAACCGCTGGCTGGTGCCGCCCGCTGCATTGTGCATCCACCTCTGCATCGGGATGGCCTACGGCTTCTCGGTGTTCTGGAAACCGCTCGGCGGCGCGCTGGTCGGCGAGGATGGCAAACCCCTCGCGGCGTGCGCTGCCGGAGCCACCACCTTCGGCGAGAAGCTCAGCGGAACGGCGCGGGCACTCACCGCCACCGACTGCAACTGGACCCAGTTCGATCTGGGCTGGATGTACACGCTGTTCTTCGTGCTGCTGGGGTGTTCCGCGGCCCTGTGGGGCGGGTGGCTGGAACGCGCTGGCCCGCGCAAGGCCGCTTTCGTCTCCACCCTGTGCTGGTGTGGCGGTCTGCTGATCTCGGCCCTGGGGGTCGCTTCCCACCAGCTTTGGCTGATGTGGCTGGGATCGGGTGTGATCGGCGGCGTCGGGTTGGGACTGGGCTACATCTCACCGGTATCGACCCTCATCAAGTGGTTCCCTGATCGGCGTGGCATGGCCACCGGCATGGCCATCATGGGCTTCGGCGGTGGGGCCATGGTGGGCTCGCCGTTCGCGACGCTGCTGATGAACACCTTCAAGACGCCGACCGAGCCCGGCGTGTGGCAGACCTTCGTCACCATGGCCGTGGTGTACTTCGTGTTCATGATGATCGGTTCGTTCGGCTACCGCGTGCCGCCCTCGGGCTGGAAGCCGGAGGGCTGGACACCGCCTCCGGCCGAACCTGGAAAGTCGATGATCTCCCGGAACCACGTGCATCTGCGCAACGCGCATCGCACGCCCCAGTTCTGGCTGCTTTGGATCGTGCTGTGCATGAACGTGTCCGCCGGCATCGGCATCATCGGGGCGGCTTCGCCCATGCTCCAGGAGACCTTCGGCGGTCTGCTGTTCGGCGAGCCCGGAGCGGGCTTCGCGCAGTTCAGCGACCAGCAGAAGGTGGCCGCGGCGGCGGTCGGAGCGGGCTTCGTCGGCCTCATCTCGCTGCTCAACATCTTCGGCCGCATCGGCTGGGCATCGTCTTCCGACAGGCTCGGACGCAAGGCCACCTACGTGATCTTCTTCGTGCTCGGCGCCGTGCTCTACGTGACGGCGGCGTTCGCGGCCGAGTGGCGATCCATGGCCTTGTTCGTCGGCGCCTTCTGCATCATCGCGTCCATGTACGGCGGCGGTTTCGCCACCATCCCCGCCTACCTGGCCGACATGTTCGGCACCCAGTTCGTCGGTGCCATCCATGGCCGCCTGCTGACCGCCTGGTCGACGGCCGGCATTCTCGGCCCCATGGTGGTCAACTACCTGCACGACCAGCGCAAGGAGGAGGGTGTGCCCTTCGACCAGATCTACGGGCCGATCTTCTACGTGCTCGCAGCCATGCTGGTGATCGGCTTCATCGCCAATCTCCTGGTCCGCCCGGTCGCTGCGCGCTGGCACATGAGCGAGCAGGAACTGGCCGAGGAGCGCCGCATCGCCCACGAGAAAGCCGCCGCTGCCGCGGTCGGCCGCTCGGGCGGCGCGGGGTCGGCCCAGGGCGGGCAGGTTGTCGCCATCGGTTTCTGGCTGCTGGTCGGCATTCCCCTGGCGTGGGGGATCTGGGTCACCGTTACCAAGGCGCTCAAGCTGTTCCACTGAAGAAAATCCCGGGTCCCGCGTCCCGGGACCCGGGCCCCAGACGGCCCCCCCCCCCCAACGCCCCACGCCCCTCGCCCATCGCCTATCGCCCATCCCCCATCTTCTTCCCCATCCCCCCCAGCAACACCACCAAACAGTCCAGGATGACGACGGAACCGATCGCGCGTTGCAGCGGCATCGCCATCGGGTAGCCGGTCTTGAGCCCGGCGAGCAGGGCAATCGCGCAGCCGAGCCCGACCGCGACGAGCACGGCATGGACATCGGGGCCTCGGCCCCAGGCCCAGCGGGCCGCGAGCGTCGTGCCGATGACGGCACACACCCAACCGCCAGCGGCTCCGACCAGGATGTCCATCGGCCAGTGCACGCCCACCACGGCGCGCGACAGGCCGGCAAGCGTGGCAAGTGCGAGCGCCGAGAGCCAGACCATACGGCCGCGATAATGCAGGCACAGCAAACCGGCCGCGAGGAAGGCGGTGGTGGTGTGGCCGGAGGGGAAGGCGTTGCTGCGGTGCGCCGGACCGATCACCGTGAAGCTGGTGGCGTCCAGCACGGCCGGCGGGCGCGGCACCTCGAAGAAGGGCTTGAAGCCGTGCACCATGAGCGTGGCCGGAATGGCTCCCAGGGCGATGGCCCAGGCCAGATCCGGGCGGCGCAGGGCGAGCGGGGTGAGCAGGGCGATGGCCACTGCCGTGTCTCCCAGGATGGTGAACCATGGCCAGGGCGCCGGACCGGTGGCGGTGCTCAAGCCGTTGATGAGGTGGAACACGGCCACGTTCGCATCACCAGCCCACAGCATTCCCGCCAGGAGCAGCGCGCCAGCCGGTGTCAGCCACACGCGGGAGAGCGTCACGGCGGGCCTTCGAGCACGCGCACCAGCGCGATGCCGTTGCGTCTATACAGGGTCTCGTAGGCGGGCAATTGTCCCAGGCGCTTGACCTTGGCGAGCGCGATCTCGCCGGCGCGGGGGTCGCGCTTTTCCACCAGAGAGCCCGAGTAGACGATGAAGCTGGGGGTGTCCAGTCCCCACATCACCACCTTGTAGCCGCGCTCGCGGGCCAGCAGTGCCGCTTCCTTCACCGGCTGCTGCTGGGCGGCGCCGACGATGGGGAGGATGAAGACGGCCAGCAGCGCGGCAGTGCCACAGCCGGCCAGCAGCAGCCGTTCGCCGATGGGCAGGGCGAAGCGCCGCCGCATCAGCACCACACAGGCGCCCGCCAGTGTGCCGGCAGCGAGGTACCAGCCGGTGCCGAAGTGCTGTCGCAGGTCTGCGAAAGCCTCCCGGTAATAGGCGTCCGGCACACCGGCCACCCAGCGTTCCAGCAGAGATGGCAAGGCCAGCAGGCTGGCGAACAGGAGCGCCGGCGGCAGCATTGCCAGCAGCGCCGAGCGCAGCGCCCCCGCCCGCAGGGCCATGGCGATGAACACCCCGGTGTAGCCGTAGAAGGCGTAGTGCGGCAGCTTGGTGCCGGACAGCGAGAAGAAC
>JBILUV010000025.1:0-21824 GCA_044370825.1 Burkholderiales bacterium | reverse complement strand
GACTTCCTTTTCCGGACTCCGCGCTGCCTCGATGTGGTGGGCATCGCGCTGTCGCGAGACTGGATCGAGGCCGATGGCAACGCGACCCGGGACAGTTCGTTGCAGGATGCCGCCACGGCGCCGGCACGTGTGTTCCGTCGCTCTGCCGACCTCGATGAGCTTAGCGCTTACCTGCGTGAACTCTTCGCGACTGTCGAAGTTGGCGGGTCTGCGCTTCGTCACCCGAGTGCGCAGCGAAGCGTGGTGTCCGCGCTTGCCGGGGTGCTGTCCGGGGCGGTAAGCGGGGGAGGGGCGATCAGGCACGCCGCCTCGCGCAACGCGCGCACCCGCCTCGTGGAGCGCGCCAAGGACTACGTTCTGGACCGGCGCGAAACGCCCGTCACGGTGACTGATCTGTGTGAATTCCTTTGCGTCAGCCGGCGCACCCTGCAGTATTGCTTCCAGGACGTGCTCGGCGTCAATCCCGTGCAATACCTGCGCGCCATCCGGCTGAACGGGGTCCGGCGCGAACTCCGCGAGCATGTCTCGGGGGTGCGTATCGGGGATGTGGCGGCGCGGTGGGGTTTCTGGCACCTCAGCCAGTTCTCGGCGGACTACCGGCGGATGTTCGGCGAATTACCGTCTGAGACGCTGCGAGGGGCGCGCTCCTGACCAGCCGCGCTCCGCGAAACAAGCCGTCATTGCCAGTGTTTTTCCTCGGCGATCCACTGCGCTCCCGGTAGAGGCCCTTCCCTCAGGAAGGCGTCCACCACATTCTTCATCACGCGAGACACGTTGTTGTCGCAGTCGTTCCAGGGCAAGGCCTGGCCCCATGCGATGGAGGATGGTGCAAACACCGCCCCGTGCTCAGGGGTGGTGAAATACACCATGTCCGCGCGGATCTGCGGGTCCTGCGTACCGCCCATCCCGGGAAAGTTGTACATGATCTCCTCGGCGACCTTGGGATAATTGTCAGAGTGTCCTTCGCTCGACGCGAGGATGCGCGCGTGTGGCGGTGTACCGAGCTCCAGGTCATAGCGATCTATCTCCACGCCGGCCGCCCCGCCCAGTGCAAGACCGAAGTCCCCGATCATCTCACCCTCGACACCCTCGAAGATCCAGGCGACCGACCGGTGGTAACTGTCGGGCATGCGACGGTAGGGGCGCGATTCGTCCATGCCTTCCGACGTGAAGCCGGTCCCGACGATCTTCTGCGGTGGCCGTCCCCGGTTACGCCAGAGGCCGCTTCGCTCGCCGGTGGTGGCGAGGTAATGTTCACCCGGGCGGGCCTGCCAGGCGCGGGACCCCGAGTCGAGCTTACGTACCTCCATCACCCAGGGCTCGTCGTCGCGGTAGGCGCATACCCAGTAGTAGCCGTTCCCGGACAAGTAAAGCACCCGCCCCCCTTGCGCAAGGTAGTCCTCGGTGGCGTCGAGCATGCGCTCGGAGTAGTACTCGGCGTGTGTGCCATTGATCACCATGCGGTAGGGCTGCAGGGCGGCGACGCCGTCGCGGTGCAGGTCCTCGTCGGTGAGGACGTCGTAGTCGTAGCCCATCTTTTCGAGCCAGTACACGATCGACAGATCGGCAGGGAACTGCCACGGCAGCCCGGTGGCGGGCATGCGGTGCCGGGGGCGCATGTTCACGATCGGTCGGCGGTAGGATGAGTAGCACACGCCTGCCCCGTCGGCGTGCAGGTCGTAGGTCGACAGTCCGAACTCGCGGTTGCGGTAGATCTCGATGTCCGTTTCCGCCAGAACGATGGAGTGCGCCGTGATCACCTGGGCGATGGGCGCGTCGAAGGACAGATGCTCATTGGCGTAGGCGAGGTAGCTCGAGGTGGGCATGAGCATGCAGATGCGCCCGGTGGGTGCGCGCGGACGGACGAAGAAGACCGCGTGTTCCTCCGCCGTGTTGCCGGGCTCGCCGGCGCGCAGGCGCACCGCGTAGACGCCGCTGCGCAGATCATCGGGCAGCGGTGCGCGCAGCGTCGGCTGCCACTGGCAGTCGATCAGTGCGTCCGCGTGCAATTCGACGCCGCCGTATTGCTCGGGTGCCAGTCGGAAGTTGTCATCCCGGCCACTCCAATTCCAGCCGGTCATGGCGCGCACCGGACGGTTGACGCCATGCGCGTTCAGCCCGTGGGGGCCAACGTCCTCGACCTTGTCGCCGATGCCGTGGTGCGTGTAGCCGCGGGTCGGATCCCAGCGCGCCACCACGGCGTCGGTCGGCGGTTCCGATCCCTTCTTCAGGGCGTCTAGCTCCAGGCGGGTCAGCCGTCGACCATGAACGCCGCATCGATCGATCTTGCCGTTGTAGCAATGGGACACGAAGCGGCCACGCGCCTCGTTCCGATCGGATGCGCCTCCGATCAGAAATGGGATGTCTCCGTCGTGCCGGGGCTGGACGCGCAGGCGCATCTCGACATGGGAGCCATAGTCGATGGGCGCGACGTGCCCGAGCAGGCTGTTGTAGCGATTGATCACCGCTTCCTGGTAGAGCGTCGCCACGCGCGAGCCGGCATCGTAGCTTGCGGCGATGAAGTACCAGCAGTGCGCGAACAGGGGCACTTCCGCGGAGACGTAGTCGACCATCCGTCCATCGCCGATCCAGAATTCCGCGTGCCCGTCGGCGTTGATGCCGAGGCCATAACCGCTTGCCGTCTCAATGCACCAGCGGCTCATCACGGCCTGGCGACCCGCCGCGGGAAGTCCGGGATTGATGAAGCCGTACAGGCTGAAGCTCCCTGGAAGCGCCAGACGGTCGTCCGGATCCGGCACCCGCAGGAACGACCCGAGCTGGGCGTACTGTTTCCGCGCGACGTGCTGCCCGTTCGCCGACCACGGGACCTCTCGTTCGATGAACCCCGGGCCGTCCGGATGTTCGTCGCCATGGATCAAGCGCACGAGCTGGGCTTCAATCCCAGAGGTGCCCTCGGCGCTGACCATGATGGCGAGGGGGTCGCCCGGACGCGCGCTGATGCGGTCCGCATAACCGAAGATCTTGATGCGCGCCATGGTCAGGATTCGAGGAGATCGTTGATGCGGCGAAGGAAAACGGCGTGGTAAGCCTCCTCGAGGGTCGCATACACCCGATCCTCGACCAGGCGTGGCGGAATACCGCGCCGGCCCGCCAGGGCCACGACCCGATAGGCCTCGAACGGCTTGATGGCCATCACCGCATATTTGTCGGGTACCGGTCCGCGGCGGAAGTAGTTGAGCAGGCGCTCCAGAGCGTCGCTGTGCTGGCCCAGCGGCTTGAGTCGGTGTTCCTCGATGAGTTCATCGGTGACGAGGGTCTTCAGGTGATCGCGGATCATCTTGTCCTGTCGCCTGAAATAGATCGCCTGCTTGTCATGGATGTCCGTCGCTTCCTCGGGCACGACCTCGCCTCCTCTTTCCGTGCGGGCGGCGCGCCGCTCGCTCTTGATGCGCTCCCGCCACGCGCGGAACTGCGCCTTGATGCCGAACAGACCACCGCGCGTGAACAGCACGGTGCCCAGCATGATCATGCCGATGAGAACCAGCCGCATCGGCCCCCACTCCACGAGCATCTTGTCCAGCAAGACGACGATGAGCGTTCCCACCACGGCACCCTCGGCGGTGCCGATGCCGCCGATGACGATCATGGCGAGCATCAGCAGCAGTTGGTCGGTCGAGAAGATGGATGGCGACACGCCCTTGAAGTGCGATGCGTAGAAGCCGCCGATGGCGCCGAGAGCGGTGGAGGAGATCAGAAACACCTGCACCCGTGCCCGGTCGTATGCGATGCCGACCGCCTCCGCGAACGCTTCATCCTCGCGGGCGGTTCGGAGCAGTCTGCCCAGTCGCTGTCCATTCACGAGCCGGTACAGACCGAGCATGGCGAGCAGCAGGACGAAGGCAGCTGCGTAGCCCAGCACAATCGCGCCGTCGGTGTCTTGCAGGGTCTCGGGAATGTAGGTGTCCGCACCGTACAATCCGCCCGTTGCCGAGCCAAGCACCTTGGACTGAACCACGTATACGCGGCACAGTTCCACCAGCCCGAGGGTGAGCAGGGCGTAATAGAACCCTTCCAGGCGGACAGCGGGAATCGCCACGATCACGCCCGACGCGAGCCCGATCGCGGAGCCCATGCCGATCATGCCCCACCAGGGAAGCCCGGCGGTGATGGACATCCACGCCGCGCCATAGGCGGATGCACCGACCACGGCAAGCGTGGCAAGCGAGAAGATGCCCGCCGTGCCGATGATGAGCATCCACACGAGATTTATCGCTGCGTAGATCGCGAAGATGGTGGCAGCGGACAGCAGGCTCGCGTTGCCCGAAAGCGGTGGGGCCGCGGCGAGCAGGGTGAGCCCGATGAGCCACCAGATGGGTCGCTTGTCCAGCACCGTGCGCTCCCGCGCCAGCGTCTTCGGGTTGTACTCGCCACGGATGCGCAGCACGGTGCGCCTCGTGAAGGGATAACGGGTACGGCGCCAAAGCCGCTCTCCCTGGCCCTTCAGCTTGAACCACCAGCGACGCCGCCCTACAAGCGTCAGTCGGGGCTGGAGTTTCCCGCGAGTTGGATCGTGTTGGAGTTGCGGATTCTTCCACGCGCTCATGCTAAGTCCTTCGACCCTGAAGGCTCGCCCCGCTGTGGGATTCCGGGGCACACACGCGCCGCCGGGACGGAAAGCGACAGCGCGCAATGAACGCAAATCGACCGCCGGTGCCGGCGGATTCGGCCGGACCGGTCCGTGCCGGCCGCCGATGCGCGGCGGGCCAGACGTGCGGCTTCGCGGCACCCGCGACACACCTCGTTGGCTTCATCGCGTCGCGGGAGGGGATCCGCAACATGGAGTGCGGTGCTCATTCGCGCGTCTCGTCCAGGAGTCCGCCGATGCCGCGGGGGCGCACCAGCAGGATGGCGATGATCAGACCGAACTGGGTGATCAGCACGTACTGTCCTCCGAGGACAGCCGATGTGGCCGCTTCCGTGAAGCCCAGCACGCAGGCGGCCATGAGTGCCCCTGACACGCTGCCCAGACCGCCCGCAAGGGCCACGATCAGACCCTTGATAAGCGGCAGCAGGCCCGAGTAGGGACTGACGAAATAGGTCTGGGAAAGCAGCACGGCCGCAAGACCCGCGAGCGCGCCGGTCACCGCCATGACCGCGAAGGCGGTGCCGCGCACGCCAATACCTACAAGTGCCGCGCCCTCCGGGTTCTGCATCATTGCGCGAATCTCCAGCCCGCGGCGGCTTGTCTTCATCCATGCCAGCACTAGCAGCAGCAGCACGATCGAACTGCCGACCGAGCCAAGCTTGTCCGCGGTGATCACCACGTCCTCGGTCAACTCGAAGGCCCTCATTCCGAAGATCTTCGGAAGGGCCTTTACGCGCGGGCCGAAGGCAGCGAGCAGGGCCTGGCTGCCGAGCAGACTGATTGCCAGGGTCGCGATGAGGGCACGCACCGCGAAATTCGGTTTGTCGTGCAGCGGGATGAAGGCCACGGCGCAGGTGGCCACTCCCACGAGTGCGCCGGTGAAGATGCCACCGGCGAGCACGGCCGCGGAATTGTCCGGAAAGACCTGGGCGACGTACCAGGCGCCGTAGCCAGAGGCGGCGAACGTGAACCCGAACGCCATGTTGAGCATCCCCAGGCTGGACCAGACAATGGAGATGCCGATGGCCAGCAGGCCGTAGATGGAGGCCAGCGTCACCGCGGAGACGAGCACGTATCCGTCGATCACTGCTCAGATCTCCATGGCGGCGCCGTGGCCGAGCGGCAGGTCTGTGCCACGTTTCAGCCTGCCGCCGTGCATGCCGAGCAACCGAGTCACCCGGCCTTCCAGCAAGGACAGGTTCTGCTCCGCGATGACCATGGCACCCTGATCCAGATTGATGCGCATCAGTGCCTCGATCATCGACTTGCTGATCTTCGGTGCAAGCCCCAGGGAGGGCTCATCGACGAGGTAGAGCCTGGCGTCCGTCATGAGGCCGCGCCCCAGGGACACCATGCGTCGCTCACCCCCCGAGAGACGACCCACCGGGACGTCCAGCAAATGTCGCAGCGGCGGAAAGATCTCGAGGATATGATCCCGCCGTTCGCGGCGATGGCGCCACGCCTGGGATGTGAAGGCACCCGAATCGAGATGCTCGGCGACCGTCAGGCCATGGAAGATGGCATCGCCCTGCGGCATGAGGGCCAGGCCGCGACGCACGATCCGGTGCGTGTAGCGGCCAGGACCTTGACTGCGCCGGCCACCCACCTCTGTGCCGTTGAGCAGCACCGAACCGCTCTGCCAGTCCGTGAGGCCTGCAATCGCACGGAACAGGGTCGACTTGCCGTGTCCGTTCAGGCCGACGATGCCGACGCGCTCTCCCGCCTGGATCGAGAAGTCCAGATCGTGAAGCACCCGCAGCGGCCCGTAGCCGGCGGACAGTCCGGTGACCTTGAGAATTTCCTGCCGCATGGTCACGCCGCCACATCGAAGTACGCCGCACGGACGGCAGGATCCTCGAACACGTGTTCCGGGACCCCCTCCGCGATCTTGCGTCCCAGATCCATCACGGCGATGCGATCCGCGATGGCGGCGAGGAGTTCCAGACGGTGCTCGACCACGATCACTGCGATGCCCATCTCCTTGGCAAGCACGCGAACGATGGTGTCGATCTCGTCGATCTCGGAGTTGATGAGCCCGGCGGCCGGTTCGTCCATGAGGACCACGGTCGGACGGCGCATCAGCAGGCAGGCAAGCAGAAGCTTGCGCCGGTTCAGGGTCTCGAGAGCGCCGGACGGGATGTCCTCCGGCACCCTGAGGCCCACCAGGTGGCATGCCCACTCGGCGTGGTGGCGCGTCAGAGACGGCATGAACGCCTCCCGGGCTGCCTTCAGGACCTCGCCGACCGTCAGCTCGGTGGGCACCACCGGGGATTGGAAGGTACGCGCGTTGCCGAGGCGCGCGCGGCGATGGATGGGGAGCGGCGTTATGTCCTGACCCCGAAGTCGGACGCGCCCGCGTTGCGGCCGGTAGCGCCCCGAGAGCACCTCGAACAGGCTGGTCTTGCCCGCCCCGTTGGGGCCGATCACACCCAGTATCTCGTGCGGCGCCACAGACAGCGTGAGGTCGTCGAGGATCTGGCGCCCGCCCAGGGAAAGTCCGATGCCCTCGCAGCCGAAGATCGGCTCACCGGACAGCGAGGTGCTCACGCGGATGGCGCGATGCAGTCGGGCGGGCGCGCTCGCGTCACATCCACGCGGCCTTGCGGAAAGTGCTCTCCTTGAGAGGCCCGGGGCCGATGATCTTGTGCTCACCGTTCTGCACCTGCAGGTACAACTGGGCCATGCCCTTGTCGAGATCCTTTGTCTGCAAGGGGTAGTGCACACCCGCCTGACCGTCATTGTTCATGGCCGAGACCCCCGTGACTCCCCGGAACGGCGTCTTGCGCAGATACTCGCAGACCTCCTTGAATTTGTCGGGATCGCCCACCTTCCTCCATGCAGCGGCCAGCATGTAGACCGAATCGTAGCCCATGCCGGTATAGGCGAGCCCCATTACGCCGGGGAATTTCTTCTTGTACTTTGCGCGGAACTCATTGCCCTTCTTGTCGGCATAGACGCCGAGCACGGTGCTCCAGATGAAGCCTTCGGCGGCTGGTCCGGCGAGTTCCAGGAATTCGGGTTGCGAGGGACCGTACTGCAGGTAGACCAGGGCTCCCTTCAAGGGGTTGGCGACGAAGTTCTGGCAGAAGGCAGCGAACTCTGCAG
Organism: Burkholderiales bacterium; assembly: GCA_044370825.1. GTDB lineage: Bacteria > Pseudomonadota > Gammaproteobacteria > Burkholderiales. Next base: position 14,113 of record JBILUV010000025.1, on the reverse strand, counting down.
CCACCCAGTGATTCACCATCACGATGCCTGCACCGGTTTTCTTGATGTCCCGGACCACCGGGCCCCAGTCCTGCACCGGGAACTGTATGTCGGTGACCTTGACCACCTCGAACTTCGACTTCTTGAACGCGTCCTGCGCGTATCTGGATATGGTCTGCGTATATGCGATCTGCTCCTGGATGATATGGACCTTGTTGTTGCTCGGCTTCCAGGCGCCCGACGCGGCAAGCTCCTCGAGAAAGGCGGGGAACATCAGTCCGTAACTGATCTCCGAGGGGTCAACCTGGAAGACATTCCAATATTTCTGTGGGTTCTTGCGCACCAGTTCGACGCCAGCCTCCTGCGTATTGCCGTGGAGGTAGGGGGCCTTGTGGCTGCCCAGACCTTCGATGGCGGGCTGGGGAATCAGCACGAAGGGGGAGGACACCGCGTGCACCTTGAGCTCGGCAAGCTTCCGGAACGCAGCCTGCGTACCCTCAGGGGTCATGATGTCGGTGTCCACCACTTTCAGCTCCAGCGGCCGCCCCAGCACGCCGCCGGCGGCGTTGATCTCTTCGATGGCCAGCATGGCGCCGTTCCAGTGATCCTGGTGGTCGGCGACGCCGGCAGGGCCGCTGCGCGCCAGAGGCAATCCGACCACGATGGGCGGGCCGCTGGGTGCGGCGCACGTCTCGCCGACGGTCGCGACGAGAGGCAGGGCCGAAGCCCCGAGAAGGATCTGGCGACGACGTTGCGACAGGGCGCTCATGGGGCTCCTCACTGAGGCAGATGGGGACGTTGGCAGGGAAACGCCTGCAAAGGCCGCGTTCCCCCTGGCGACGGAGCCTACCCGCGCGCTGTAAGGAGCGTTAACGAAAATCGGCAAGCTCGCGTGGATTTCTCGCCGCCGAAATGGGGGTGCGTGCGCGGGTACGCGCAGAACAGTGCGTGCGGCGCCCGGTCACCGGCAGGGCCGCGTGGAGCGGCGCGGTCTGACCACGATCCCGCGTCTGTCGCCGGCAGGCCGCCGGCCGGCGCCTGATGGCCACGAGTGCGCGCGCGAAAGCTCGTACGGTCCCGCGTGGCACGTGCCGGGCGGTTCCTGATCGCTGGCATCGTGCCCGCGCTGGGTTACTTATTCGGCATCAACATACTTGAAATCCCGAGATGCGCCATCATGTAGGCGTGATGCAAGCAACCGACATGAGATCGCTGTCGCGCGAAGCGCGGCACGAAAAGCGCGTCCAGGTGATTCGGCTTCGCAAGGCGGGCCGGGCCTACGACGAGATCGCGACCCTGACGGGGTTGAGCCGCACCGGGGCGTTTGACATCTGCAAGCGGCACGAAGCGGGCGGCGCGAAGGCGCTGAAGGACGCACCCGGAGGTCGCCGGGTGGGCGAGAAGCGGCTGCTCGGCCCGGAGCAGGAGGCGACGGTGCAAAAGCTCATCGCCGACAAGACGCCGGAGCAGTTGAAGATGGTCTGTGCGCTGTGGACGCGCCAGGCGGTGGCCGAGTTGATCCGGGAACGCTTTGGCATCAAGCTGCCGGTGCGCACGATGGGGCTGTACCTGTCGCGCTGGGGCTTCACGCCGCAAAAGCCCATGCGCCGAGCCTATGAGCAGTCTCCGACGGCGGTGAAGAAACGGCTCGACGAGGAGTATCCCGTGATCGCAGCCCGCGCCAAGGTCGAAGGTGCGGAGATCCACTGGGGCGACGAGATGGGGCTGCGCAGCGACGACGTGCGTGGGCGCGGTTACGCGCCGCAGGGCTGCACGCCGGTGGTCAGGGTCAACAACAAGCGCCATGGCCTGTCGATCATCTCCACCGTCACCAACCGCGGCACGATGCGCTGGAAGATCTTCGACGGTGCGTTGAACGCGGACATCCTGATCGACTTCCTCAAACGCCTGGTGCGCGACGCCGGGCGCAAGGTCTACCTGATCCTGGACAACCTGCGGGTACACCACAGCAAGCCGGTGAAGGCGTGGCTGGCCGAGCACACGCACGAGATCGAGGTCTTCTACCTGCCCAGCTACAGTCCGGAGCTGAACCCCGACGAGATGGCCAACGCGCACCTCAAACAGGCGGTCACGAAGCTCGCCCCAGCCAGGGCCAAGCTGCAAACTGGTCAAGGCTGCGGCGCGGCACCAGCGCAGCGTTCAGCGGCAGCCCGAGCGGATCAAGAGCTACTTCGAGCATGAGCCAGTTCGGTATGCAGCGTGAGTCAAGTTCATTGATGCCGGCTCAATAAGAAACGGTACGGGCGCCCTGCGGGTCGCCACACCCATGGTTTTTTCCGGTTCGACCTGCCCATGCTCGTGAACCCCGACTTTTCGCGCCGCGCCGCCGTGACGGCGGATCAGCACCGCTGGGTGCCGTCGCCGCAGCCCGGCGTGGAGCGGGTGATGCTGGACCGCCTGGGCGGCGAGCGGGCGCGGGCCACCAGCCTGGTGAGGTACGCGCCACGCTCGATCTTCCCCGAACACGCTCACCCGGGCGGCGAAGAGATCCTCGTGCTGTCCGGTACCTTCTCGGACGGCAGCGGGCACCATGGCCCGGGCTCGTACCTGCGCAACCCGCCGGGCTCGGCCCACCAGCCGTCGAGCGCCGACGGCGCGCTGATCTTCGTGAAGCTGTGGCAGATACCGGCAGACGACACGAACACGGTGCGCATCGACACGACCGATTCCGCGGCGTGGCGACTCGATGGTGTACACCAAGTCTGCGTGCTGCACCGGACAGACCACGAGCAGGTCAGCCTGTTGCGGCTGCTGCCAGGCCGAGTCCTGCGACTGGAAGAGCGGGGTGGCGCCGAGCTGCTGGTGATCGAAGGCCAACTGGTCGACGGCGCTACCGTGCTCGGTCCGTTGGGCTGGCTGCGGCTTCCGCCGGACGAGGCATCCGGGCTCCGTGCCGGTGACTCCGGCGCGACGCTCTACCTGAAGACCGGCCACCTGGCCGGGCTCACCCCATGACGATCCAGCACACCCGCATCGCCATCGCTGGCGGTGGCCTGGCCGGACTGGTGGCAGCGTGGAGGCTCCAGCAGCAAGGCGTGCGCGACGTCGTGCTGTTCGAGGCGCGCGCCACCTTGGGCGGCCGCATCCTCTCGGTCGATGCCCATGGCTCCCGCGTCGACACCGCCCTGCCGGCGCTGGATCGCTTCGACCTCGGTCCCAGCTGGTTCTGGCCGACCATCCAGCCGCAGCTGGACCGGCTGGTGACCGAGCTGGGCCTCGAGCGCTTCGCGCAGTTCGAGGATGGTGACCTGCTCGTCGAGCGTTCCGCCCGCCAGCCGCCGCAGCGAATGCGCGGCTATGTCAACGACCCGCCGTCGATGCGGTTGGCGGGCGGCACGGGTGCGCTTGTGGCTGCGTTGCGCGCCCGGCTCGATGACGCGGTCGTCCGCACCGGGTTGACGGTGCGCCGGCTTCGCTGCGAGGTTGCCCACGTCGATTTGACGGTCGACGATTCGGCCGGCATCGCCACGATGTGGCAAGCCGAGCAGGTGTTGCTGGCCCTGCCGCCGAGGTTGGCCGCGACGCGTGTGCAGTTCGACCCGCCGCTGCCACCGGAGTTGGCGCGCCGCTGGCAGGGCACGCCGACCTGGATGGCGCCGCACGCGAAGTACGTGGCGGTCTACGACACGCCGTTCTGGCGCGAGCGGGGCCTGTCCGGCGGAGCACGCAGCAGCGCCGGCCCCATGGGCGAGATCCACGACATCTCGATACCTGGCCGGCACGCCGCGCTGTTCGGCTTCCTCGGCGTGCCGGCGCAGGTGCGCCGCCAGGTCGGCGACGAGGTGCTGCGCATGCACTGCAGGGCGCAACTGGTCAGGCTGTTCGGCGAGCCTGCCGGTGCCCCGCTGGGCGATGCCTTGAAGGACTGGGCCAACGACCCGCTGACCGCGACCGACGAGGACCAGGACGCCGCGGGTCACCACGCCACGGCCCCACCGAGTGGCGCCGACAACGGCGTTTGGCAGGGCCGGCTCATTGGCATCGGCAGCGAATGGTCGCCGCAGTTCCCGGGCTATCTGGCCGGTGCCGTCGATGCCGCCGAGCGGGGCTTGCGACAGATCCGCATGGGCAACGACCGCCAGAGGAATGAAACCGACCAATGAACTCGACCTACCGCGCGATGCAGGTGGCCCGCCCAGGCGTGCTGGAACTGGTGGAGCGGCTCATGCCGACGCCCGCGCCGGGCGAGGTGCTGATCCGCGTCGAGGCCTGCGGCCTGTGCGGCGCCGACATCGGTGACATCGAGGGCGCGAACCGGTCCTTGCAACCGCCACGTGTGCCGGGCCACGAGGTGGTCGGCCGCCTGGTCGCCATCGGCGAGCAGGTGCCGCCGATGTGGCGCCTCGGCCAGCGCGTCGGCGTCGGCCGGCTGGGCGGTCACTGCCAGGCCTGTTCGATGTGCCGCCGCGGGCTCTTCAATCTCTGTCAGGATCAGGGCTTCGTCGGCGCCACGCGCGACGGCGGCTATGCCGAGATGATGCTCGCGCGGGCCACGGGGCTGGTGTCCATCCCCGATGAACTGGACGCGGACGCCGCCGCACCGCTGCTGTGTGCGGGCTTGGCCACCTTCAACGCGCTGAAGAAGTGCGGCGCCGAGGCCGGCGACACGGTGGCAATCCTGGGCATCGGCGGGCTGGGCCACCTGGCGCTGCAGTACGCGCGGCGGATGGGGTTCCGGGTGGTCGCGATCGGCCGCGGCGCCGACATCGCGCAGGACGCCATTGCACTGGGCGCACACCGGTATGTCGACACCCTGGTCGAGGATGCCGTGGCCGCACTCAGGCAACTCGGGGGTGCGCAGGCGATCATCGCCACGATCGGCCACCCAGCCACCGTCTCCGCGCTGCCCGGTGCCCTGGCCCCGACTGGCCGGCTGGTCCTGCTGGGCGGCGCCAAGGACCCGCTGGTCGTGCCGATCGGGCCGATGGTGGTGGGCGAGCGCAGTATCGTCGGGTCCATCACCGGGACGCCGCACGAGAGCGAGCGGACCCTGGACTTCAGCGTGCTCGCCGGCGTGCAGCCGCAGGTGGAGGTCGTACCGTTCGAGCGGGCCCACGACGCCTACCAGCGGCTGAAGTCCGGTCAAGCCAGGTTCCGCGTGGTGTTGTCCATGCCAGCGTTGGCCGGCTAGCGGCGGCGAGCCGAGGCTTCGCTCACCGGGCAGCTGGGGCGTGTGTGCCATCGAACCAGGGCCTGGACATCCAGGTCTGATCGCGCGCAGGGGTGACTGCTCTACCGCCTTGCCAATGACAGCTATGGGTCGTAAGACGCGCACGAGCACTGCACCAGCTGCCATTGCCCTCAGGAACCGCCGGTGCCTGGCGCTCAGGCGTTGCGCTACCGCGCACCGCACTCGGTCGCGAGAGCGGGGCAGCGTGTCGAGCGGACACGGCACCTGCGTCAGGCCCACGAAAGCGCTTTCGTAATCGACGGCGACGTCTTTGTCGTTGCCGAACAGCACTCCATGCGGTGGCCGGTTGCAGCCGGCGAGCCAGAGCAAGAGACACTTGACTGTGTCGTCGATCTGGCCCCCGATTCATAGCGGCCTTGCCTCGGGTTCTTGTACACCGGACGCCGGTCGCGATGGAACGCAGCCTCGTGGCTGCCTGGTACCGTGAACGTGCAAACGGGGCAAGGTCCCCATCATTCCGTGGAGGCCGGCAAACCAGATCGTACCGACAGCCAATTCGCTGCAAACCCAATGGACATCGGTGCGCAGCTCATCTTCGGGGCCGACCTGGTGAAAATTCCCGGGTCAAGATGCCGGAGTCGTGCGGGATCCCTCGACCGGTGACCTGGTCAAGGCTGTGGAGGTGCTGGGCAACCGCTACCTGTGGGGCGACACCGAGCGGCCAGGGGTGCTGCGACACACCAACGTCGACCGCGATCCGACCGCCTGCGGCCTGGTCAACGCTGTGACCCACCAATCGCAGGAGGTGACGGACCACGACAGGGCGACCGACCGCGATTCTCCGGTAAACGAACTCCTTGATCTGCCGGCCGAAGGTGGTCACGACGGGGACCGGAGGACACCCGGTGGGCGAGCCGATGCCGCCTGAGGCGGCTCAAGGGGTCCCGCCTCTACACGGGGACACCGCTTCTTGCCGCGCTCAATGCTGGTCGCCGGGAAGAAGCCGGTCGTACTCGGCCTTGACCACGTTGTAGCACTCGCAGCACCGTTCCTCCAGACCCGCGCGGTCGATCACCGTGACGTTTCCCCGCCGGTACCGGATCAGGTCCGCACGCTGCAGCGCCAGCGCGGCCTCCGTTATGCCCTCTCGGCGTACGCCCAGCATGTGACTGATCTGCTCTTGGGTGACCGCGATCTCGTTGGTGGGGTGTCGGTCGAGACTGAGCAGCAGCCAGCGGCACAACTGCTTTTCCAAGGTGTGATACCGGTTGCACACGGCGGTCTGGGCCATGTGCGCGATGAGGGCCTGCGTATAGCGCAGCATGAGCGACATCACCGGAGCGGACTGGCGAAACTCCTCGCGAAGTGCCCGGGCCGCGAGGCGAAAGCCCTCGCCCGCCGACTGGACGACCGCCCGACCGGGCGTCGACCCGTCGCCCATGAACAGCGGGATGCCGACGAGTCCCTCGTGGCCCACCATCGCGACCTCGGCCGAGCTGCCGTTCTCGGTGATGAACTCGAGGGAGACGATGGCGGAGGTCGGGAAGTAGGCGTGCGTGAGCTGAATGCCGGATTCATAGAGAACGTGTCCGAGTGGCATCGGTACGAGCTCCAGCAGGCTCGTCCAACGCGGCCAGCAGTCCTCCGGCAGTGCGGCAAGCAGCCTGTTCCGGCGCGGTTCGGTGGGGGCTGCCATGGCGGGGATGGGCGGCGTCCGGACGTGCCTAGCTCGCGGACCCTGGCCCCTCCGGGCCAGCCGTGCCGGCCGCGTCGTCCGACGGCCCCAGCGTCCGCGGTAGCGTGATGATGAATCGGCTCCCCCGGCCCGCGCCTTCGCTGTGAGCAGTGATCGTACCGCCGTGCGCATGCACGAGCGCGCGGGCGACCGTGAGTCCGATGCCCAGACCCACGTCGTTGAAGGCAAGCGCCCTGGGGTCCTGATGGAACGGCTCGAAGATCAGCAGCAGCGCCGGTGCGTCGATGCCGATTCCGTTGTCCGACACCGTCAGGGTCACGACGTCGCCCGCTACCTCGAGGGCGACGGCGATACGTCCGCCGTGATGTGTGTAGCGGGACGCGTTGTCGAGCAGGTTCGAGACGACAAGGGACAGACGGCCAACGTCGCCCGTGACGGTCACCGCTCCGGCGGGCGGCACGAAGGTGCATTTCTGGCGCCGCGAGTCCATTGCGCGGCGGTTTGCCGTGATCGCGCCGGAGACGACTCGCACCATGTCAACCGGAGTCCGCGCGATCCTCAAGCCACCGACCTCGGTGTTCATCGCATCGACAAGGCGGGAAATCTGTATGAGGTGGCGCTCCACGATGCTTTGCACATGCGGCAGCAGCGGGGCATCGGCCTGGGGTCGCCCCAGCATCGTCGCGGCGATACGGATCGGTGCCATGGGATCGCGCAGTTCCTCCGCCACGGCCGTGAGGAACGATGCCTGCCGCTGCCGGGCCCGCTCCGCGGCGGCGTGCAGTTCCTGGGCACTGAGGGCCGCCACGATCAGGCGCTCGTTGGCCTCGCGCAATTGCTCGAGATGGCGATCCGCCGCTGAGAGCGGGGCGCGGGACTGTGCACGGCCCAACGTGCCCAACGGCTCGCCGCGGTCCAGGCTCGGTCCGCTGCGCGCCTCGTCCTCCGCCTCCGGAACCGGCGAGACGTCGCGCTTGGCGGCGTACATGGCCGCATCGGCATGCGTCAGCAGCACGTCGAAGGTGTCCCCGTCGTCCGGATAGATGGCCACCCCGATGCTCGCCGACAGGCGAAGGGTGTGCCCGGCGACATCTGCGGGTTCCGAGATGACGGCGGCCAGCTTCTGCGCCACTGCGGCTGCGTCCCCCGGCTCGGCCAGCTCGGACAGCACCGCAACGAACTCGTCGCCGCCGTAGCGGCAGACGGTGTCGATCTCGCGCACGGCCGAGGACAGGCGGCTGGCCACCAGCCTCAGCACCGCATCACCCGCGGCGTGACCGAAGCGGTCGTTCAGAGCCTTGAACCGGTCGATGTCGATGAACAGCAATGCGCAGCGCCCGTCGTGGCGCCGGGCTGCAGCAGTGGCCTGCATGAAGTGGTCGAGCAGCGTCCGCCGATCGGGCAGACCAGTCAGTGGATCGAGCCGCGAGGATTGCATGAGCTCCTCGAGCGCGCGCGCATTGGCTTCGGCTTCGTCGCGGCTCATCAGCGCCGCGACGATCAGGTTCTCGTTGACGGCCGCGACCTGCTGCGCGCGCCTGGTATCGTCCCTGGCATCGGCATGGACCACGTCCTGCAGCAGCCGCACCAGCACCGCCTGCATCGCATCGATCTGCACGGTGAGGCCTGCGAGCCGGCGCGCGACATCGTCGGGGCTCCGGGAATCGGGATCGACAATCTCGGTCATGGCAGACGGAGGTGGCGGGTGCTACGCGGCCGGGACGTCACCGACCGGCGTACCGGCGCCGTCGGGGTGGGGCTTGCGGGTGGGCCGCCCGCCGAGGAGACCTTCGTGGTCGGTCAGCGGTTCGCCCATGTGGATGCCGTCGCTGGCGACGTCGTAGAGCCGCAGTTCGTCCGAGTGGGCACTGCCGCGCACCTTGACCACGGCCATCACCCGCCGCAGACGGCTGTCGACTTCAATGTAGCGCTGCACGATGATCGCGTCGGTGAGGAATGCCGCGCCGTAGGGGCTGAAGCGCAGGTCGGTGTAGCGGTCCTCGAGTTCTGAGGTCATGAGCACCGTGAGGCCGGCGCGGCTGAGCGCAGTCACCAGGCCGAGCAGGGACTCGCGGAAGTCCATCCGGAAGGTGGGCGCCAGGGCGAGGACGAAACCGCTCAGCGAGTCGAGGACGACACGCGTCGCATTGAGGCGCCGCACTTCGTCGAGGATGAGCTGGACGATCTCGTCGATGGAGAGATCCGGCTGCCGGCTGTCGACGAGACCAATGTGGCCGTGTGCGATCAGCTCCGTGAGCACGGGGTTTCGGGTATCGCTTGGCGGCTGCTCGAAGGCGGCGACCACTCCGGTCTCGCCGCAACGCACGCCTTCGGCCAGGAACGTGGCCGCCAGCACGCTCTTGCCGGACCCCGAGGGCCCGGCGACGAGCAGAGAATACCCGCGGGGGAGGCCACCCCCGAGCATGGCGTCGAGTTCCGGAATGCCCAGCAGCGCGCGCTCCCCCGATGGCGCGGGTGCGGCGGCCGGCCCGGCGTCCGCGAGGACATGTGCCGGTGCGAACACGCGCACGCCGGTGCGGTCGATGCGGTAGCTGTGCAGGCCCTGAAGGGTGGCCTGACCGCGCATCTTCATGATCTCCATCTTCCGCACAATGGAGTTGCGCTCCGCGCTCTGGCGCATCCAGATGAGTCCGTCGGCCACCGTGAACACCGGGTTGGCGTCGGTCTCGTTGAAATACTCGCCAATGAGGAAGGTGGTGGCTTGCCAACTCGTCATGAGCAAGCCCAGCTGCTGCACGAACCACTGCAGGCTCGTACGCGGCTGACCGGCCTGTTCGTTGGCGAAGACCACCGACCGGAACGAGTCCACGAACACGAGGCCCGGTGAATGCGTCGTGACTTCCTCCAGGATGCGGTTCAGCACGCGGTCGAGATCGCCCGCCATCGCGTCCTCGGACAGGTTCACGAACCGCACGCTGTGATTGATGGCGGTGTAGTCGAAGTAGTCGAACTGCTGCTGGTAGCGAAGCATCTTCAGCGGAGGCTCGCCGAGCACGGTGAAGTAGATCGCCGGGCGCTCCGAGGTGGCCAGCGCGAACATGATCTGGTGCGCCAGGGTCGTCTTGCCGCAGCCGGGCTGGCCGGCGATGAGGTTGAACGAGAACTCGGGCAATCCGCCCCCGAGCACTGCGTCCAGTCCGGGCACCCGCGTGGCAAGGCGGTTGATGGTCGCTTTGGTTGTCATGAGAGGGTGTCCTGCACAGGCGGGGCGCCGGAGGAAGGCGCCCAGACGGGTTGAAGCAGACTGTCGGTGAGGGAGGCCCCGACGAGGCTGGCAAGGAGTTCACGAAAGGCCCGGAACAGAGCGAGCGCACCGGCGGCGGCTTCGGACGCTGTCTGGGCGGCGAGCGCGGTACGCAGTCTTGCCGGGTCGCGATCCGTGAGCAGGTTCTGACCTGCACCTCCGAGCCAGGGGTACAACGCCGTCGTCACCTTCAGACTGCGGTTGTACAGCGCGGCAACGCCACGGCGGCCGATGATGGGGTGCAGCGCATCTTCGACTTCGGTCCAGACCGCGATGACGCCATCCGCAAGGCCTTGCGAATCCGCATCCTGCGGCAGCCGGCTCCCCAGAGGTGCCGGCCATGGACAACCGGTCTGGCTTTCAGTGGGCATGGTGCCGAGCCATTCGGTAGATAGCCCTCAAGTGTACACCTTGGACACCGCGGGCTCGCCACAGCGTTCGGGGCCGGGTCCTATGCAATGTTCATTGCCCGACATGGCGGTCTCGCACCTCGATAGGTGGGTCGTAAAGCCGGTGTCCGCGAAACAGAGTCGCCCAGCGGCAACAGCGCCACAGAGCGCCGGTCAGGCCGGCGTGGACGTCGGCCAATCCGCGATTCCACGGGTTGCCCGCTGGCGATCCGGGCCACGCGGGACGTGACTGACGGCGCCGGCGCGGCGGCGAGCTCGGGTGTCCGTCAAGTCTTGCACGCGGTGGTTGGCGAGACGGCGGGGATCAGGACGTGCACGGCGTGTTCCGCACCATCTGGCGCGAGGTGGATGCGGCCATCGCGCTGCAGTTGTCCGTCGACGGTGACCTCGACACGGCGGTCCGCGTCCGCCACGTCCTCGCCTGCCCGTGAGACCTCGATATGGTAAGTCGCCTCGCCGTAGCGGTAGCGCATGCGGAACCCGGGCCACGCGGCAGGCAGGCAGGGCATCACCCGCAGCGTGTCGCCCTCTCGGTGCAGACCCAGCAGCGACTCGACGATCAGGCGATACATCCAGCCCGCGGAACCCGTGTACCAGCTCCAGCCCCCGCGGCCCACGTGCGGGGGGGATCCGTAGACATCAGCCGCCACCACGTAGGGCTCCGCCCGGTAGATAGAGACGCTCGTGGGCGAACACCCATGATTCACCGGGTTGACGAGCGACAGCACCTCCCAGGCGCGCTCGCCATCCCCCAGGGCGGCGAACGCCATGGCGGTCCACAGCGCGCCGTGCGTGTACTGCCCGCCATTTTCCCGCGTGCCAGGCGCATAGCCCCGGATGTAGCCGGGATCCATCGGAGCCGTGTCGAACGGCGGGTCTAGCAGCTTGACGATGCCGTCGTTCCGCCGCACCAGATGCTCGTCCACTGCAGCCATGGCGCGCCGGATGCGTACCGGGTCGCCAGCGCCCGACAGGACTGCCCAGCTCTGCGAGATGGAGTCGATGCGGCATTCCGGATTGCTCGCCGAGCCGAGGGGGGTACCGTCGTCGAAGAACGCGCGACGGTACCAGTCGCCGTCCCAGGCCTGCGCCTCGAGGTCCGCACGGAGACGTGCGTGCACCGATTCGCACTCGTCCGCAAAGGTGCCGTCGCCGCGCTCGCGCGCCGCGGGTACGAACTGCCGCAGCACCTCGCACAGGAAAAACCCAAGCCACACGCTTTCGCCGCGGCCGTGGATGCCCACGCGATTCATGCCGTCGTTCCAGTCGCCCGAGCCGATGAGCGGCAGTCCGTGCGCGCCGAAGCGCCAGCCCTGGCGGAGCGCCCGCACGCAGTGTTCATAGAGGGTGCCGGTCTCGGCCGAGCGTGAGGGCAGGTCGTAATAGGAATCGTCCTCGGGATTCACGGCCCGGCCCTCGAGGTACGGCGCCTCCTCGTCGAGTACGGCCATGTCGCCAGTGACCTGCATGTAGCGGCACACCGCCAGCGGCAGCCAGAGGTAGTCGTCGGAACAGCGGGTCCGCACCCCGTGGCCGGACGGAGGGTGCCACCAGTGCTGGACATCTCCTTCGGTGAACTGACGGCCCGCGCACAGCAACAGATGATGTCGCACCCGGGCCGGCTCCGCGTGTACGAGTGCCATGACGTCCTGCAGCTGGTCCCGGAAACCGAAGGCGCCGCCGGACTGGTAGAAGCCGCTCCGTGCCCAGAGGCGGCAGGCGAGGGTCTGGTAGACCAGCCAGCCGTTGGCGAGCAGGTCCACCGTGGCGTCCGGCGTCTCCACCTGAACGGCGCCGAGCGTGCGCTCCCAGAAGGCGCGCGTTGCCGCGAGCGCGGCCTCCTGAGCGGAGACGCCGCGGAATCTCCGAACCAGTGCCGCCGCATCCCGGGCGTTGCGGCCGACACCGAGGCGAAAAACGATCGTGCGCGCCTGCCCCGCAGCGAGGTCGAGCGGCACCTGCATTGCCCCACACGGATCGAAGCCGGCGCCCGTGCGGCCCGACAGCTTCGTCCGGCGCAGTGCGGCGGGGCGCAGCATCGAGCCATTGCGGCCCAGGAATTCCGTGCGGTCGCCGGTCACCGTCCGGCCACGTTCGTCCGCGTCGAGGAACGCGACGCGGTCGGCGAATTCGGTGCTGTAAGGGTTCCACGCGGTCAGCGCCCCGTCCGGGGCGAGGCTCTCCGTGCAGATGTGCATCGCCGAGCGCGCACGGAGATCGCCCAGCACCCACTCGACGAACGCCGTGGCCGACAGCCGGCGCGGCCGGCCCGACCCGTTGGTGAGCGTCAGGGCGAGGAACTTCACGGGCTCGTCCTGCGCCACGTGCACAGTCAGCGTGGAGGCGATGCCGTCCGCGACGGTCTCGAAGATGCTGTACCCGAAGCCGTGACGGATCACGTAGATTCCCGGACCGCGCACCGGAAAGGGCGACGGGCACCAGACGACCCCGGTCTCTTCGTCGCGCAGGTACAGGGCCTCGCCCGACGGATCGGAGACTGCATCGTTGTGCCAGGGCGTCAACCGGAACTCATGTGCGTTCTCGCTCCAGCTGTAGGCGCTCCCGCTCTCGGAGACCACGGTGCCGAACCCCGGATTCGCGAGGACGTTGACCCAGGGCGCCGGCGTCGACTGACCCGGCGCGAGTCGGATGACGTACTCGCGCCCGTCGGATGCGAACCCACCCAGACCGTTGAACATTTGCAGCGACGGCCCCTCGGGGCGGGCGGGCGCTGGCGGTTCCTCCGTGCCGGGCGGCCGCGTTGCCACGAACCTGGGCATCGGCGGCGAGGCCACCGGCCGGCGGTTCAGCTGCTCGGCCAGAGTCCCCCGAGCATCCGTGATGACGATGCGGGCCACGGACTGGAACAGCACCCGGTCCTCGCCGGAGATGTGCTCTGCCGGACGCACGAAGATCCCGCCCGGGCGATCGAGGACACTGGCCTCGATGCCGGAGGCGATGAGGTCGACGATCTGCTCCTGCAGTCGCTGGCGATAGCCTCCGTGGTCCTCGTTCCAGATGACGAGGTCCACCGCGAGCCCCTTGAGCCGCCAGTACGCATGGGCCTGCACGAGTTGCCGCACGAGCTCGATGCCCGCGGTGTTTCCGATCTGGAGCAGCACGATCGGCAGATCGCCCGAAATCGCATACCCCCAGAGGCCTGACTGGCCGCGTCGGTTGCGGAGCAGAACGTGCCGGTCGGCCCGCAGGGCTGCGTCGGCATGGAGCACGGCGCTCGCGAGACGCGCGTGCATCTGCGAGTCGGCTTCGCTGGCGTTGAGCTGGCGCAGGACCACCTGGCCGTGGGTCCACGCGAGGTCGAAGACCCGGTCGGCCAGGTGCCGGTCCCGATACTTGTCGATCAGGCGCAACGCGTGATCCCGGGACTCCCCCATGCCGGTCACGAGGTCCACCGTCACAGACTGCTCCGGAGCGAGCGAGAGGCGTTTCCGGATGGCCACGATCGGATCGAGCACGGCACCCTCGGTGCCGGAGAGGGGCGCGTCGCCCGCCATCGCGCGCGGCGCCTCCGGACGCTGCCCGCGGCCGAGGAAGCGCAGGCGGTCGGTTTCGTAGGAAACCTCGCCTGCCTCGGCGTCGTGCACTGCCAT
>JBILUV010000204.1:0-6687 GCA_044370825.1 Burkholderiales bacterium | reverse complement strand
GGACATCAAGACCGGCAAGCGTCGCTGGCGGACCTACACCGTCCCCGGCCCCGGCGAGCCCGGCCACGAGACCTGGAAGGACAAGCATGGCGCCTGGAAGACCGGCGGCGGCACCACCTGGGTCACGGGCTCCTACGATCCGGAGCTCAACGTGATCATCTGGGGCACGGCCAACCCCGGCCCGGACTGGGATAACGCCTACCGTCCCGGCGACAACCTCTGGACCGATTCCACCATCGCACTGGACGCAGACTCCGGCAAGATCAAGTGGGGCTTCCAGCACACGCCGAACGATCCGTACGACTATGACTCGATCAACGAGAACACCTTCGTCGATACGCAGATCAACGGTGCGTTCCGTCGTGCCACGCTGCACGCCAACCGCAACGGCTACGCATACGCGCTGGACCGTCGCACCGGCGAGCCGCTGTGGTGCACCCAGTTCGTGGAAGAGCTGAACTGGTCCGGCGGTCTGGATGCCAAGTGCAAGCCGAAGACCTACGATCCGAAAAAGGACGTGCAGACCTACGTCCCAGGCACGGCTGCCGGTCGCGGCACGGCCACCAAGGGTCGTGGTACGGTCGAGGGCGTGCTGAAGCCGGGGCACATGGGTGGCAAGAACTGGCCGCCCACCACCTACAGCCCGCACACCAACCGCTATTACATTCCGACCATCGACGGCTGCAACAAGGCGTTCGCGGAAGTGGCCATCCCGGGTGAGTTCAAGCACCGCCAGCTGTTCCTGGGCGGCGCGCCGTTCTCCACCTTCGAGGACGCGGACTGCGGCCGCATCTGGGGTTCGATCACCGCGATCGACGTCGGTACCGGCAAGGTGGTCAAGAAGCACACCACCAAGCACCCGCAGCTTGGCGGCCTGATGTCCACCGCCGGCGGTCTGGTGTTCGCCGGCTACGCCGAGGGTCAGGTGGTCGCGCTCGATGCCGAGACCCTGGAAGAGCTTTGGAAGTTCGAGACGGGTTCGGCCATCAACGCTCCGCCCATGAGCTACATGGCCGACGGCAAGCAGTACATCGCCATCGAAGTCGGCCTCGGCGGTGCCTGGCCCCAGTGGTTCGTCAGCGCTACGCCTGAGCTGAAGTCCCAGGTTCCGAGCAACATGCTGTACGTGTTCTCGGTGGACGACTAAGTCGTGGCAGCGGCATTCCGGGTCGGTTGTATGCCGGTCCGGAATGCCGGTTTCGTCCCGGGTCGTGCCCGACACCAAGATCCACCGGGCCGGTCCAGAAAACCCAGGTAAAGAGAAATGAACGGCTTCAAGAAATCAGCGGCGATCATGACCGCAGCGGCGGTGCTCGGCGTCGGTGCCCTCGTGGTTCAGCCCCGGCCCGTCTCGGCTGAGACCGAAACCGGCGACCGTCCGGAAATCATCGTTCCCCGCGCCGGCGGACGTGCAGCCTTCGAGAAGTTCGGCTGCATCACATGCCATATGGGCGATGGCCGTGGCGGCCAGAACGAAGGTGGGTACGGTGCCGACCTGCGCGTCACCAAGCTCACCGAACAGGAAGTGGTCTCGGTGATAGCAAACGGTCGCAACGGCAAGGGTATGCCCTCCTTCAAGGGCCTCATCGACGACGAGACCCTCGGCATGCTGGGCAGGTACATCAAGGACGACCTGCGTCTCCGATGACGATCACCGCGCGGGCGCCTCGCCCGCCACCGCTTCAGGGCGCGGCGCGCAGGCACCGCGCCTTTTTCATTTGCGCGCTTCCTGCAGCTGATCGGGCGTCATGCGCCCCTCGATCTGCCGCAGCAGACGCTCGAGATCCATCCGGGGGTAAGTGACGCCTGCCACGATGTCCGCGGCCACCCAGCGGTGGGCCTCGACCAGATTGCGGTGCGTGCCCTGCGCGAACTGCAGGTAGACGTACTTCATGAGGCCCTTGCCGTGACGCATGTCGTTGCGGGCCATGAGCTCGGCGGCATAGCTGCGGGCCTCGCTCAGATCACCGCTGTCCCGCCCCTGATCAAAGGCGTCGCGCCCCTTGATGAAGAGCTCCATGTTGCGGTTTTCGTAGTCGCACCTCTCCTGCGACTCGTCCATGCACACGAACGCATCCTCGGCCATGACCGGCATGCCGGCCGACAGACCGAAGGCGAGGAACAAGGCCGCCGGCAGCTGCCGCACTGACTGCCGCGCTCTTCCGCGCTCGACTCCCAGGGACGCGCTCATTTGCCGAGGTTCTCCAGGCCCTTGGCCTGAGCCGGATCGTAGTAGTACGTCGCGGAGCTGAACTGGCCGCTCGAACCCACCTCGAACAGGCCCATCATGTCGAGCTTCAATGCGTCGCCCGATTTCCGATCCACCGCCTCCCAGGTCATGACGATGGCAGCCTGGTTGTCCTGCACGAACATCTTCTTCACCCGGTAGCGCGCGTCGTAGGTCTTGAACTCGGCCGCGAAGTGCCGCGCGAGGTCGGCCCGTCCGCTCAGGTTGAACAGGGGAGACTCGAGCTTTGCACCTGAGGAGAAGTACTTCACGAAGGCGGCGCTGTCGCCCTCCTCCATGGCCGAGTTGTACTCCGCCATCGCCTGCCGGACGAGACTTTCGATCTGCATCGCCACAGCGCCCGCCGCCGACGCCGCTGTCGAGAACACGGACGCCGCAACACCGGCCGCGACCATCCATGCCGCTGCTCTGCCACACACACGCATACCGTCACTCACCATGCTTTCACCCGGATTGTTCTGGGAGTCTGTAAACCCGGGCCTTGTGCGCCTGGCGACCCATGCGCGCACCCGGCGAAATCGCCGGGTGCCGGTCGACACATTCCGCCCAACCCGGTTGCCCTTTGCCTGCGCACCCGTCGGCCGCCAACACACCGAAGGCCCGGTCACCTCACTGGCGAGATTACCCGGCCCGCAGCAGGAATCAAGATCGACGGCTTCAACGCGCCAACGCCTCCTCCAGCCGGTCAGTGGCTGGCGGGGGAGTGCGCGACAGCGCCGCGATCTCGGCGCGCAAGGCAGCCGGCATGGCGACATCCACCGCCGCCAGCGAGTCACGCAGTTGCACCACGTTGCGAGCCCCGATGATGGGCGCCGTGACAGCGGGGTGAGCCCCCACCCAGGCCACCGCCGTGGCGACCGGATTGAGCCCACGCTCCCGGCAGAAGGCCACGTAGCGATCTGCCACCTCGAAAACCCAGGGCTCGCCGTAGCGAACCTCGTACATCTTGTTGGTCTTGATCCGGCCGGAGGCATCGCCCGAGTACTTGCCGGAAAGCAGGCCCGCCGCCCCCGGGCTGTAGGGGATGACACCGATGCCATTGGCTTCAGCCATCGGCAGGATCTCCACCTCGGCCTGTCGCTTCACCAGGTTGTACATCGGCTGGATCACCTGCAGCCGTGCCCATTCGTTGCGTTCCTGGAGATCGACGGCACGCTGGGTCTGCCAAGCCGAGTAATTCGAGACCGCCGGATAAAGGACCTTTCCCGACCGCACCACGTCCTCCAGAGCTCGCAGAGACTCCTCTATGGGTGTCCGGACGTCGAACTGGTGCAGGAAAAGCACGTCGACCCGGTCGGTGTTCAGGCGGCGCAGACTCGCCTCCACTGCCCGCACGACATGGCGCCGGGACGTGCCGCGAGCGTTGACGTCCTCACCCGTCGGGTTGAAGCACTTGGTGGTGATCACCAGTTCGTCGCGATGGCCCTGGATGAGACGCCCCAGGATTTCCTCTGACACACCCTTGTTGTACTGGTCGGCGCAGTCGAAGAAGTTGATGCCGGCGTCGCGGCAAACCTGATACATCGCGGCTGAACTGGCCTCGTCGGCGTCACCGCCGAACGACATGGTGCCGAAGCACAACTCCGAGACCTGGACGCCGGAGCGTCCGAGCGGCTTGTATTTCATCGGTCGACCTCATTGCTTCGCGGAAAGGAAGACCGGGAGTCTACGTCAAACGGGGCGAGTGACCTCGGGGACGGCAAGCTGCGAAAGCGCAGTCAGGCGTCCCGGACAACCGACCCGCGCGAAGCCTGCAACCGCACCGAACGGCCCACGGAAACCGCCCATTCGCAGGCTGAATTCGTCATGTCCGTACCCATGGTGGCGCGATTATCGCGTTCAACGAGCACTTCCAGCGCTTCCGGAGGACTATTGCGCCAATGTGGCCACAAAAGCGTAATATGTCGAAAATTCAGCACCCTGCCCTGGCCAGATCGGGCAACGGATAGCTGTTGTGAAGCGTTTTCCGCCCCGACATGCGGGAACTCGCCAAGAAAAAAATAAAGGAGATCGACCATGAAGCACGCCATCCTCGGCGCCCTCGTTGCGTCAGCTTTCGCCATTCCCACCGCCCATGCGGGTTTCCTGGGCAGCTCCGCGACGTTTGAGTACTACGTCTACGGCTCGGCGTACGACAAGGGCGGTTCGCCCACCACATTCACCGTCGACGGAACCGCGGGCGCGAGCTTCCTCAATCTGACCGATTCCGCCCGTCGGTATTTCGACATCCTCGTGACCGACGACCGAGTGGTGTTCGATTTTCAGGACACGGCATCGTGGACGCCATCACCCGTGTCCCTGACCAGCGGTGGCCTCTACATAGAGAGCGGCCCCCTGATGAGCTTCAGCGGCGCAACGCCGATTCAGACGGTCTCGATCGACCCCGTGACCAACATGGCGGGCTTGATGGCTGGCAACATCACGCACGACGCATCCAGGATCGCCGTGAACTGGGAATTCCTCTCCTTCGAACCCTCGACGCAGGTGGTTCTGAACGTTACCTTCGCCCCGCCGGCGCCGGTTCCCGAACCATCGGGCATCGTCCTGACCTCGCTGGGTCTGGGGGGCCTCGCGCTGCTGCTGCGGCGTCGACGCAGGCACTGATCCGACTCTGGCGGCTGGCGGATGCTACTTGCGGGTGCGCCAGTTGCCCGGAGTGGACGGGCGACTGCGAAGCGCCACATGACACCTTGGGCCGTCCGGCCCACGACTGCCACCTGAGGTTGTAAAAATCGGGTGGCAATCTCCGCACAGACACGTCGGACACAGACGTGGAAACCCTTTGTGGAGACCTGCCATGTTCAGCCCGTCCGTCCAGTTTCGCCGCCACGCCCTGAGCGCGGCTCTCGCCGGTGCCTTTGCCTGGGCGGGATTCGCCCAGGGCGCCGGCATCACCATTCTCCATGTCGGCGATCAGGAGTCCTGGCTCATCAGCGCCGCGGGCAACACCCGCGACGTCGGGAGCGCCACCGACCTGTCACGCTACGGCGGTGTCGACCGTCTGGCTGCAGTGATCGACCGCGAACGCGCCGCCGCCAGCGGCCGAACCGTACTCACGCTCAACGCCGGTGACGCCCTCCTGCCCGGTGCCCGCCTGGGCGCCAGCTTCGCGGCGTTCGGGGGTAACCCGGTCACCGGCACGGCGCCATCGGACTTCTACGACGCAATGGCGATGCGGCAGATCGGCTTCACCGCCGCGGTGTTCGGTAACCATGAGTTCGACCTCGGCCCCGACGTCGCAGCGAAATTCGCCCAGATGTCCGGCACCACCTACCTGTCCTCCAACATCGACTTCTCGGGCACCTCTGCCTTCGCCGCACTGGCAACCACGGGCGTCGTGGCGCCGAGCAAGCTGGTTAATGTCGATGGCGGCCTGAAGGTCGGCCTGGTGGGCGCCACCACCCCCCTGCTGCCTGCGATCGCATCACCCGCCCCCCTGTCCCTGATCGGCTTCGATCCGGGGGCAAGCGAAAGCGCGAACCTGCAAGCCCTCGTACCCATCCTCCAGACCCAGATCGACGCACTCCGTGCCCAGGGGGCGGAAGCGATCGTGCTCATGAGCCATCTGCAGAACGCCAACAACGAGATCTCGGTGATCGTGCCGCAGCTGAGCGGGGTGGACGTCGTGCTCTCCGGCGGCGGGCATGAGTTGATGTCAGGCGGCGCGCTGCTGCCCGGCAACATCCCCGGTTCCCTGACCTACCCGACAGCGGTCCCGACCGCCGAGGCTGGCAAGCAGGCGCTCGTCGTCACCTCCAATTTCGGCAACCGCTACGTCGGAGAACTCAACTTCAGCCTCGACCCCTTGTCGGGAGAAGTGGTGCGCGACTCGGCGGGTATCCCGGTGATCGATACCGGCAGCACGCTGCATCGCGTCTCCGGCGCGAGCGGCGATGCCGACCGCGTCTCACCCGTTGCCAGCTTGAACAGCGACGTCGTCACGCCCGTCAAGACCTACGTGGATGCACTCAACGCCACCATCATTGGCACCTCGGAAGTCCAACTCGGGCCGGCGTCAGGCAGTGTCAACGGCGCGCCCGGCACGGCCGGTTCCTTCCTCGCCGGAGTTCGCAACACCGAGTCCAACCTCGGCAATCTCACTGCCGATTCGATCCGCTGGGCCACTGGCACCACCGTCGCCTTCCAGAATGGTGGTGGCATCCGCGCTTCGATCAACCCGGGAGACATCACCCTCGGCGAGGTAGGCACCACACTGCCCTTCGCCAATCTGGTGGTGGCGATACCGGATGTGGATGCGGCCCAGCTCAAGCAGTTGCTGGAGTGGGGCGTTGGCGCGGCCTCGGCGACCGGCACCGCCAACGGCCGCTACCCGCAGATCTCGGGGATGCGCGTCGTGTACGACACGACTCGTGCTGCGGCGAACCTGTCCTACAACCCGGACGGCAGCTTCAACACGGCCGCAGCCGGCTTCGCCCTCG
>JBILUV010000202.1:0-6711 GCA_044370825.1 Burkholderiales bacterium | reverse complement strand
CGGCATGTTCAGCATCGGCGGCCTGGATTTCTCCATCTGGCGCACCGTCATCATCTTCACCACGCTCGTGGTGATCACCCTGAGCTGGCTGCTGCTGGCGCGCACCAACATCGGCCTGCAGGTGCGAGGGGCGCTCGAAAATCCCTCCCTGGCGCGCGCCTGTGGCATTTCCACCACCCGGCTGTACGCGCTCACCTTCGCCTTCGGGTCGGCGCTCGCCGGCCTCGCCGGCGCGCTCATCGTGCCGCTCTACCAATTGTCCGCCGACATCGGCACCCGCTTCCTGGTGCAGGCCTTCCTGTCCGTCATGCTGGGCGGCGTTGGCACCTTCGAGGGGCCGGTGCTCGGTGCCTCGGTCGTCGGGGTCATGGCCTCGGGCCTGCCCTGGGTCGTGCTGCCCGTTCTCGCCGATCCACTCGTATTCGTGATCGCCCTGGCGATCGTGAAGTTCCGGCCGCAAGGCTTCATCACACAAGGGAGGAGTTGAGATGTCTGATTTCCGATTTGGCAGTGGGCTTCGGTCGGACGGGATCGCCCCCGTTGACCTTGGCCGTCGACGGCTGCTGACCGGCGGTGGCGCGCTCGCGGCGTCTGGCTGGATCGCCGGCCTGGCTGGCGGCTGGATGCTGAAGGCGCCGTTCGCCCACGCGGCCGGCCCGATCAAGATGGGCATCGCGACCGACATCACCGGCGCCATTGCGCCCTCGGGCAATGCCAACTGGCAGGTGGCCCAGTTCGCCGTGGAGCAGATCAACCAGGGTGGCGGCATCCTCGGCCGTCCGATCGAGCTCTACCTCGAGGACACCGCCTCCGACCCCAAGATCGCCGTCGGCAACGTGCGCAAGCTGATCCAGGAGCGCAAGGTCGACGTGGTCCTCGGCGGCATCACCAGCGCCATGCGCCAGGCCATCAAGGACCCGATCGTCAACCGCGGCAAGACGCTCTACATCTACCCGCAGCTGTATGAAGGTCTCGAGTGCACCAAGCACCTGTACTGCACCGGACCGACGCCGGCCCAGCAGTGCGACGAGCTCATCCCCTACATCATCAAGACCCTGGGCAAGAAGCGCTTCGCCCTGCCCTCGGCCAACTACGTCTGGCCGCAGTTGCTGAACAAGTACGCCCGCAAGGTGATCGAGGCCAACGGCGGTACCGTCGTGTTCGAGGAGTACTACCCCCTCGACCAGGCCGAATACTCGGCGACCATCGGCAAGATCAAGGACGGCAAGGTCGACTGCGTGTTCAACACCATCATCCCGCCCGGCCTGCAGCCCTTCGTCAAGCAGCTCTACGAGAGCGGTTTCCAGAAGAACGGCGGCGTGGTGAGCTGCGTCTACTACGACGAGAACCTGCTCAACTACCACCCGGCCCAGGAGATGGAAGGCCTGCTGTCCTGCCTCGACTACTTCCAGGCGGTGCCCGATCCCTTCAGCAAGAAGCTGCAGGAGGGCTACGCGAAGAAGTTCCCGGGCACGAAGTACCTGTTCACGGCGGGTAGCGCCTCCACCGGCATGTATCGCGGCGTGAAGTTCTACGAGGCTGCCGTCAAGGCGACCAACGGCGAGCTCAAGCGCGAGGCGGTGTCGGCGGCGATGGATTCCGCCAAGCTGGCCGAGGGTCCTGGCGGCGGCGCGGAGATGGTGCCCGGCAAGATGCACTGCAAGATGAACATGTACATCGCGGTGTGCAAGGTCGACGCCGGCAAGACGCGCTACGACGTGATCAAGCAGTCCAAGATGGTCGATCCGAAGGAGTGCTGATGTCCCGTCCCGCGCCCACCACCGCCCGGATGACCGGGCGATGACCGCCAGCGCGACGACCGCCGCGGCGGGGTCCACGCGACCCCGCCGCGTGTTGCCGGTCCTGGAAGTCCTCACCCTGGCGGTGATGCTGGTCACGCCCTTCGCGCTCGACAGCAGGCCCGAGCTCGTCACCCTCGCGACCAACATCCTCATCCTGTCGATCCTCGCGCTGAGCTTCGAGCTCTGCTGGGGCTACTCCGGCATCATGAGCTTCGGTCAGGCCCTGTTCTTCGGCGTGCCCGCCTACGTCATCGCGCTGGTCGGCCGCGACCTCGAGTTCAGCCACATCTGGGGCACGCTGCCGCTGGCGATGCTGGTCGGGCTGGTGCTCTCCACGGTGTTTGCGGCCTTCCTGTTGCTCGGGCGGCGCACGCCCACACCCATCTTCATTGCCCTGGGCACGCTCACCGGCGCCTATGCCGCCGAGCGCCTCGTGTCGGGCTGGCAATACGTCGGCGCAGGCAACGGCCTGTCATCGATCAAGCTGCTGCAGGCCGGCGAATACGAATTCGTCGAAGGCATGGCCTTCTACTTCCTCGCCCTGGGCTGTCTGCTGGCCGTGTATCTGGTGAGCCGCTTCCTGACACGCTCCCAGCTTGGTCTCGTCCTCGCGGGCGTGCGGCAGAACGAAGAGCGGCTCGCCTTCTTCGGCTACCGCGTCCAGCTCTACAAGGCCATCGTGTTCGCCTTCAGCGGCATGATCGCCGGTCTCGCGGGCGCACTGTATTCCTATCATCAGGGCTTCATCGGGCCCGGCAACATGGGGCCGGGTCTGTCGACCATGGCGGTGATCTACTGCCTGTTCGGAGGCGCCGGCACCCTGGTCGGCCCGATCATCGGCACGGCCTCCATCGAGGCGCTCAGCTACGTCCTGGCCGACATCGATCTTGTGAAGCGCTTCTGGCCCGTCATCCTGGGCCTGGTGCTGCTGCTGGTGGTCACCTTCCAGCCCAGCGGACTGCTGGGCCTGGTGGTCTCGACCCGGGAGCGCATCGGCTCCTACGGCTGGAAACGCCGCCGCGATCGGGACGGGGAGTGAACCATGGCACTGCTTTCGGCGCAGGACATCGGCAAGATCTTCGGCACGCTGCGCGCACTGGATGGCGCCAGTCTATCCGTGGAGACCCGCTCCTTCCACGGACTCATCGGCCCCAACGGCTCGGGCAAGAGCACCCTGCTCAAGGCGATCGCCGGGGCCCACTTCGCGACCTCCGGACGCATCAGTTTCGATGGGCATGACATCACCACCGCCCCGCCCTACGAGCGCGCGCGCCTGGGGATGAGCCTCAAGTTCCAGATCACGGCCATCCTTCCCCAGCTCTCGGTCTACGACAACATCCTGCTCGGCCTCCAGGCCGGCAACCCGGTGTGGTCACTCGGCATGTCGAAGACGCGGCGCGCCCTGCACCCCGAGGTGATGCAGGCGCTGGAGCGCTTTCGTCTGGCGCAGCGCGCCGACGATCTCGCGGGTGAACTGAGCCACGGCCAGCAGCAGTGGCTGGAGATCGCCATGGCCCTGGCGCGCAAGCCAAAGATCCTGCTGCTCGACGAGCCCACCGCCGGCATGAGCCCCCAGGAGAGGCGCGCCACCGGAGAACTCCTGGCACCGATCAAGGAGCACTGTTCACTGCTCATCGTCGAGCACGATCTCGACTTCATCAAAGACATCTGCGACTCGCTCACCGTGCTCGACCAGGGCAAGGTGGTGGCCAGCGGCCCGACGGCCGCCGTGCAGGAGGACCCGCGCGTCAAGGAGGCGTACCTCTCCCATGCCTGAGAACATGCTGCTCGAGGCCTCCGGCATCGAAACCCACTACGGCACCAGCCAGGCCTTGTTCGGTATCTCGCTGCGCGTGCCTTCGCGCGGCGGCGTCGCCATTCTGGGGCGAAACGGCGCCGGCAAGACCACACTGCTCAAGACCCTGGCCGGGGACCTGCGCGCCTCGGCCGGAACGGTGCGCTTCAACGGCCGGGACTGCACCCACATGCCGACCGAGAAGCGCGTGCGCGAGGGCCTCGGTCACGTTCCCCAGGAGCAGGCCATTTTCGGGGGCCTCACGGTGCGCGAGAACATGCTCATCGGCGCCATGGGAGACCGCAGCGGGCGCAACGGCATGGACGAAATGATCGCGTTGTTTCCGCGGCTCGGGCAAAGGTTGTCGCAGAAGGCCGGCACCCTGTCCGGCGGCGAGCGCAAGATGCTCGCCATCAGCCGCGCGCTGCTGGCTCGGCCCCACCTCCTGATGCTGGACGAGCCGACAGAGGGCGTGTGGCACGGTGTCATCGAGGAGATCGCGCAACGTCTCGAGCAGCTCACCCAGACCATGGCGGTGGTGATCGTGGAGCAGCACGTCCAGCTCGCCCTGCGGGTCTCGCAATACTGCTACGTCATGGACCGCGGCCGGGTCGCGCTCGAGGGTCCGTCGGCGCAGATACGGGACGACCCCGAGCTGGTGAAACTGCTGGCGCCATGACGCCGCGACGGCACCTGGGAACGGGCGCGATCGCGTCCGAGCCTGCTGCGCGGCGTGACGACCCCGGCATCCGCCCGGCCCCATCGGCCGCCGGCGTGGTGTCCGACAGGATGCAACCCGAGTCAACACAAGGAGGAACTCCATGACTGTCCCATATCTCACCCCCGAGCAGCTGCTGGAGGCCGCCGATGCGGTCGGCGTGTCGATGAGCGACGAAGACGTCACGTCCTACCTCGGCCTGATGAAAGGCTACGTCGACGCCTACAACCTCGTCGACGCCATGCCTGACAACCTGCCGGAGGTGAAATACCCCCGCACCCCGGGGAGCTTTCCCTCGGCCGCGGAAAACACCCACAACGCGTGGTACGTCAAGACCGCCATCAAGGGTGCGCCGTCGGGCAAGCTGGCCGGCAAGCGTGTCGCGATCAAGGACAACGTGATGGTCGCGGGCGTGCCCATGATGAACGGCAACGCCATCCTCGAGGGCTACGTGCCCGACGTGGACGCCACCATCGTCACCCGCATCCTGGATGCCGGCGGCGAGATCTCAGGCAAGACCCATTGCGAGAATTTCTGCATCTCGGGCGGTAGTCACACCGGCGCCAAGGGCCCGGTGCACAACCCGCACAAGATGGGCTACTCGGCGGGCGGATCTTCTTCCGGCAGCGGCGTGGTCGTTTCCCTCGGTGAGTCGGATATGTCCATCGGCGGCGACCAGGGCGGCTCGATCCGCATGCCGGCCTCGTGGTGCGGCATCGTCGGCATGAAACCGACCCACGGCCTGGTGCCCTACACCGGCATCATGCCCATCGAGGTCTACGTCGACCACACCGGGCCGATGACGGCCAACGTGATGGACAACGCCGTGCTGCTCGAGGTCATCGCCGGCACGGATGGCCTCGACCCGCGCCAGTACCACGACAAGAAGGCCGGCACCCTGGACTACACCTCCGGCATCGCCGGTGGCGTCAAGGGCATGCGCATCGCCGTGGTGAAGGAGGGCTTCGGTCACCCCAACTCCGAGGCTGATTCGGACGCCAAGGTGCGCAAGGCTGCCGACCATCTGCGCAGCCTCGGCGCCATCGTCGAAGAGGTCTCCATACCCGAGCATCTGCTCGGCCCCGCGGTGTGGACGCCCATAGGCACGGAAGGTATCGCCCAGACCATGATGGGCGGTGACGGCTACGGCCTGTCGCGCCAGGATCTCTACGTCACCAGCCTGATCGACAAGCTGCACGGCTGGCAGCTGCGCGCCGACCAGCTCTCCGAGACCACCAAGATCCTCACGATCCTCGGTGTGCACATGAAGAAGAAGTACGGCTCGCGCTTCTATGGCAAGGCGGTGAACATCTCGCGCCGCATCCAGGCCGCCTACGACGCCGTGCTGGCGAAGTATGACCTGCTGCTGCTGCCCACCATGCCGCTCAAGGCCACGCCGCTGCCGCCGGCTGACGCCTCGCGTGAACTGTACGTGCAGCGCGCGCTGGAGATGATCACCAACACCTGCCCGTTCGACATCACCCACCACCCGGCCATCACCGTGCCCTGCGGCATGTCCGACGGCCTGCCGGTGGGGCTGATGCTCGCGGGCAAGCACTTCGACGAAGCCACCATCTACAAGGCCGCCTACGCGTTCGAGCAGTCCGGCGACTGGAAGAAGATGTGATCTGACGGCGCACCGGGGCATTCCTGCCCCGGTGCGCTTTCACCCTCGGCGGGCAGTCTCATGCCATCCGATCATCCTGGCGTCGGGCTCAGGTCCGTTCGCACCACGAATCCCCCCGGCGCGGGTTCCCATTCCCGGGACGCCACTTCTGCGTCGGTCCTGCTCTCTGATGACGCTCCGTTCCAGGTCACCGGAACCCGCTGCCACCCTGCTTCGGAAGAGGTGATGATTCGCCCCGCGCCCCATGGCTCGAGGCCCCCATTCAATGCCCACGCGGTCCCGGTGCCGCGGGTCTCGCCTCGCAGGCGCAGCATGGCCATCCCGGCGGCGGTCGGAGCCGTGGTCACGGCGGCCCTCACGACCCTGTCGAGCCTCGCTGCCCCGGCTTGCGCGGCCGAGCCTTCGGCAAGTGAGAACGTGCTGCGCAAGACCTTCGAAACCGCTGGCAGCATCGTCGCCCGGGGTCCGCGCATCGCCATGGAAGTGCGCACCGAATCCCTCACGCTCACCGGCGAACTGAGCCTTCCCCGGGGGGCGGGTCCGTTTCCGGCCGTGATCCTGGCCCACGGCTGCATGGGGAACGGATATGCCGAGAACACCTGGGAACCGCAGCTGCGGCAGTGGGGTTATGCCACCTTCGTAGTCGACAGCCTGGGAGGACGGCACCTGAAAGAGGTATGCCGGGAGTTCTGGAAACTCTACGCCGTCCAGCGCGTCCCCGACGTCTATGGTGCTTTGCGCCGACTCGCTACCGATCCCCGTATCGATG
>JBILUV010000024.1:0-22086 GCA_044370825.1 Burkholderiales bacterium | reverse complement strand
AACTACTCGGCGAACTCCGGCAGGCTGCCTCCAAGGCGGCGGGCCAGGAGTCGGCAAACGTTGCCGGTGGGGCGGCAAATTTTGCCGACCTGCTCAGGTCTTCGCTCGATCAGGTCAATGCCGTGCAACAGGAGGCGACCGGGCTGCAGCAGGCCTTCGACGCCAACGATCCCAATGTCAACCTCCAGGACGTCATGGTCCAGTTGCAGAAGGCGAGCCTGTCCTTCCAGACCATGGTCCAGGTGCGCAACCGCCTTGTCTCGGCGTATCAGGAAATCATGAGCATGCAAGTCTGAGCTTGAGGTCTCGCGCCGATGGCACAGGCTCCCCGTGAATTCCTGCTGACGCTGCGGCAGGGTTTCAGTCAGCTCAGCAACGCCCGCAAATTCGCCCTTCTGGCCGGCCTGCCGGTCCTGGTCACCATCGTGGTGGCCGTTGCGCTGTTCGCCTCGGCGCCGGGCTACAAGGTCTTGTTTTCCAATGTTGCCGAGAAGGACGGCGGCGCCATCATCGCGCAGTTGTCCCAGATGAACGTGCCGTACCGCATCAGCGGCGGCGGCAGCGTCATCGAGGTTCCCTCCGACGTCGTCTACAAGACGCGCCTGCAGCTCGCCAGCCAGGGCCTGCCAAAGGGCGGCGGGGTCGGGTTCGACCTGCTCGAGCGTCAGCGCTTCGGTACCAGCCAGTTCGTCGAGCAGGTCAACTACCAACGCGGCCTGGAGGGCGAGCTCGCACAGACCATCCGCGCGCTGCGCGAGGTCCAGGATGCCCGGGTGCATCTGGCGATCCCGCGGCCCTCGGTGTTCCTGCGCGAGAACCAGAGGCCCAGCGCCTCGGTCATGATCGCGCTGCATCCGGGGCGCGGGCTCGACCAGGGGCAGGTCAGCGGTATCGTCCACCTCGTGGCCTCGAGCGTGCCGGAACTCTCTCCCAGGCAGGTGACCGTGGTCGACCAGTCCGGCAAGCTGCTGTCCGGCGCTGCCGACGATCTCAGCACGAGCGGGCTCGACCGCTCGCAGATGAAGTACCTGCACCAGATCGAGGACGACATCGCCCGCAAGATCGAGGCGATCCTCCGGCCGCTGACCGGGCCGGACAATGTGCGCGCGCAGGTGGCGGCCGCGCTCGATTTCTCCCAGGTCGAGCAGACCTCCGAGACCTACCGCCCGAACAACGACCCGCGTGATCAGGCGATGCGCAGCCAGCAGAGCACCGAGGCCACCAGCCAGACCCCCCAGGGTCCACAGGGGGTGCCGGGGGCGCTGTCCAACACCCCGCCGGGCGCGGCCTCCGCGCCGCTGGTTCAGCCTCCCCAGACAGAGGCGGGCGGGGCTGCAGCCGGACCACCCATGGCCTCCACCTCGCAGCGTGACAGCAAGGTAAATTTCGAGCTCGACAAGACCATCCGCCACACCCGCACCGAAGTCGGCACCATCAAGCGCCTTTCGGTGGCGGTGGTGGTCAATCACAAGCGCGTGGTCGACAAGACCGGAGAGGCGAAGCTGCAGCCCTACGACCCCAAGGAGATGGCGCAGATCCAGACCCTGGTGCGCGAGGCGATGGGTTTCGACAAGGATCGTGGTGACACCGTCAACGTCGTGAATGCGCCCTTCCTCGTGCCCTCCGAGCCGGAGGCGCCATCCTTCTGGAAGGACCCGGGCAACCTGCCCCTGGCGATCGAGGCCGGCAAGTGGCTGCTGGTGGCGGGCCTGGGCCTGGCCACCCTGCTGATGGTGAGGTCCTCGGTGCGTGATCTCATCCGCCTGAGCGAGGTTGCGGCGACGCCGCCACCGGCCCCGGAGCCGCCACCCGTGGTGGAGGAGCCACCACCCAGTCCGGAGGAGTTGCGCGAGACCCTCGACTATGAGCGCAGCATCCAGCGCGCGCGGGACATCGCCCGGGAGAACCCGCGGCTCGCGGCGCAGGTGATCAGGGGATGGGTGACCAAGGGTGAGTGACGACGGCGTGCACCGCGCGGCGGTATTGCTCATGACCCTGGGTGAGGAGGCGTCGGCGGAGGTGCTGCGCCTGCTCGGTCCGCGCGAGGTGCAGAGGCTCGGCATGGAGATGGCCAGACTGTCGACCATCCCGCGTGACGAGGTGGCTGAGGTGGTCACCGAGTTCCGTGAGGAGTCCGAGCGTCAGGACGGCATCACCACCGACTCCGACGAGTACATCCGCAAGGTCCTCACCCGCGCCCTGGGCAATGACAAGGCGATGGCCCTGCTGGACCGCATCCTGACCAACAACGACAACTCGGGGATCGAAAGTCTCAAGTGGATGGATCCCTCGGCTGTGGCGGAGCTCATTCGCAACGAACATCCCCAGATCATCGCCACCATCCTGGCGCACCTGGAGGCGGATCAGGCCAGCGAGATCCTCAAATGCTTCCCCGAGCGCCAGCGCAATGACGTGATGCTGCGCATCGCGACGCTTGAGGGCGTGCAGCCCTCGGCGCTGCGCGACCTGAACGATGTACTGACGCAGCTGCTCACCGGCAGCGAGCGGGTGAAGAAGAGCTCCATGGGTGGCATCAACGTGGCGGCCGACATCCTCAACTTCCTGGGCACCCAGTACGAGGGACCGGTCACGGACTTCATCCGGGAGAGCGATGCCGAGCTTGCGCAGAAGATCCAGGACAAGATGTTCGTGTTCGAGAACCTGCTCGAACTCGACGACCGCGGCATCCAGCTGCTCATGCGCGAGGTCCAGTCCGACTCGCTCGTGGTGGCCCTGAAGGGTACCTCCGACGCGCTCAAGGAGAAGATCTTCAAGAACATGTCGAGCCGGGCGGCGGACATGCTTCGAGAGGATCTCGAGGCCAAGGGGCCGGTGCGGTTGTCCGAGGTGGAGGCGGAGCAGAAAGAGATCCTCAAGATCGTGCGTCGTCTGGGGGACGAGGGCCAGATCGTGCTGGGCGGTCGTGGCGGAGACGAGGGTCTTGTCGAGTAACCGTGTCATACGGTCCGGCGGCCGGGGCCGGTTCGAGCCCTGGGTTCCGGGCGAAATTGCGCCTCCCGCCCCGGTGGCCCCGGGCGTATCGCCGGCGGGTGCCTCCCGGATGGCCGGGGTGCCTGCTTGGGACGGCGACACGGGTGGTCCGGGCTCGGCAGTGCCGTTGACGGTCGACGTCCCGCGGTCAGACGACGCAGATCTGGGGCGTGAGATCGCGTCGGCGCGCGAGGACGGCCGGCGTGCAGGGTT
The DNA here is from genome assembly GCA_044370825.1 of Burkholderiales bacterium. Classification (GTDB taxonomy): domain Bacteria; phylum Pseudomonadota; class Gammaproteobacteria; order Burkholderiales. Next base: position 18,882 of record JBILUV010000024.1, on the reverse strand, counting down.
CGCGCAGGGTCATGCCGAGGGGCTGGCGCGCGCCCGGGAAGAGGTGGCAGCCATCGCTGCCGTCCACACCCGGCTGGCCGAACTCGCCGAATCCCTGGAGCAGCGCCTCGCCGGCGAAGTGCTCGCCCTCACCCTCGATCTGGTACGCCAGATGGTGCGGCAGGCCATCCGCGTGCATCCCGAGCTGGTGCTGGCAGTAATCCGCGAGGCGGTGCGCAGCTTCCCGGATCTCGGCCCGGGCCCCAAGCTGATGCTCCACCCGCAGGACGCCGCCGTGGTTCGCGCCATCGCCCAGGAGGGCGATGAGGATCTCGCCGCCTGGGTCATCGTCGAGGACGAGCGCCTGGAGCGCGGTGGCTGCCGCATCCAGACAGCCTCCTCCGAGATCGACGCCACGCTGGACAACCGCTGGCGCCGCGTGGTCGCCAGCCTGGGGCGCGATGACGCCTGGCTGGACACCCGGAGCTGAGGCGCGCGTGGCCGGGCTGCAGCGCTGGGACAAGTATCTTCAGGACTGCCGCGCCGCGAGCACCCAGGTGGCGCCCTGGACCGTGAGCGGCCGCCTGACGCGGGTCGCCGGTCTGGTGATGGAGGCGGTGGGGCTCAAGCTGCCGGTTGGCAACTCCTGCTACGTCGTGGCGCCGACCGGACAGCGCGTCGATGCCGAGGTGGTCGGCTTCTCGGGAGACCGCCTGTTCCTCATGCCCGCCACCGACATCTACGGCCTCGAGCCCGGTGCACTGGTGGTGCCGGTGGAGGCGGGCGCGGTACGGACCCCGGGGCTGGGGGTGGACTTCATCCCGAGGCGACGCGCCGCCGACCGGGCGCGTCAGGTGGGGGTGGGCTGGGGGCTGCTCGGGCGGGTGCTGGACGGCACGGGACGGCCGCTGGATGACCGGGGGGCGGTCAGTTTCGATCGCCACGTTCCCCTCTACAGCCGGCCACTCAATCCGCTCGGCCGTGTGCCCATCCACGAGGTTCTGGACGTCGGGGTGCGGGCCATCAACGGCCTGCTTACCGTGGGGCGCGGGCAACGTCTTGGGCTGTTCGCTGGCAGCGGGGTGGGCAAGAGCATGCTGCTGGGCATGATGGCGCGTTACACCGAGGCGGACGTGGTGGTGGTCGGGCTGATCGGTGAGCGCGGCCGCGAGGTCAAGGAGTTCATCGAGCGCATCCTCGGCGAGGAAGGGCTCGCCCGCTCGGTCGTGGTGGCGGCGCCAGCCGACAGTCCGCCCCTGCTGCGGTTGCACGGGGCGGCCTACGCGACCGCCATCGCCGAGCACTTCCGTGCCGAGGGCCGCCAGGTGCTGCTCATCATGGACTCGCTGACGCGCTACGCCATGGCGCAGCGCGAGATCTCGCTGGCAATTGGTGAGCCTCCCGCCACCAAGGGCTACACGCCCTCGGTGTTCGCCAAGCTGCCGCAGCTGGTGGAACGCGCCGGCAATGGTGACGAGGGTGGCGGATCGATCACGGCCTTCTACACCGTCCTCACCGAGGGGGACGACCAGCAGGATCCGATCGCCGACAGCGCCCGCGCCATCCTGGACGGTCACGTGGTGCTGTCGCGCGATCTCGCTGACGAGGGGCATTACCCGGCGATCGATATCGAGCAGTCGATCAGCCGGGCCATGACCGAGATCGTGACGCCGCCAGAGCTGGCGCGGATCCGGCGCTTCAAGCAGCTCTACTCCGCCTACCGCCGCAGCCGCGACCTTATCAACGTTGGCGCCTACACCCCGGGCGCCGACCCGGTGCTGGATGAGGCCCTGCGCCTGCGCGAGCCCCTGTTCGCCTACCTGCGCCAGGATATCCGGGAGCGTTCGGGCTACGCGGACAGCCGGGCTGCTCTGACAGCCCTGGTGGGCGATATCCCTGTGGCGGCCTGATGGCCCGCCGCTTTCCGCTCGAGCCGATCCGCGAGGTACTGCGCCAGCGCACCGAGGACGCCGCCACAGCCTTGCAGGCTCACGCGGGGCGGCTGCGTGCGGCAGAGCTGAAGCGGCGCGAACTCGAGGGTTATCTCGCGGAGTACGAGGCGATGCGCCTGCGCATCCTGCAGGAGGGAGCCAACGCGCTGCGGCTGCGCGATTTCGGTGTCTTCCTGGAACGCATCCGTGAAGCCATAGACCTGCAGCGCATCGAGGAAGGCAGGCTTCGGGCCACCTGGGAGACTGCGCGCCTGCACTGGGAGGAGCAGTCGCGGCGGGAACACGCCATCGACGTCCTCGCCCACCGCCATGCGCAACGCGAGCAGGTGCGCGAGGGCCGGGCGGAGCAGAAACTGCTCGACGAGTTTGCAGCCCGAGGCCATCGGGCCGGTCAGGCTGGCAAGGCAGGCTGACCGGAAGCCGACCCAGGAGGGCCTCAGGGGAGTCGCGCTTCGACTGCGCACACGGGTTGCCGGAGTGCTGGCCAGGCCGTCCGCCGGTCGCGACGGGCCCGGCGGGCACCCGGCGATCGCTTCTCAGTCGACACACCCGGGATGGCACGGCGATTGCCATCTCCACCGCGAATCTCTTGAAATCAGGAGTTTGCGATGCCAGAAGGAACAGTGTTGCCGGTCCTCGTTGCCGCCCCGGCCAAACTTGCCGCCACCGCGGCGCCTGAGCGGGCCGATGCCGGTACCCCTGCGCCGGCGGATGGCGCTGGCGGGACGGAAAGCTTCGGTCAGGTACTGCAGTCCAGGATGTCCGCCCGTGACGGCGAGCAGAATGCCATGCCGTCGGATCAACGCCCCGCCGCTTCCGGCGAGGAACCGGTTGCCGAGGCCGAGGCGCCGGTGGTGGCTGGCGACACGCTGGCGCTCCAGGCAGGTGTGCTCGCACTGCTGCAACAGCAGCAGGGAACGCCCATCGTTGCCCAGGGCATGCCCGTCACCCGGGAACTTGGGGAAGCGGTCGAGAGCTCTCGCGGCGATCGCGGTCGCGGCCTCCTGCCGCGACTGGCTGCGGAGGATGGCGGCGTCGTGCGAGACGACAAGCCTGCCGCGGAAGCGCCCGGCAAGGCCTCCGGGGAGTTCCGTGATCTGGTGGAGGCGCTGGGCGCCGACGCCGGCGAGACCCGCGCGCGGCGTGCCAGGGATCCGGTATCCCAGGAACTGCCGCATGAAAAGCCGGCGCTTCACGCCGAGACCGGCGCAGGCCCCGGGACATCGGTCGCCGCTACGAGCGCTGCAGTCCAGCCTTCGATACCTGCCCAGGGTGGTGCGTCGCCCAGGATGACGCTCACCGTCCCGGTGAGCTCCCCCGCCTGGGGAGATGCGTTCTCCGATCGCATGGCACTGGCCCTGCAGAACCGCCAACCGGTCGCCGAACTCCACCTCAATCCGCCCAACCTCGGGCCGGTGGAGATCCAGGTCAGCATGAACGGGGATCAGGCCAGCCTGTCCTTCTTCTCTCCGCACGCGCCGGTCCGTGAGGCGATCCAGTCGGCCATGCCGCGCCTCACCGAGGCTCTCGCCGAATCGGGAGTCAGTCTGGGCAATGTGTTCGTCGGCGCCCAGTCGCAGCAGGAGCGCAATCCCCGCGATGACGCCCGCGGCGGTTCGCGCGCCCGCGACGACCGTTCCGAACCTGTCTCTGCCGTGACGTCGTCCGCCGCGACCCGCTGGTCGGGTCCGGTCGCCAGCCTGCGGGCCGTCGACCTGTTCGCCTGATCCGGATTCACCCTTCATGCGCCGGGGCCGCCTTGGCCCCGGCCATTCCGGCCGCGATTGCGCTCCCTCCGAGAGGGATATCCCGGCCGATCTCCCGTTCCCCCCGAGCCATCCCCCGCTCGAGTCCGCTGCCGGCGCCGTCCTGCGACCCCGCAGCAGCACTTTGCCGTCGGGCGTCTTGCGATAATCTTAAAAACAACCTAAAGTAACTGCGCAAATTGGTTGTTTTTTATGAAGTTTGAAACAGCGATGCCGTTGCAGTGACCACGTTTGTCCTTTTGGTGCTCCAGCGTTGCCGGGATGCGCCGATGACAAGCGCGTGAGAATCCCACGCAACCGAGGTGAACATGGCATCGAAAGCAGCGGCAACCGTCGTCGACCTGGGGCAGACCGAAGCAGGGGGCGCGACGAAAAGCAGGAAGAAGCTGATCATCATCGTGGCGGCGGCGCTGCTGCTGCTCGGGGGCGGCGGCGCTGCGGCCTACCTGTTCCTGTTCGGCAAACACGGCACGGCGGAGCATGGCAACGCAAAGGAAGTGGCGGCAGACGAGGCGGAAGACGAAGGTGGCGCCAAGGGCAAGCCGCCCGTTTACCTGTCTCTCGAGCCCTTCGTGGTCAACGTCTCCGGCGAGACCGTCGAGCGCTACCTGCAGGTGGGGGTGGATGTGAAGCTGTCCTCACCCGAGATCATGGACTCGGTCAAGCAGCGCCTGCCGGAGATCCGCAATGCCATCCTGCTGATCCTGAGCAGCAAGCGGGTGGAGGATCTCAACACGCTGGAAGGCAAGAACGTGCTGCGCGACGAGATGCGCGACGCGGTCAATCGTGCCATTGGCAAGTACAAGCCTGCGCCAGAAGGCGCGGATCGGAAGACCAAACCCAGGACGGGGGCGCTGGACGTGTTGCTCACGTCCTTCGTCATTCAATAGGCGGATGTCCGACGATATCCTTTCCCAGGAAGAAGTCGATGCGCTGCTGCGCGGTGTCACCGGCGAACCCGAGGAGCTGGCCGGCACGCCGGCCGGCAGTGCCGGCGTCCGCACCTACGACATCGGCCGCGAGGAAAGGATCGTCCGTGGGCGGATGCCCACGCTGGAACTGGTCCATGAGCGCTTCTCCCGCACCCTGCGGCCGGCGCTCTTCAATTTCATGCGCCGCAGCGCCGAAGTTGCGGTTACCCCGGTCAAGGTCCAGAAATACTCGGATTTCATCCGCAATCTGGTCGTCCCAACCAATCTCAACATCGTCCACGTCAAGCCGCTGAAGGGCGCCGGACTCGTGATCATCGAGCCGACCCTGGTGTTCCAGGTGGTCGACCACCTGTTCGGCGGCAGCGGACAGATACACACCCGCATCGAGGGCCGCGATTTCACGCCGACCGAGCAGCGGGTGATCCAGCGACTGCTCGCCGTGGTGTTCGAGGAACTGGACAAGGCCTGGGCACAGGTACACCCGCTGCACTTCGAGCACGTGCGCTCGGAGATGAACACCCAGTTCGCGAACATCTGCACGCCGACCGAGGTGGTGGTTTCCGCCAGTTTCACGGTCGACATCGGCACCGGCAGTGGTGACATCATCGTCTGCCTGCCGTATTCCATGATCGAGCCGCTGCGGGACCTCCTCTACAACGGCTTTCCAGCCGACCGCGCCGAGACCGACATGCGATGGCTGCAGCGCATGACGCGCCAGGTCCAGGATGCCCGGGTAGACCTCGTGGCCAACTTGACCACCGCCAACCTCACCTTGCGTGAGGTCATGGAACTCGAGGTCGGGGACGTGATCTCCCTTTCACTGCCTGATGTGGTTTCCGCCGAGGTGGACGGGGTCGCGGTGGCTGATTGCCGGTACGGGATGGCGAACGGACAATATGCCCTCAAGGTGGAGCGAGTGCGTACGCTTCCCGACGAACAGACAGGGGTGGGCCATGGCTGAAGGGGATCAGGGCGACGTCTCGGCCGATGACTGGGCCGCCGCTCTGGCGGAACAGCAGGCGGCTGCCGAGGCGCCGAAACCGGCGGCCGTCCCGGCCGCAGGCATGTTCCAGGAGCTCAAGGCGGACACCCTGGCGGGTGCGCAGACCCCCCGGCTGGAGATGATCCTCGACATCCCGGTCACCCTGACCGTGGAACTGGGTCGTACCAAGATCGCCATCCGCAACCTGCTGCAGCTGGCCCAGGGTTCCGTGGTGGAGCTCGACGCCCTGGCTGGTCAGCCCATGGATGTCCTGGTGAATGGCTGTCTGATCGCTCAGGGCGAGGTGGTGGTGGTGAACGACAAGTTCGGCATCCGGCTAACCGACATCATCACCCCAGAGGAACGCCTTCGCGGCCTGAACCGATGAGGCGTGCCACCTGGTTGGTCGCTTTGTCGATGCCCGGGCCGGTGCTGGCAGCCGAGGCGGTCAGCCCGCCCGGTACGCTGTCGACGGTGCTGCAGGTACTGCTCGGACTAGGTATCGTCATGGCCGCCATCGGCGGGGCCGCGTGGCTCGCGCGCCGTTACGTGCCCGGAGCCGGACACGGCCATGGGCCGGTCAAGGTGGTCGGGGCCGTGATGGTCGGTCCCAAAGAGCGCGTCGTCGTGATCGAGGTCGAGGGCGAGTGGGTGGTACTTGGTGTCACGGCCACCCAGGTCAATGCCTTGCACACCCTCGCCCGTCCGGAGCGGGCCGCACCCGATGCCTACCTGGATGCCGCAACACCGCGTTTTCCGCCGCCCGGTTCGGCCCTGGCACGCTGGTTGAACGCGAGGCGGGACCCCTCCGGCTGACCCGCTGTGCCCCGCAATCCGTCGCACGGAGCCTCGTCACCTCGCCGGGGCGGTGGGATGTCGAGCCCGGCCCGTGGCTGACCGGAGCACGGCCGGGACTCGGCCCGTATAATGCGTTGTCATGAATCCTGCGCTCCGCGCGGTCCTCCTGCTGGCGACGCTCGCGGCCCTGCCCGAGGGGGTCATGGCGCAGGTCGGTCTGCCTTCCGTTACCGCCACGCCTGGTCCGAGTGGCGCCCAGACCTACTCTCTGTCCCTGCAGGCGCTGCTGTTCCTCACGGCGCTGACCTTCATCCCGGCTGTGCTCCTGATGATGACCAGCTTCACACGCATCATCATCGTGCTTTCCCTGCTCAGACAGGCCCTGGGTACGGTACAGACGCCACCGAATCAGGTGCTGGTGGGCCTGTCGCTTTTTCTGACCTTCTTCGTCATGGCGCCGGTGCTGGACCGTGTCTACACGGACGCCTATAAACCGTTCTCCGATGGCAGGCTGGGTTTCGAGGAGGCGATCGACCGGGCGGCCGGGCCGATGAAGGGCTTCATGATGCGCCAGACCCGCGAGTCGGACCTCGCGCTGTTCGTGAGGCTGTCCGATTCGCCCCAGCCCAAGGGGCCCGAAGACGTCGCCATGAAGGTCCTGGTGCCCGCCTATGTCATCTCCGAGCTCAAGACCGCTTTCCAGATCGGCTTCGTGGTATTCATCCCTTTCCTCATCATCGATCTGGTCGTGTCCAGCGTGCTCATGTCCATGGGCATGATGATGCTCTCGCCTGTGATCATCTCGCTGCCCTTCAAGCTGATGCTGTTCGTGCTGGTGGACGGCTGGAACCTGTTGATCGGGTCCCTGGTGCGGAGTTTCTATGTCTGACAGCCGGTGGCGTCCCGGATCCGGCGGGTCCGCCGGGCAAGCCCGGAGGGGGTGTCCATGAATGCGCAGACCGTCATTTCGCTGGTGCAGCAGGCGCTCGAGATCCTGGTGCTGGTGTCGGCACCGCTGCTGCTCACAGCCCTGGCAGTCGGCCTGCTGATCAGCGTTTTCCAGGCCGCCACCCAGATCAACGAGATGACCCTGTCCTTCATCCCGAAGCTGCTGGCGATGTTCCTGGTGGTGATTCTCGCCGGTCCGTGGATGCTGTCGACGCTCATCGATTTCACTCGCCAGCTGTTCTCGTCCATTCCGCAGATCATCGGTTGACCCGGGATGGGCATGGTCTGGCAGCTGCCATGAGCCGTAAGCCTGTGCTATCGGCCATGGCCACCGGCGAGCGACCGGGGCCGGCGGCATGCGATCGCACGGAGCCGGGACGGTGATCGAATTCACGGTGGCGCAGTTCGAGCCGCTGCTGGCCATGTTCGGCTGGCCGTTCGCACGCATCCTGGCCTTTTTGGCCACCGAGCCGGTGCTGGGCAATCGTTCGGTGCCCGTGCGGGTCAAGGTCGCCCTGTCGGTGATGCTGGCCATCCTGGTCGCACCGGCGCTGCCGCAGGTCTCCGGCGTGGAGGTGGCATCCGCCGCCGGCATCCTCATTCTCGTGCAGCAGGTGGTCATCGGCGTCGCCATGGGCTTCGCGGTGCGCGTCACCGTGGCGGCTGCGGAGATGGCGGGCCAGCTCGCCGGCCTGCAGGTCGGTCTGGGTTTCGCGGTCTTTTTCGATCCGCAGGGCGGCGGACAGACCCCGGTCGTCGCCCAGTTCTACGGCGTGGTCGCCGTGCTGACGCTGCTGGCCACCAACGGCCATCACATGCTGCTGACCGCACTGGCGGAGAGTTTCCGCACGTTGCCTGTGTCGCCCGAGCCGCTGGCGGCGCCGGGATTCATGACCCTGCTGACTTGGGCCGGGGAGATTTTCCGCAGCGGCCTGGCGATGTCCATGCCGGTGGTTGGCGCACTTCTGGTTGCCAACATCGCGCTTGGCATCCTGACCCGGGCGGCGCCGCAACTGAACATCTTCGCCGTCGGTTTTCCCGTCACTTTGTCGCTGGGTTTCGTCATGCTGTACCTGTCCCTGCCGATGCTGGTCCCCATGATCGAGGCACTCGAGAGCTCGAGCACGGCGGCGATGATGCGGATGCTGGGGCAATTCGGAGGCAAGCCATGAATTCCAACCATGCGTCCTCGGCCCCCTCGGCGTGGGTGGCCCGCTGGGCTAGGCTGATCAGGCCCGGGGGCACCGTGCTGGATGTGGCCTGTGGCGCGGGCCGCCACAGCCTGTGGCTCGCAGCGCGTTGCCATCCGGTGATCGCGGTCGACCGCGATCCTGCCATCCAGACCTGGGCCTCCGCGGTGTCCGGCGTGTCGTGGATGATCGCCGACCTGGAGGCCGGAACCTGGCCTCTGGAGGGACGTCGTTTCGATGCCGTCGTGGTCACGAACTACCTGCACCGCCGCTTGTTTCCGAGCCTGCTCGACAGCCTTTCGCCGGGCGGACTGTTGGTCTACGAGACCTTTGCCCAGGGCAATGAGCGCTTCGGCCGGCCATCGAATCCGGATTTCCTGCTGCGGCCCGGAGAATTGCTGGAGCGCGTGCGCGGCCGGCTGCGCGTGGTCGCGTACGAGGATGTGGAGGAGGGCCCGCCCAGGCCGGCGATGATGCAGCGCATTGTCGCGTGTCGCGAGGAGGGGGGCATCTGATCCCGGCCCGCACCCGCCGTGCCATCATCCCGCGGCTTGATGAAACATCCGGGTTAAACTCGCGCCTTTGCCAGAGGGGAAAGGAATGCTCAGAGGAAGCATTGTCGCCATCGCCACGCCGATGGCGGACGACGGAAGCCTCGATCTCGAAGCCTACCGTCGGCTCATCGATTTTCATCTCCGCGAGGGAACGCAGGGCATCGTCGCGGTTGGTACCACGGGTGAGTCCCCGACCGTCGATTTCGAGGAACACTGCCTGCTGATCCGCACCGCGGTGGAACATGTGGCAGGGCGTGTTCCGATCATTGCCGGCACCGGAGGCAACAGTACGCGCGAGGCCATGGAACTGCAGCGCTTCGCGCGCGACGTGGGGGCGGACATCGCGTTGTCGGTGGTGCCCTACTACAACAAGCCCACCCAGGAGGGTCTGTTCCGGCACTTCGAGGCGATCGCCGGCTGCACCGACCTGCCCACCATCCTCTACAACGTGCCGGGCAGGACGGTTGCGGACCTGAACAACGACACGGTGGTACGCCTGTCTTCCGTGCCGAACATCGTCGGGATCAAGGACGCGACGGGCAATCTCGAGCGCGCCGCCGATCTGCTGCACCGTGTGCCTCCCGATTTCGCGCTCTACAGTGGTGATGATGGTACCGGCCTGGCCTTCATGCTGATGGGCGGACACGGCGTCATTTCCGTCACGGCGAACGTCGCGCCGCGCGCCATGCGCGCCATGTGCGACGCTGCGCTTGCCGGGAACCTCGCCCGGGCGCGTGAGATCAACAACACACTGCTTGCGTTGCACAAGACCCTGTTCATCGAGGCCAACCCGATACCGGCCAAGTGGGTGCTCGGCGAAATGGGGCTTGTCGGGCCAGCCATCCGCCTGCCACTGACTCCCCTGGCGGCCCGGTTCCATCCGGAGCTTCGCGATGCCATGGCCCAGGCCGGGATCGCCGCCACACACGCTGCCTGAGAGTTTTCAAGACATGCCCCTGCCCCCCATTTGCGTCGCCTGCCATACCCAACGTCCGGTCCGCGCCTTGTCTGCCGCTCTGGCGACTGCGGTTCTCCTCGCCGGCTGCGGCGGGGCATTGGAAGGCAAGAAGATCGACTACAAGTCGGCCAGCAAGCTCCCGCCGCTCGAGGTGCCGCCCGATCTGGCGCAGCCTCGGACGGCAGGTTCGCGCTACACCTTGCCCGACGCCCAGGCGGCGACCTACTCGGAGTATGAGAAGAACCGCGCGGCACAACAGCCCGCGGGGGTGGCCACGCAGGAGACGATCCTTCCTGCCAGCGAGCGGGTGGAGATGCAGCGTGCCGGTCTGCAACGCTGGCTTGTGGTCAAGCTGCCGCCCGAGCAGGTCTGGCTGATGGTGAGGGATTTCTGGCAGGAGAGCGGTTTCCTGCTGGCCCAGGAGAACCCTCAGATCGGCTACATGGAAACCGACTGGGCCGAGTCTCAACCGAGGGTGCCGGTCGGCGGCCTCTCCGGTCTGATCAACAAGGGACTCGGCTTCCTGTCCGCAATGCCCGAGCGTGACAAGTACCGCACCCGCCTGGAACGCACCGCGGACGACCAGACTGAGGTGTTCGTCAGTCACAAAGGCATGGCCGAGGTCTACTACCGCGAGCGCGAGAACAACACGCGCTGGCAGGTGCGTCCGACCGACCCCGAGCTCGAGGTGACCATGCTATCGCGGTTGGCCGTGAGGCTCGGCGCGCCGGAAGCGAAGATACCCACCCTGGTCCAGGCGGCAGATGCCACGCCGCCTCGTGCCAACGTCGTCCGAAATGACGAAGGCGGTGCCGTGGTGCTGGCAGACAGCTTCGACAGGGCGTGGCGCCGGGTCGGTCTGGCCCTGGATCGCGTCGGATTCATGGTCGAGGACCGGAACCGGTCCGAGGGCATCTATTTCGTCAAGTACCAGGACCCCGAAGCCGAGTCGCCGAAGAAGCGTGGCATCTCCAAGCTGGCGTTCTGGCGATCCGAGGAGAAGAAGGCGCCTGACCAGTACCGCATCCAGGTCGGGGTGCCTGCCGGTGCCAGCGGCACAGAGGTCAGAGTGCTGTCGCAGGACGGAAAGCCGGAGACCGGCGAGACAGGCAAGCGCATCCTCTCTCTGCTGGCCGAGCAGTTGCGCTGAGCGCGCTCGCCGCTGCCCGACATGCGCTTCGCTTACCTGGGCAGTGGCAGCCAGGGTAACGGTCTCGTGGTCGAAGCCGGGTCGACCCGGGTGCTGCTGGATTGCGGATTCGCCCTCAGGGAGACGACCACTCGCCTCGAGCGGCTGGGGGTCGATCCCGGCAGCCTCGATGCCATCGTGGTCACGCATGAGCATGACGATCACGTCGGCGGTGTCGGGCGGCTGGGGCGGAAGTTCGGCATCCCGGTCTGGTTGACGCACGGCACCCTGCGCGGTGTGGGGGATGCCCTCGAGGGTGCGGAGGTGCGCCTGGTCGAGGGATACGCGGCGTTCCAGGTCGGGGATGTGTACATCGAGCCTTTCCCGGTGCCGCATGATGCCGGGGAGCCGGCGCAATTCGTGTTCGGTGACGGTGCCCGCAGGCTGGGCGTCCTGACCGACACCGGGATGGCGACTGCGCATATCCAGGCCTGCCTCTCGGGCGTCGACGCGCTGGCGCTGGAATGCAATCACGATCTCGACATGCTGCGCGCGAGCGCCTATCCGCCCTCGCTGCAGCAACGCATATCGGGACGTCTCGGTCATCTGGACAACGCTGCCGCTGCCCGGCTGCTGGCGAGCCTTGAGCGATCGGCCCTGCAACACGTCGTGGCCGTCCACCTGTCGCAGAAGAACAACACGCCGGACCGCGCCCGAGCAGCGCTTGCAGGTGCGCTGGGGTGTGAACCCGACTGGGTGGCCGTGGCGGACCAGTCTGCCGGGTTGGGCTGGCGTCAGATCGTCTGACGGAGCGGGCTCGGCCAACCCGTCCACGGCCGCCGTGCCAACAAAAAAGCCGACCCGCGAACGGGTCGGCTTCCTGTGTCACTGACGCGCGGGCCGCAGCCCGCGAGCCAATTACTTCTTCTCTTCGGGCTTCTGCTCGGCCGGGGCGGCGGCGTCAGCCGGCTTGGCGGCATCGGCGGCCGGGGCGGCGGCGTCAGCGGGCTTCTCGCCTTCGGCGGCCGGAGCGGCGGGCGCGGGCTCAGCGGGCTTCTCGGCGGCGGGAGGAGGCGGGGGCGGGGTTTCTTCTTTCTTGCCGCAGGCGGTGAGGCCGAGGGCCAGGAGGGCAGCGATCAGCAGGGAACGAGTCATGGCGGTCGTCTTCCAAAAAAACAAGTGAGAGAGTTTTCGTTCCTGAGTGTGTCACCGACATGCAGCAACACTTCAAGACGGCGAAAGTGTAACAGAGTTTTACAAAGTGTTGCCAGTGGTAACGAAATTTTTTCCTGCTTTCACAGGCCGAGCGGCCTCCCGGTGCGTACCGGATCACTCCCCATCCAGAGCTCCATGAATCGGGCGCAGAGGGGTTCCGCCATGGCGGGAAGGTGGTTGCCGGCATTTCCCTGCGGATGATCGACGTGGAACTGGTGGACGAAGTGCTCGTTGTCCACCACCAGCCAGTTGTCCCGGGGTATTTCCGTCTCCTGCCGGGGGCGGCGGATGGCAATGACGTGTCCGAAGGTGAGCGCGAGCTGCTGCAGCCTGGGGCAGTGCCGGTGCATGGATGGCGGATCGCGCAGTACCAGATGCAGCGTGTTGCGGGGGCTCGCCAGGCAGAAGCCCTTGAGCGTGTCCAGGCGTCCGGGCTGGTCCCAGTGCGCGCCGAGGCGGTCCGCGAACACCACGATACGCCGCCTCGCGAGGTGCAGCACCGCGTCCACCAGCGCCTCGCGCGCAGCGTGGCTGTCGAACGTGATCTCGCCGGTGACGTTCATACCCGCGTCGCTGACCGCCGGCGCCAGATGAGGAAGCCGTCCGCGAACCATTCATGCAGCGTCTCAGCCACAGCCGGTGGCACCGTGGTCTGCCCGATCTCGCCTTCGTCCGCGAGCCGGCGCAGGACATCGGGCACGCCGCGCGGAAAGCGGTACACCTCGCCGTTCATGAACACGGCGTGGTTGGCGTAAAGCAACTGGGACTTGCGGTGCAGGGCCAGGGTGCGGGTCTCCAGCGCACGTGCCAGGGCTTCCAGCGACGGCGTCCGCGCGGGCGGATCGAAGAACACGTTCGGCTTGGGCTCCGACAGGTGCCGGCCGAGGAATTCCTCCACATCCCGGCGCTGCCAGCGCACGCTGCGGATCACTTCGTCGGCGGCATCGACCAGTCGCGGCGGCAACCTGCCGGGTGTCCTGGTGGCGGTCGCCCCGGCGTCCTCGTAGCGCCCGGACAATTCGATGCCGTCCGCGAGGTCTTCGAAGAAGCGGCTTGCCAGTTCGCCGTGCCCGGGCGCGCGAAAGCCGATGGAGTAGGTCAGGCATTCGTCCACCGCGACGCCGTCGTGGGCGTAACGTGGCGGCAGGTAGAGCATGTCGCCCGGCTCCAGGACCCACTCCGCGGTGGGCCTGAAGTCGCGCAGGATCTTCACAGGCAGTCCCTCAACCAGCTCGAGCGTGCGCTGGGCTCCCACCTGCCAGCGGCGGCTGCCTGGTCCCTGGAGCAGGAACACGTCGTAGGAATCGAAGTGCGGTCCGACTCCTCCGCCAGGGGCGGCATAACTCACCATGAGATCGTCCAGCCGGGCACGGGGCAGGAAGCGGAAACGCCGCAGGAGATCGGCGCCGCGAACATCGTGCAGGTCCACCCCTTGGACCAGCAGGGTCCAGTCCCGGCGCGGCAGGCGGCTGAGCTCACGCGCGCCGAACGGGCCGTGCCGCAGTTCCCATCCATCGGAAGTGCGCAGCACGATTCGCGACTCGACATCATCGCGCTGGGCGAGACGGAACATCGATTCCCGGTCCAGGAAGCCCTGAAACCCGGCGATCGCCTGCCGGACCAGGTGGGCGTGCCGATGCCAGATGCGGCGCATGAAGGCAGTCGCGGACAGGTCGCCAAGCAGGCTGCCGTCGGTATCGGGGACGGGGGGCGGGGGGCGGGTTGACATCGGGTTGCGTCACGCAATTCGGTTAGAATCGGCGCCGTCGCTTCATGGGAAACGACGTCGATGTTGAGGGAAGGAGAGCCCGCTCCGCAGTTCGAACTGCCGAATGCGGAAATGAACATGGTGAGCCTGGACGCATTCCGCGGCAAGGGCATCGTTGTTCTGTATTTCTACGTCAAGGACGACACCCCCGGCTGCACCCTGGAGGCGATCGACTTCACAGACCACGAGGACGCGTTCCGGCGGCTGGATGCCAGGGTGATGGGCATCAGCATGGACGACTGTCTGGCGCACTGCGCGTTCCGTGACAGGCATGGCCTCGCCGTGGAGTTGCTGTCGGACGAGGACGGCGAGGTCTGCCGTCGCTACGGCGTGATCCAGGAAAAGCAATTCGAAAACGGGAGCCGCTGCGTGGTGCAGCGCTCCACTTTCGTCATCGACCGGCAGGGACGGGTGGCGCGAGCCCTTTACGGCGTCAGGGCCCGCGGCCACGTGCGGGAAGTCTTGAACATACTCGAGGAGATGCAATGAGCATTGCGATCGGCAAGGACACGGTGGTGTCGCTGAGTTACGAACTCCAGGACGCCAGCGGCGCCGTTCTCGAAAAGACGGAGCAGCCGATCGTATACCTGCATGGTGGCTACCACGGCATCTTTCCGAAGGTTGAGGCCGAACTGGAAGGCAAGCACACCGGGCACGAGTGCACTCTGAGTCTGGAGCCGGAGGATGCGTTTGGCGACTTCGACGCAGAACTCGTACGCGTCGAGGCGCGCAGCCTGTTCCCCAAGAACGTGGTGGTAGGCATGCAGTTCCAGGGGACCTCCGAGCAAAGCGGTCACGTCTTGCTCTACACCGTCACCGACGTGAGCGACGACAAGGTTGTGGTGGACGCGAACCACCCCCTGGCTGGCAAGTCCGTGCAGTTCACCTGCAAGGTGACGAGCGTGCGCAAGGCCACCCGCGAGGAGATTTCGCACGGACACGTGCACGGCGCCGGCGGTCACCATCACTGAATCCTTGCCGGGCGGCCGTGGCCGCCCGGCGAGGCAGCGTCATTCCCCTGCCGGAACGGTCTGGCTGGCTTCGGAGAGGCGCCGGGAGTTGCGGTCGTCGCGGAACACGATCGGCTTGACGCTGGCAGGCAGTTGCGGACGCTGGGCCTTTTCCACCTGCTCGGTGATCAGGTGGTGGTGGGGCGACAGATCGCACACGGGGTCGGCGTTGGTGGCGTCGCCGGTGAGCATGAAGGCCTGGCAGCGGCAGCCGCCAAAGTCCTTCTCCTTCTCCGGGCAGGTCCGGCAGGGCTCCTGCATCCAGCCGTCGCCACGATAGGTATTGAAGGCCGGCGAGTCGTACCAGATCCACCTGAGGTCGTGCTCGGTCACATTGGGGAAAGTGATGCCGGGAAGCATCCGTGCCTCGTGGCAGGGCAGGGCGACACCGTCCGCGGCGATGTTCAGGAAGATCGAGCCCCAGCCGTTCATGCAGGCCTTCGGCCGGCTCTCGTAGTAGTCGGGATGCACGAAGTAGATTTTCATGCGGTCGCCGACCTTTTCGCGGAACGCATGAGTCACCGCCTCTGCCTTCACCAGTTGCTCGCGCGTGGGCATGAGCTGCTCCCGGTTCTGCATGGCCCAGGCGTAGAACTGGGTATTGGCCAGCTCGACGAACTCCGCGCCCAGTGCCTCGGCCATCTCCAGAATCTGCTGCGTGTGATCCAGGTTGTGGCGGTGCATCACGCAATTGAACACCATCGGATAGTCGTATTTCTGGATCAGCTCGGCCGCCCGCTTCTTGTGCTCGAATGTCCTGGTGCTGGACAGCCAGTCGTTCATCTCACGGGTGGAGTCCTGGAACGACAACTGGATGTGGTTGAGCCCACCTTCCTTGAACGCGGCGATGCGCTTCTCGGTGAGACCGATGCCGGAGGTGATGAGGTTGGTGTAGTAGCCCAGCCGACCTGCCTCCGCGATGATGATCTCGAGGTCGTCGCGCATAAGCGGCTCGCCGCCTGACAGGCCCAGTTGCACCAGTCCGAGCTCACGGCCCTGTTGCAGGACGCGGATCCACTCGTCGGTGGTGAGCTCACGGCCGTAGCTCGCGTAATCGACCGGGTTGTAGCAGAAGACGCAGTGCAGCGGACACTTGTAGGTCAGTTCCGCATTCAGCCAGTGCGGGCTATTGGGCTTGCGCGGGTCGGATCCAGCCGTTGCCATGTGCCACCTCCAGGAAGTCGACGACATCTGCCCGCAGGTCGGGCGCCTCCGGGAAGGCGGCCTGCAGGGCATCGACGATGGCGTTCAGGCTGCTCTTGCCATCGATGCGTTTCATGATTTCGCCCGCGCTGCCGGGCAGCTTCACCATGCCTTCCGGATAGAGCAGCACGTGGCACTGCTGCGCCGGTTCCCACTGGAACCGGTAGTACTTGGCCAGCTCGAGCGGAGTGGCGTGATCGAAGGGTACGCGACGCGGTTGGGCCATGGTTCATCCCACCTGATGCGCGCCGATGCCGTAGTTGACCATCATCGCGTCGCACATGGTCCACAGGACGTCGAGCTTGAACTGCACGATGTCCAGGGCACGCTGCTGTTGCTCGCGCGTCTGGAAATACTCCAGGGTCACGCGCAGGCCGTGTTCCACGTCGCGGCGCGCCTCTGACAGGCGCTTGCGGAAGTAGGCATAACCACCCTGGTCGATCCACGGATAGTGCTGCGGCCAGTTGGCCAGGCGTTCCTTGTGGATCTCGGGCGCGAACAGTTCGGTGAGCGATGAGCAGACCGCTTCCTGCCAGGGCCGGGTGCGGGCGAAATTGATGTACGCATCCACTGCGAAGCGCACACCGGGGAGCACGTGGCGCAGCGAGGTGACCTCGGAACGGTCGAGCCCAACGGCGTCGGCGAGGGTGAGCCAGGCCTCGATGCCACCCTCGTCGCCCGTGGTGCCGTCGTGATCGATGATGCGCTGGATCCAAAGGCGGCGGTGGTCACGGTCCGGCATGTTGGCCATGATCGCCGAGTCCTTGATTGGAATCGCGATCTGGTAATAGAAGCGGTTGCACACCCAGCCCTGGATCTGCTCCCGACTCAGCTTTCCGCTGTTCATCGCCACGTGATAGGGGTGGTAGATGTGGTAGCGGCTTCCCTTGGCGCGGATCTGCTGTTCGAATTCCTCCCTGCCCCAGGGCAGGTTTTCCGTGGCACCCATGACGTTTACCCTCACAGTTCGATGTCCATCCCGTCGAAAGCGACCTCGATGCCGCGGCGCGCCAGTTCCACCCGCTGGGGCGAGTCCTCGTCCAGGATCGGATTGGTGTTGTTGATGTGGATGAGCACCTTGCGCGAGGCGCGCAAGGGAGTCAGTACGTCCATCATGCCTCCGGGGCCGGATTGCGGCAGGTGGCCTATGTCGCGCGCCCGCTTGCGCGAGATGCCCATGTCGACCATCTCGTCGTCGGTCCAGAAGGTGCCGTCGACCATGACGCAATCGGCCTTCTCCATGTAGGGCACGAGGTGTGGCTCGATCTCGCCGAGGCCAGGCGCGTAGAACAGGCTCTGGCCGGTGCGCGTGTCGCGGATCACCATGCCGATGTTGTCGCCTTCGTGCGGATTGTCACGATGAGGTGAGTAGGGCGGCGCCTTGCTCTTGAGGGCGACCGCGGTGAACTCCAGTCCCGTGCCACCGATGACTTCGAACCGGACGTCGGCTTCGATCGGGATGCGGTGCCAGTTCACGCCGCAGTAGTGCCCGAGAATGTTGAACAGCGGATTGCCGGTGGTCATGTCCTCGCGGACCATGTCCGTGCAGTAGATCTCCAGCGGCTTGCCTTCCCGCAGCATGAGCAGGCCGGTGGTGTGGTCGATCTGGCCGTCCATCAACACCACGGCGCGGATGCCGGTGTCGCGCAGCGCGCGGGCGGGTTGCAGCGCGGGGAAGGCGCGGATCTGGGCCAGCAGATCGGGCGAGGCGTTGAACAGCACCCAGTCCATGCCGTTACCGCTGACGGCGATGGACGATTGCGTGCGGGCCTTTGCGTTCAACGTGCCCTTGCGCAGGCCGTCGCAGTTGGGGCAGTTGCAGTTCCATTGGGGAAAACCACCTCCTGCTGCGGCTCCCAGCACTCGTATCTTCATCGGCGCATCCGGCTTGCCCGCTGTCGCGTGGCGCTTGCGATCGGGGCGTTCAAATAAAAACGCGCGACCGCTTTGGCGGCCGCGCGCGCTTCACCAGTCGCTGATCAGCGGTTGGCGATGTACATCGTGACTTCGAAGCCGAAACGCATTTCGGTGTACTCAGGCTTGCTCCACATATCAACCTCCGGATGTTAGAGTTCAGTCACTATCCGATGCATTCCGCATCGGGACCGGATCCGAGCTTTTCTGCACCCCGGCCTCTTGCGATGCTGTCGTGCGGATCAGATCTCGCAACCCGTGACGCAGTGTGTTCCAAGCCGACCGGCCTTCCCCTCGAAAAAATCAGCAATGTGTCCTCATGATTTTCATGAGTATGGCGCGTCCTTGCGCTGAAGGCGATGGGTGGGGTTTCCAAGGGTGACGGGATGCCGCTGAGCAGGTTCCTTCCGGACGAGAGGTCGCTGGCCGCCGCCTTCGGCATTTCGCTGGTCGCCCATGTGGTGTTCCTCGTTTTCGGGCCGGATCTGCGGGTGCCGCCGCCGCCGCCGGAGAAGGTCGTGGAGGTGCGGCTGATCGAGCCGAAGCGCGAGCCTCCGCCCGAACCAAAACCCGAGGAACAGCGG
>JBILUV010000200.1:0-6799 GCA_044370825.1 Burkholderiales bacterium | reverse complement strand
GAGCGGCTTGCCCGAAGCCACGACATGCTCGTGACGGTCGAGGAGAACGTGGTGATGGGCGGGGCGGGCAGTGCGGTGGCCGAGTGTCTCGCCGGCATCGGTCTGGGCGTGCCACTGCTCCAGCTTGGGCTCCCGGACCGGTTCATGGACCACGGTGACCCGGCCACCCTCGCGCGTCAGGCCGGTCTGACGCGCGAGGGCATGTCGGATGCGATCCGCGCCCGGCTTTCGGCCGGGGTCTCTTCAAGGGAGGTGAGAGCCGCATGAACGACGTGTACTTTCCCGGCCTGGCCGCGCGCCACGCCTCCCATCTCCACGGCCGGCCCCACGCCGTGGTCATCGGCAGCGGCTTCGGCGGGCTGGCGGCTGCGGTACGTCTGGGGACGCGCGGTTACCGCGTGACGGTGCTGGAGCGGCTGGAGGCACCAGGGGGGCGGGCCGGCGTGTTCCACCAGGACGGTTTCACCTTCGATGCCGGGCCGACCATCGTCACGGCGCCGTTCCTGTTCGAGGAACTCTGGGCCATGTGCGGCCAGCGCATGTCCGACGACGTGGAACTGCGCCCCATGATGCCGTTCTACCGCATCCGCTTCCACGATGGCTCCACCTTCGACGCCAGCGGCGACCCGGCGCAGATGCGGGCCGAAGTGGCCCGCCTGTCGCCCGCCGACGTCGAGGGTTACGAGAGCTTCATGCGCTCTGCGGAAGACATCTACCGCCTGGGTTTCGAGCAGCTCGGGCACGTGCCCTTCGACTCCTGGACCGACATGGCCCGGGTGCTGCCGGGGATGATCCGTCTGCAGAGCTACCGCAGCCTGCACGGGCTGGTGGCGCGGCATGTGCGCGACCCGCGGCTGCGCTTCGCGCTGTCCTTCCACCCCTTGTTCGTGGGCGGCAATCCCTTCAACGTGACCTCGGTCTACGGCCTGATCTCCTTCCTCGAGCGCCGCTGGGGCGTGCACTTCGCCATGGGCGGCACCGGCAGTCTGGTGAAGGGGCTGGTCAAGCTGCTGGCGTCCCAGGGAACACCGGTACGTTGCGGTGCCGACGTGGCGTCCATCATTGTCGAGGACGGCGTGGCGAGAGGCGTGCGCCTCGCATCGGGCGAGAGCCTGCGGGCCGACGTGGTGGTATCCAACGCCGACGCTGCCTGGACCTACCGGCATCTGGTGCCGGCCGCCGCACGGCGTCGCTGGACCGACCGCAAGCTCGACCGTGCGCGTTACTCCATGGGGCTGTTCGTCTGGTACTTCGGCACTCGGCGCCAATACCCCGATGTGCCCCACCACAGCATCCTGCTCGGGCCGCGCTACCGCGGGCTGCTCGACGACATCTTTGAGCGCAAACGCCTCGCGGACGACTTCAGTCTGTATCTGCACCGGCCGACGGCCACCGACCCGTCGCTGGCGCCACACGGCTGCGACGCTTTCTACGTCCTGTCGCCCGTACCCAACCTGGAGGCGGATGTCGACTGGGCGAAGCAGGCTGAGCCCTATCGCCAGGCGATCGCGCGACAGCTCGACCAGACCGTGCTGCCCGGATTCGAGCGCGAGGTGGTGAGCTCCCGCCTGCTCACCCCGGCGGACTTCGAGTCGCGCCTGCTGGCATATCGCGGCGCCGCGTTCAGTTTCGAGCCGGTGCTCACGCAGAGCGCCTGGTTCCGGCCGCACAATCGCAGCGAGGATGTCCGTCACCTGTACCTCGTGGGGGCGGGCACCCACCCGGGCGCCGGTCTGCCGGGCGTCCTCTCATCCGCACGCATTCTCGACACGGTGGTCCCCGATGCCAGCGTCTTCACTTCACATCGGTCACGCTGACCTGGCCGCCTGCAGGGCGGCTCTGCGCGGTGGGTCGCGAACCTTCCATCTCGCCTCGATGGTGCTCCCGGGCGAGCCACGCGCGGCGGCCACGGCGCTTTACGCCTTCTGCCGTCTGGCCGACGATCTGGTCGACGAGGGAGGTGGCTGCCCGGAGGCGCTCGCGGTGCTGCACGAGCGGCTGGACATGGCCTATGCCGGTCAGCCCGCAGACCATCCCGCCGACCGCGCCTTTGCCGGCGTAGTGGCGCGCTATGCCATTCCCAGGGCCTTGCCCGAGGCGCTGCTCGAGGGCTTCGCCTGGGACGCCGCCGGACGCCGTTACGAGGACCTCGACGCGCTTATCGGGTACGCCGCCCGGGTGGCCGGATCGGTGGGTGTGATGATGTCCCTGCTCATGGGGGTGCGCGACGGTCCGACCCTGTCGCGCGCCTGCGATCTGGGGCTGGCCATGCAACTGACCAACATCGCCCGCGACGTCGGCGAGGACGCACGGCTCGGACGCGTCTACCTGCCGCTGTCCTGGCTCGCGCAGGGGGGGGTCGACGTGGGCGCCTGGATGCGGCGCCCGCGTCACGATCCGGCGCTGGCAGCGGTGGTGGGGCGTCTGCTCGAGTTTGCGGACGTGCTCTACAGGCGTGCGCAGACCGGTATTCCGCGTCTGCCCGTGGGCTGCCGGCCGGGGATGTTCGCGGCGCGCAGCCTGTACGCGGAGATCGGTCGCGAGGTCGAACGCCAGGGGCTGGACTCGGTGAGCCACCGCGCCGTGGTGTCAGGGTCGCGCAAGCTCCGGCTGCTCGGCGCGGCGCTGGTCCGGTCGGGGCTGCCAGCGCTTCTCGACACCGTTCCAACGGAGGCGCCGGCGCGTTACCTGGTGGACGCTGCCTGCGAGGCGCCGTCGCCGGATCCGCGGGTCGAGTTCCAGGGGCGGGTGGGCTGGGTGCTCGATCTGTTCGAGCGACTGGAGCGTGCGGATCAGGGAAAGCTGGCTTGAGTTCCTCATGGCTGGGGCTGATGGAACTGTTTGTCGGCGCGGCGGTGGTGCTGGGCTGGGCGGTGATTGAACTCGTGATCCTTCGTCGCGACAAGCGTCGTGCGGCGGAGCAGGAGCGCCGCGAACGGGCCGAAAGCGACGGGCCGTCCGTCCCGGAGCGGCTCGCGCCGGAGGACCCGCGCCGACGCGCTGGCGGGTGAGCTGGGGCGCATCTGGCGCGCCGATTCGGCTCGGAGGGTCTTCCTGACCTGCAGCCAGGAGGTGTCGTTGCCGATGTTGTGGCCGAACCGGTCGCCGTCGCCGGGGCTGACGCCGGGCGCGGTCGCCACCGTGTCCCTCGCGGTGCTGCCGGCGTAGAACAATCCGAAGTTCAGTCCCTGTCAGTCGATGGCCGCGCCGAGCTTCCAGTCCGTCGTGTCATGGATGTCGTTGTCCAGTGCGCACGGGCGCAGGAAGTCAGCGCCTCGCCCAATATGCTTAAGGAAGATGCCCCGTTGGCCGATAGTCAGGTCCAATTCCAGGCTCTTGCGGATGACGTCCGCCACCAAGGCGCCGTGGGTCTCCCTGTCGACCCCGGGGACGGCGAGCCGGGAGGCAAGCCCGGATGTCTTGTCAGGTCGGCCCCGACAATGAGCGACGCATCGGTGCGCAAAGGGTATGCAGCGAATTGGCGACCGGCATGAATAGGTCTGCCAGCCTCCGCTGGAGCTGGCGGGCGCTCTGAGGTCATCCCGCCCGCCGCTTCGCGCCAACAGGCATGACCATCGGCTTGGTGCTGGATATGAGACCTGCCTCGCAAGACGCCTCGACACCATCGCGCAGCCTGATGAAACATCCGGGCAAGCCGTGCGTGCGGCGACATCATCAGTGTTTTCCAGGGAGGGGCGGTCATCAGACTGCGCCGGGCCATGGTCCCGCAGCAGGCAAGGCCGCATCGCAGTATCCATGGCAATAAAAGTGAATTATTTCAATAATTTATACTGAAGATTCGCGTGTCGTTGGCCGTGCCGTCGGGGCAGCGGCAGCTGCTGCCTTGGGCGCCCCCGACCCGTCTGCCGTGTCTGGCGGCTGCAGATGGCAGCGCCCCGCGGAAGGCGGGAGGGCCCAGGTCGGGTACGGCTGTCACGGTCATCGCCGCTCGGGCGGCAGGGTCGCGCCGGCGGCCACCCGGAGTGAACCAGCGCGGGCTGTATGCTGTCTTGCCACGCGGGGTGGACGGACCAAGTGTGCTACCGGGTTGCGGATGCCATGTGTCGATTCTGTGGGCGAGTGGAGTGCCGGGGTGGTAGCCGAGAACGATCCGGCGTCCCGTTCGTCATATACTGGTGTCGGAACCGGGGCGGACCAGGGCCCTGCCGTGCCGCGATTCGACCAGTAGATCCAAGGGAATGAAGGAACAGCACAGCATGGTGGTGACGCCGGGGGGCGCGGTGGTCGACGGACCCGGGGGCACGCCCGAGCCCGTCATCGCCGATTGGGAGCGCACGCTGGCGCATGTGGCTATGGTCGCCGGGGTCGCGCACTCCAACGACGACGTGCGTCACGCGGCCATCCTCGCCCTGCGCGAGCACCATGAACCGCTTGAACAGATGTGCGCTGCCGGGGGCAAACTCGGACTGCGCATCTCCGTTGCACGGGCCAGTCTGGCGGATGCAGTCTGGTCCGCTGACGGCCTGACGCCATTGGTGTTCTACAGCGAGCCCGAGCGAAGATGGCTGGTGGTACGCAGGGCCGGCCCCTTCCGTGCCCGGGTGTCCACGGTCGAGACGCAGTCCGAACCCGAGACGCTCTCTCGGCGGGTGCTGGCGCGGCGCCTGGGGCTTCGCAGCGTCCACGAGCCGGTCGATTTCGGGATCGTGCAGTCAACCCACTTCGTACCCGATGCTGCCGCTCACGCGGGCAACCATCACGGGCACGATGACGCACCCGGGCCCATCGCACGATTCCTTGCCGTGCTGAAGCCCGAGACGCCGGAGGTGATCGCGATCACCAGCTTCAGCCTGGTGACGGCGTTGCTGTACCTCGCCCTGCCTCTTGCTGTCAGCGCCTTTGTCACCAACATCGCGTTCGGCAACCAGTCCGCACCCTTCATGCAGGCGCTGCTGTTCATCGGGATCGCAATGACCGGCGCTCTGCTGCTCTCGGCGGTGATCCGCGGGCTCCAGCTGTACACCGCCGAGGTGGTGAAGAGGCGGCTGTTCGTGCGGCTGGTGGCCGACCTGAGCGAGCGGCTGCCCCGGGTCGAGATGGCGGCACTGGAAGGGGTGAACGCCACTGAACTGATGAACCGGTTCCTGGACATCGTCACGGTCCAGAGCGCCACTGAACGTATCCTGTTATACGGCATCCCCGTAGTGCTGGGGGTCGTGGTCGGCACCGTCGTGCTGGGGCTGTACCACCCGACGCTGGCGATGTTTTCCGTTGCACTCACCATCGGTCTTGCGATCACCTACCTGAGCGGTCGTGGAGCGGTGGATGCGGCCATCCGCGAATCACGCCTCAAGTACGAGACCATCGCGTGGCTGGAGGAACTGGCCCGGGTGCCCGCTTTGTTCAAGGGGCCGGGCGGCGCCGGTTTTGCGCTGCAGCGGTCGGAGCAGATCGCACGAAACTATCTGGTGGCGCGGCGACGGTTTTTCATGATCTGGCTCAGGCAGGTGGGGGTGTTGCTGCTGCTCGAAATCTTCGCGACCACGGCGTTGTTGCTCGTCGGTGGCTGGCTGGTCTTGCGCCAGCAGCTGACCCTTGGGCAGCTGGTGGCCAGCGAGCTGATCGTCGCCAGCATCACTTATTCGATGTCCAAGCTGGGTGCCCTGATCGATGCCTACTATGGCGGCCTCGCGGCGATGGACAAGATCAGTTACCTCACCGACCTGCCCACCGAGCGCGTGGATGGCGATGTCTCCCGCGCGGGCGCCGCCGGCATGCGGGTTGAGTGCCACGATATCGGCTTCGCCTATGTCTCGGGTCGTCCGCTGCTGGCTGGCTTCAACCTCGAGATCGCGCCTGGTGAATGCGTTGGTCTGTGGGGTATCTCGGGCCGTGGCGCCAGCACGACACTCAAATTGCTGTTCGGTCTCTACGCCCCGCAGGCCGGATACGTGCGGCTCGACGGCCTCGATCTGCGCAGTTGGGATCTGGAGCGTCTGCGCACGCGCATCTCGCTGCTGCGTGCGGGCGACATCGTCACCGGATCCATCATGGAGAACCTTCGCCTCGGGCGTGAGGACATCGATGCGGGCGTCCTCACGGCAGCGCTCGACCGGGCCGGACTCCTGCAGGATGTGCTGGCCATGGCGGGGGGCATGAGCACGCGTCTTATGGCTGGTGGACTGCCTCTGTCGAGTCGCCAGCAGCTGCGGCTTCTGGTTGCGCGCGCGCTGGTGCACCGGCCGACGCTGCTCCTTGTGGACGACGTGCTGGATGGCATGGAGGACGACACGCTGCAGGACGTGGTGCGGGTGCTGACTGCGCCGGACAACGCCTGGACGGTCCTGATCGCTACCCGCGATCTGTCGGTGGCGCAGAGCTGCGACCGCTACGTCGAGATCGATGCCGGCGGTGCTGTGCGCGTGCCGCTTCAGCGCTGGGCGAGGGGGACGCGCCCTTGAAGCCTGCGCTGGGTACCGTAGGCGCCTCCCGGCCGGCGCTGGTATCGCTGCAGTGGCGGGGGCAGCTGTCGGCCATCGCGCTGGCCGGATCATCGCGCCTGTCGCGCTGGCTGTCGCGCGCGCTGCTGCTTTGTTTCGTCGCCACCCTGGTCGGTCTGGTCGTGCTGCCCTGGCAGCAGTCTGTGCGCGGCATGGGCCGGGTCATTGCTTTCGATCCGCTGGACCGGCGCGTCAACGTCGAGGCTCCCGTCGCCGGGCGGGTCAAGCGGCTGCTGGTCGTGGAGGGGCAGCGGGTCGCGCGGGGCGACGTGATCGGCGAGATTCAGGACAACGATCCGAACCTGCTCGGCAACCTGCGCAGCCAGCGCGAGGCGCTT
>JBILUV010000023.1:0-22882 GCA_044370825.1 Burkholderiales bacterium | reverse complement strand
TCACCGATCGTCAAATCCTTTCTCCAACGACGCGAGCCATGGAAGAACAAAAACACGTCAGAGCCCTGGTCGATGAGGTCCCGCGCGAGGCCCTCAGCCCGCTCCAGGTGATCGTCGTGGCGGTCTACCTGATCGTCGCGGTCTGGTATCTCGCCTGGCGCCCGTCATCCTTCAGCGCCGAGTCCCCGGTTTTCTCGGGCGTGCTCTACGCCGCGGAGTTGTTCGGCTTCGGCTTGTCGCTGCTCAACATCTTCATGCTCTGGCGCCTGTCGGTGCGGGAGCCTCCCGAGTCGCTGACCGATGCCCGTATCGACGTCTTCGTCACGACCTACGACGAGCCGGTGGAAATGCTCAGGCGCACGCTGCTGGCAGCCGTGCGAATGGACCTGCCTCACGTCACCTGGCTGCTCGATGATGGCAACCGCCCTGAAATGAAGGCTCTGGCGGTCGAACTGGGGGTGCGCTACGTCAACCGAAGCAACAACCTCCACGCCAAGGCGGGCAACCTGAACAACGCCCTGCGCCAGGCCTCGGGCGAGTTCGTGGCGGTGTTCGATGCCGACCACGCGCCCTCGCGGAATTTCCTGACCCGGACCCTCGGGTACTTCCGCGACCCTGAGGTGGCGTTCGTCTCGACGCCCCAGGACTTCTACAACCTGGACTCCTTCCAGCACCGCAGCCCCCGGGGGGGGCAGATGGTCTGGAACGAGCAGTCCCTGTTTTTCCGTGTCATCCAGCGCGGGAAGGACACCCACAACGCCGCCTTCTTCTGCGGCACCTGCGGAGTGCTCAGGCGCACGGCGCTCGACGAGATCGGCGGTTTCGCCACCGACACGGTGACCGAGGACCTGGATACCTCGCTGCGCATCCATCGCCGCGGCTGGAAGTCCGTCTATCACGCCGAGTCCCTCGCGTTCGGTGTCGCGCCGGCGGACATGGCGCCCTTCCTCAAGCAGCGCACGCGTTGGGGGCAGGGGGCGATGCAGGTGCTGCGGCGCCATCGGTTCATCCTGTTCGCCAGCGGCCTGACGCTCGCGCAGAAGCTCAACTATCTTGCCAGCACCGTCACCTACCTCGATGGCTGGCAGAAGGGGGTGTTCTACCTCGCCCCGGTGGTGGTCCTGCTGACCGGCTGGATGCCGATCTCGGACTTTTCCCCGTCCTTCCTCGTTCGCTTCATCCCGTACTACCTGCTCACCTTCCTCGTGTTCGAGGAGATGGGCCGGGGTTACGGCAGGTTCCTGGATGTGGAGCGCTACAACATGGCGCGTTTTGCCGCCTTCATCTGGGCGACTCTGGCGCTGTTCAGGACACGCCTCCGGTTTGGCGTGACCAGCAAGGCGCGCACGGGTGACCGGGCCACGATTCGCAGACTGATGCTGCCCCAGTCCAGCGTCCTCCTGCTCAACGCTGCAGCCATCCCGCTCGGCATAGCGTTCGTCGCGATGGGCACCACGAGCCTGCCGCAGGGTGCCATCGTGGCGAACGTGTTCTGGGCGTTCGTCAATGCTTTTCTTGCCTTTGTGGTCATCGTGTTTTCCCGCCGCCTGTCCTCTTTCCGGCGCAGGGAGTACCGCTTCCCGGTGCCGCTTCCCGTGCTGCTGGATCTGTCCGGCCGCTCTCCGCAGGCGGGTGTGCTCGACGACGTGTCGGGCCACGGTTTTCGCTACTACGGCCTGTTCCCCGCCCAGATCGGCGTTGGCGATGTCGTGTCCGGCGAGGTGATCCTGCCGGAGGCGAGGGTACGGTTCCAGGCGCGTGTCCGTGCACGCCTCGGTGCAGGCGAGGACAACGAGGCGCGCTCGCTCGGCTGTGAGTTCGAATGGGAAAGACCGGGTGATGGCGACGAGTTGCTCGCCTTTCTCTATGGCTCCGACCTGCAGTGGAAGCTCAACCGTATCGCCGAGAAGACCCGTACACCGCTCGAGCGCTTCGTCCGGTGGGTGCGGCGCGCTCCCGCGGATCCGCGCGACACGCGCGCCCAGTGGGCGCCGGTGCTCATACGCGCTTCGGCGGGTGAAGCGCCGGGACCGGGCGTGATCTCGGTCCAGACGGCGTTGTCCACGTCGCGGACGCTTGTGTCCTTCAGGAAGCTGTCGGTCGACAAGGACCTCACCGTTTTCGTCACCACCCGCGCCGGGACGCAGACCCTGCGTGGCGATGCCGAGCCCCTCGACACCATGGTGTCCAGCGGGACGCCGCTTTACGTATACCGGTTCGAGGGGCGAGCGAATCCGCAGGTGGTCGCCACGGCCATGGCGGCATGATGCCCTGTCCGGCGGCTCGCATGTCGGTGGTACTGGGGCGCCTGATCTGGCTGCTCGGGTCGGGTCGGGTCGGTCGACTCCTCGGAGGCCTGCTCGCGTGCCTCGCAGCGAGCGGCGCATCCGCCGACGGGCGTCTGCTGCTGGCCGGTACCGAGTTGCGTCCTCAGGGCGAGCGCTATGCCTACCTCGGGGCCATCCTGCCCCTGCCCGGCGACAACCAGCTGGGCAGAGGGTGGGTGCAGCGCTACTGGGTCGATGCCGTGCGCTACAGCTACGAAGTATCGAATCCGGGGCTCTACGGGGTCGACCGTCAGCGTATCCGCGGCAGCGTGACCGGTCTGGAGGCTGCCGTCGGCTACATGTTCCAGGTCGGCGACCTCGGCGTCGCCGGCTACGCCGGTGTGCGTCATGCAGACACCACGCTCTCGCCGGACGATCCGGGCTCGCGCATCCGCGGCGCAAAGCTCTGGCCGAAGTTTCAGCTGGAGGTCAACAAGCCCCTGGCTTCGCGCTGGCGCAGCGAGAACATCGCGAGCTATGTCGTGGGGCTGGATGGCTACTGGCTGCGCAGCCGTCTGATGCACACCACGAGCGTCGGCCACGACGCCGGGCCGGAAGTTGTCCTCGTCGGTGACCGTGACTTTCGGGCGCTCAAGCTGGGCATGACCTACGGCGGCCTCCGGCCCACGCCGGACCTGGCCGTGTCCTTCCGCGGCGGCATCCACCTGCAGGAGGAGGCCACCGGCCCCTACGTAGGCATCGATCTGGGACTCAATTTCTGACGTGTTTTCCAGCCGGGGCGGGGCCGCGACAGTTGGCTTCGTCAAGTTGTCACCTGCTTCGCCGATACTGATGGCCGTGAACAGAGGCAATCGGGAATGGCGAACATGAGCAACGTCAGACAGGTCATACGCGGCATCACCTACGACACCACGGAAGCGGAGTTCGTAGCTTCGGCCACGCCGAGGGACGAGGACGATCTCAGTTTCGATGCGGTGCTGTACCGCACCGTCAACGAGGACTGGTTCCTGGTGGTCAGCAGCGACGAGCGCTCCCGACCCCTGGTGTCACCCATTTCCAGAGCGCAGGCGCAGCAGTGGTGCCTGGAGCAGCACATCGATCCGCGCATCGTGCGTTTCTATTTCGATCCCCGACCCCCGGGCACGTCTGGTCGCGTCCGCACTCCTGCCGCAGGCCATAGCGAACTCGCCGCCTGAGGGGCCTTCCGGCATGCGGGGCGTCGGGCTTGGCTTTTATATTCCTGATCAGATCAGACCTGACTCCCCCGAGTCGGCCTCCGTCTTGAACGGAGCGTGCTCCGCCAGTTCGTCGACGTAGGCCGCAACACCGCGGGACTCGCGCTCCACGAACTGCCGCACCGCGCCGTCGAACCGCGGGTCGGCGACCCAGTGTCCCGATAGCGTGGTGACCGGCAGCAGGCCCCGGGCCAGCTTGTGCTCGCCCTGTGCCCCGCCCTCGAAACGACCGATGCCCTTGGCGATGCAGAACTCGATGGCCTGGTGGTAGCAGGCCTCGAAGTGCAGCCCGGGGATGTGCTCGGCCGCCCCCCAGTAGCGTCCATAAAGTGCCGTCTGATCGAACACGTCGAGCGCCGCGCACACCGGACGACCGTCACGCATGCCGAGCGCCAACAGAAGGTTGGCGGGCATGCCTTCGCCGATGCGCAGGAAGAAATCGCGGTTGAGATAGGGCGTCGAGTGGTGACGCCGGTAGGTGTCCTCGTAGCACCGGAAGAAGAAGTCCCAGTCGCGTTCGAGGATCTCCCTGCCTACCTTCCATTCGAAGACCACACCGGCCTCCCGCACCTTGCGCCGTTCCTGCTTCACCTTCTTGCGCTTGTCGTGGTTCATGGTCGCAAGGAAGTCGTCGAAGCTGCGGTACCCGGCGTTGGTCCAGTGGAACTGGACCGTGCGGCGCATCGCCAGTCCCCCCTCCTGCAGCAGTCCGGCATCCGCATCGCGCGGAAACAGGCAGTGGAAGCTGGAAAGACCGACCTCCTCCGCCAGCTGCAGCGCTCCCCGCAGGAGGGTGCGGCGGTCGGCTTCCCGCGGGGCCAGCAGCCGCGGGCCGGTGACCGGGGTGAATGGCACGGCGCACAGCAGCTTGGGGTAGTAGTCCAGGCCGGCGCGCCGCCAGGCGTCGGCCCAGGCCCAGTCGAACACGTATTCCCCGTAGGAATGGCTCTTGGCATAGAGCGGCATCGCACCTTCGACCCGGCCTGCGCGGCGCAGCAGCAGATACCTGGGCGCCCAGCCGGTGAGCTCGCTCGCGCTGCCGCTGGCGTGCAGCGCTTCCAAGAAGGCATGGGACACCAGCGGGTGTCCTGCGGACAGGCGATCCCAGTCGGCGGCGAGGCCGGCGATGGAATCTGTCACTTCGATGGTGGCGGGGTCGGACATGGGAGTCAGCGGGTATATTACCGGTCATGAAGATCGCCATCGCACAATTGAACTGCACCCTGGGGGATATCTCCGGCAATGTCGCACGCATCCTCGTCGCTGCCGGCCGCGCCCGAGAGGCGGGGGCCGACCTGCTGCTCACGCCCGAGCTGTCCATCTGCGGCTACCCCCCGGAGGATCTGCTGTTGCGCGAGGATTTCGTTGTTGCCTGTGAGACTGCGGTGGAGGAGCTCGCTTCGTGTCTGGACGGTATCAGCGCCGTGGTGGGCCATCCGTGGCGGCGCGGCGGCTGCCTGTACAACGCGGCCTCGGTGCTGACCGGAGGGCGGGTGCGGGCGACCTATGCCAAGCGCGATCTCCCCAATTACACGGTGTTCGACGAGCAGCGTTATTTTCAGCCGGGCGTGGAGCCCTGCGTGGTCGAGTTGTCAGGCGTCCGGCTGGGCATCAACATCTGCGAGGACGTGTGGGGCCGGTCAGGGCCGACCTCCGCCCGTGCCGGTGTCGACCCCGCGCCGGGGGGCGCCGGCGAGGCCGATGCACCCCGCGCCGCCCGCGCCGCCGGTGCCGAGGTGCTGCTGGTGCTCAACGCCTCGCCCTATCACCTGGACAAGCATGCCACCCGCCATGAGGTGGTGGTAGCCCGCGCCCGCGAGACCGGCATGCCGGTGGTGTTCTGCAACCAGGTGGGCGGGCAGGACGAACTGGTGTTCGATGGTGCCTCCTTCGTCGTGGCTGCCGACGGCCGGCTCACCCATCAGTTACCCGCCTTCGAGGAGGCGCTGACGGTGGTCGAGGTCGGCGCCGGCACCGTGCTTCCGGGATATGTCGCGCCGCCGCTGTCGGTTGAGGAGCAGGTCTACCAGGCGCTCTGCCTGGGGGTTCGCGACTACATCGGCAAGAACGGCTTCCCCGGAGCGCTGCTCGGCCTGTCGGGGGGCATCGACTCAGCCATAACGCTGTGCGTGGCGGTCGACGCCCTCGGGCCCGAGCGGGTCCGGGCCGTCATGATGCCCTCCCGCTACACCGCGCAGATGAGTCTGGACGATGCCGCCCTGATGGCGGCCAACCTCGGGGTCCGCTACAGCGTTCTGCCGATCGGCGGGCCCTTCGAGGCGTTGTCCGCCGTGCTGGCGCCCGAGTTCGAGGGGCGCGACGCCGACACCACCGAGGAGAACCTGCAGTCGCGCATCCGGGGCACCCTGCTGATGGCGCTGTCCAACAAGTTCGGCTCCATCGTGCTGACCACCGGCAACAAGAGCGAAATGGCGACCGGCTATGCCACCCTCTACGGTGACATGGCGGGCGGCTTCGCCGTGCTCAAGGACATCAGCAAGACCCTCGTCTACCGCCTGTCGCGCTACCGGAACACGCTGTCCCCGGTGATTCCCGAGCGCATCATCATCCGGCCGCCCTCGGCCGAACTGAAGCCTGACCAGACCGACCAGGACAGCCTGCCGCCCTATGACGTGCTGGACGCGATCATGGCGCTCTACGTGGAGCAGGACCTGGCGCCCGCGGACATCATCGCGCGCGGCTTCGCGCGGGCCGACGTGGAGCGCGTGGTGCGGCTTCTCACCATCAGCGAGTACAAGCGCCGTCAGGCACCGGTCGGTGTGCGCATCACGCCGCGCGGTTTCGGCAAGGACTGGCGCTACCCCATCACCAATCGGTTTCGGCACCGGTTTTGACACCGGCCCCGCTTCATCGAGCGCCGCGGGGCTCCGGACTGGCAACGTGGCTGTGGCCGGTGATCGGCCACGCGGTTTTCGACGCCGAGCTTCACGCAAGCGTGTTCCAGATGCTTGTCAATGGTCCGCAGGCTGGAGCCTGGGATCTCGCCGATGTCGCGGCTGGACTAGCCGCGTGAGACCCACAGCAGGACCTCGGACTCGCGGTCGGTCAGCTGATGGCGCTGGGCGAGGCGGGACATCGCCCCCTGCTCCGTCTCCCCGACCGACAGCAGGAACTGGCCGCCACCGACGCCGCCCACGCAGGCAAGCGTGTGTGACGGCGCCTGCACCGGCCAGGGCAGCGAAGTGATGGCCGCTCCTGCACCGATTCCTCGAATCCAGTCGAGCGCATCACCCTGGAGCATCGGGTGGCCCTCGGCTGTCACGCAGGCGACGCGGATGAAGCCCGCGGCGCGCGGCGTGTGCCAGAGCACGCCACCCTGCCCGTCGACGGCGAGCAGGGTCCGGCCCGAGGCTTCCAGGCCCGCGCGGGTGCTGCGCACGCGCCTGGCGTTGGCCACATGGCTGCGGATTGTGGCGATCAGCGCCTCGGGGTAGATCGGCTTGGTCACATAGTCGACCCCGCCGGCGTCAAAGCCCCTGACCACGTGTTCAGTGTCGGTGAGTCCGGTCATGAACTGGATGGGCACCGCCGCCAGCGCGGGCAGGGCCCGCAGAGCGGTGCAGGTCTCGAAGCCGTCCATGCCGGGCGTGACGGCATCGAGAAGAATGACGTTGGGCGCAAGACGCTGCGCGCGCTCGAGCGCCGACGATCCATCGGTTGCCACCAGCACGGTCATGACCGCATGCCTGTCCGGCATGCGGCGCCGACGCCCCACGCGCGGTGTTGAGCGCGCCGGCTCAGTCGTCCATGCCGGCGGCCGCCCGCAAGGCGCACGCGACCAACGAGCGGGCGCGCCATGCGCCGGTGAGCAATGCCGAGTACTAGGCGCGTCACGGTCCCGGCTGCGCGTGCTGCAAGCCTGACCTGCCGAAGCGCGCCACGGTGACCGCGCCGACCGGGGAGAAGACCTTTCCGACGGCACGACCGTGGATGATCAGCCACTGAGGAACGATGGCGGGGCGGCAGCGGGTTTCGGCCCGCGGCCGATCACCTGGCGCCGACGTTGAGCAGGCTGCGAGCCTCGTTGACCAGGCGCTTGCCGTCCGCCCCTTTCTTTTCGGCTTCCTTCACCCAGTCGTCGTCGACGTTCTCGGTGGCCTTGACCCAGCGGGCGTACTCCGCATCGGTGAGGGTGTGGAAGTTGTTGCCGCGCTCCCTGGCGAGCTTGCGCTGCGGTTCCACAGTCGCGTCCCAGCGCTCGCCCGCCCAGGCCGACATGGCCAGGCCCGAGTTCGCGTCGATGACCTTCTTCAGGTCGGCGGGGAGGCTGTCGTACTTCGCCGGATTCATGCCGAACATGAAGATGGTGTTGGAGAAACGCGGCGCGCCGGCGGGCGGCTCGACGTGGTAGCGCGCGATCTCGTGCAGCTTGATGGCCGGCACACCTTCCCACGGCACCATGGCGCCGTCGATGACACCCTTGGACATGGCCTCCGCCACCTGGGGCAGAGGCATCTGGACCGGGGTGGCACCGAGGGCGGCGAGCATGCGCGCGTTGATGCGCGTGGCGGCACGGATCTTCAGACCGCGCAGGTCCTCGAGAGTCTTCACCGGCTTGCTGGTCAGGTGCAGCACCGAGCCGTCGTGGACGTGCAGCAGGATGGGGCGGGTGCCCTTGAATTCCTCCAGTGCGTTTTTCTGGACGTAGTTCCACATTGCCTGGCTGCCGATGCGGGCGTTGACCACCATGAAGGGCAGCTCGAACACCTCCGAGCGGGTGAACCGTCCCGCGGCGTAGGTGGGCACGGTCCAGACGATGTCGGCGACGCCGTCGCGCAACTGGTCGAACAGCTGCGGTGGCGTCCCGCCCAGCTGCATGGCCGGGAAGATCTGGCACTTGAGCCGGTCCGCGGACTCCTTCGCGATCCTTTCGCACCACGGCTGGATCATGTGGACCTGGGCGTTGGAGGTCGCCGGCAGGAAGTGGTGGACCTTCAGGATCACCTGTTCGGCGGCGGCACCCATGGCGCACAGGGCCAGCGCACCCGCGATCAGCAGGCGTGGCATCGTCGGGTTCGTCATCGTTCACTCCTCCATGGCGGACGGGCCGGCGCCACTCGCGCCTTGTGGGCCCGATGTGGCCGTCCCCGGCCGGGTTGTCAACTCGTCAGCCGCACCAGCCACAGCGCGATGCCGGGAAACAGGATGAGCAGCGTCATCCGCACGGCGTCGGAGATGAGAAAAGGCACGACTCCCTTGTAGGTCTCGACCATCGGCACGTCCTTGGCGAGCCCGTTCATGATGTAGACGTTCAGCCCCACCGGCGGGAAGATCATGCCGATTTCCACCACCATCAGGATGAGGATGCCGAACCAGATGGCCTTCTCGGTGGGGGGCAGGCCGAAGAAGTCGAGCCCGAGAATCACCGGGAAGATCACCGGGATGGTCAGCATGATCATCGACAGCTCGTCCATCACGCAGCCCAGCGCGATGTAGAAGAGCATGATCGCGGCCATGATCGCCAGCGGCGGTATGCCGGCACCGGCCACCGCGCCTGCAAGTTCCGCGGGCAGCTGCGACAGGGCGAGGCAGGCGTTCATCATGTCCGCCCCCATGAAGATCATGAAGATCATCCCGCTGGTCTGGGCCGTGGCAAGCAGCGCGCGGACCAGTCTCTGCGCGTCCAGGGCGCGGCGCAACAGCGCGATGACGAAGGTCATGGTGGCGCCGATGGAAGCCCCCTCGGTCGGGGTGAACAAGCCACCGTAGATGCCGCCGAACACCGTCAGGAAGATGATCAGGATGGGGAGCACGCTGCGGCTGTGGCGCAGGAACTCGCCAGGTTCCGGGCGTGAGGTCTCGGGCGCGTGTTCGGGCCGCAGCCGCACGTAGATTGCGATGGCGGCGATGTAGCCGCCGGCCGCCAGCAGCCCCGGGATGTAGGCTGCCAGGAACAGGCGGGAGATGTTCTGCTCCGTCAGCACCGCGTAGATCATCAGCGTTACCGAGGGCGGCAGCAGGATCCCCAGGGTGCCGCCCGTGGCCAGTGCCGCCGTCGCCAGACGCCCGGAGTAGCGCAGCCGTCGCATCTCGGGCAGGGCGACCTGGGCGATGGTCGCGGTGGTGGCCACCGACGAGCCGCTGATGGAGCCGAAGGCGGCGCAGGCCAGCACCCCGGCCATCGCCATGCCGCCGCGGAAGCGTCCCAGCAGCATGTTGGCGAAATCGAACAATCCCTTCGACAGGCCGCCCTCGGTGGCCAGTGCCCCCATGAGCATGAACAGCGGGATGACCGACAGATCGTAGATCGAGAAACGGCCGAAGGCCGCCCCCTTCAGGTGGGCCAGCAGCGGCGTCCAGCCGGAGATGAAGCCGTAACCGATGGCGCCGGGTACGAACATGGACACCGCGATGGGGACGCGCAGGGCCATGAGCCCCAGCATGGCGCCGAACAGGGTGATGCCGATCGACAGATTACTCAATGCCGTCCTGCCCGGTCAGCCGCAGCCAGGAGATGTGGAGCGACACCAGTGCGGTCAGGGTCAGCCCGGGGGTCATCAAGGCATAGGGAATCCAGACCGGGATTGCCATGAGCATCGAGGTTTCCTCGTTGTCCCAGGCAGCCAGTGCGCCGGCAGCAGTGCGCCAGGCCACCAGCGCGGCCACCGCGCCGAGGGCAAGGGCGCCGAAAGCGTCCAGCCGGCGGCGCGCGCCGGCCGGCGCGCGCGCGGTGAAGAAGTCGACGATGATGTTGCCACCCTGCCACTGGGTGTACGGGAGGAAGCAGGCGATGCCTACTGCGCCGGCGAGCTGCACCAGCTCGACGTCTCCCTGTATGGGGCTGGAGAACAGCACACGGCCGGCGACGCTCAGCACCGTGGTGACGGCGATGCCGATGAGCAGGAGGCAACCAAGCACCGCCAGCGCCCGCGAACTCAGGCGCAGAAGCGCCGATAGGGCACCCGGTCTGCGGATGGTGGCTGTCAAGAGTGAACCTCGGGGGTTCGGTGGCACCGTGGGTGGTGCCGACGCGTCGGAACAAGCCCGGGCAAGCTACCACAGCGCCGGATCGCGGGGCAATCCCGGGCCGGGCGCCACGGCGCGCGCCCGGGTTTTCCTCAAGCCTCCGGAAAGCGCGTCGAAAACAACGTCACGCATTGGTGAAACGGACGGACTGCGATGGACACACCCACACTGGCGGCACAGCAGGTCACCGGCATTGCGGCCCCGCGCACGGCGGCGCCGGCCACGCCTCCCTTGTCCCGGGATGAACGGCAGGCCTTGTCGCGCCTGTTCGGCCAGTGGCCGCAGATGGTCTCGGCGGAATGGCTGATTGCTCCGCTGCCGCCGCTGTTTCTCGATCTGCTTGACTTCGACACCGGCACCGCCGGAGATGGCCGCGAACTTGCCGCCCTGATCGCCCGAGACGCGGCCCTGGAGGTGCGCTTGTGTGCGCTGGCGAACCTGAGCGCCGGTGCAGAAGCGACCGGCGGGGCCGCGGACGCGGCCTCGGCGGTGGGAAGCCTCGGTCCGGTGGTCACTACCAGCGCCGCCCTGGCGGACCTTTTCATCGCCTGGACCCGACGCTGGTCCACCACACCGGATCGCGCGTTGCCCGCAGCGCTGTGGCAGGAGTATATCGTCGCGGCGTTCTGTGCCCGCGAGATCTCGGTCGAGCTGGGAGCGGGAATGGTGAGCCCGGACATCGCCTTTGCCGCGGGGCTGGCACACGACCTCGGCACGCTGGTGCTGTGCGGCGCGGAGCCGGGCCTGATGTCGCGCTTCATCCGGACCGGCTATGGCCATGGCACCAGCCTGAATCGCGAGTTCATGGAGGCCCACGCCGAGCTCGGCGCCACCATGCTGGCGCAGTGCGGGGCCCCGGCGACCTTGTGCGATGTCGCCGCCCGTCACCACGAGGGCTTCTCCCCGGAGGAGTCGGCGCTCGCCATGGTGGTGTGCGTGGCCGATCATCTGCACGCTCAGGTGGTGCTGCGGAGCCGTGGCCGGCTGACGGTGCGAAAGGATCTGCCGGCCGGCTGCTTTCCGGACGCGGGCTATGCGCTCGAGGACGTTCTGCTGGCAATGGGCCTGCAATCCGGCGTCGACGACATCCTGCTGCGGGTGGCCCGGCAGGGCGGACTCATCCGCCACCTGATCCCGGACCGGGGCTGACCTGCGGCCGCTTTCCGGTCGCCCCGTCTTCGGTCTTATACTGCTGCCTTTCAAACCCAGGCACCGGGGGTCGCATGAAGAAGATCGAAGCCGTCATCAAGCCGTTCAAGCTCGATGAGGTGCGGGAGGCGCTGTCCGAGATCGGCGTCACCGGGCTCACCGTGACCGAGGTCAAGGGGTTCGGGCGCCAGAAAGGTCACACGGAGCTGTACCGGGGCTCCGAGTACGTGGTCGATTTCCTGCCCAAGGTCAAGGTCGAACTCGTCCTGACCGACACGCTTGTCGATGCCGCAGTGGAAGCCATCATCCGCGCCGCACGCACGGGCAAGATCGGCGACGGCAAGATCTTCGTCAGCGCGGTCGAGCAGGTGGTGCGCATTCGTACCGGCGAGACCGACGAAGCCGCCGTCTGAGCTCACGGCCGCCGACCGGACCGGCGGCCAGCGTTCCACCCCCCTGCGTTCATCCCGCCGCGACATCCGGCCCGGGCCTCGAGCCCCGGGGTCTGGGTGCGTCATTCCTCTGGAGTCTCCGCCATGCAAGCCACCCCCCAGTTCTCCCAGTTGCGCGAAATCGGCCAGAGCATCTGGCTGGACAACCTGTCGCGCGGGATGCTCCGTTCCGGGGAACTGCGCCGTATCGTGGAGGCGGGTGAGGCCACCGGAATCACCACCAATCCGGCCATCTTCCGCAACGCCATGGCCAGCGGCGAGGCCTATCGCGAGGAGCGTGCCGCCCTGCTCGCCAGCGAGCCCGATGCCGAGCGCCGCTACGAGCGCATGGCGATCGCTGACGTGCAGGCGGCCTGCGACGTGCTCTCTGGCGTGTATCGGGCAACGGCCGGGGACGATGGCTTCGTCAGCCTCGAGGTGTCGCCTGCCCTGGCACACGACGCGCGCGGAACGGTCGAGGCGGCGCGCCGGCTGCACGCCGCGGTGGGACGCAGCAACGCGCTCATCAAGATTCCGGGCACGGCCGCCGGCGCCGAGGCCTTCCGCCAGTGCATCGCCGAGGGCATCAGCGTCAACATCACCCTGCTGTTCTCCCTGCCGCAGATGGAGCGCATCTTCGCTGCCTACCTCGACGGCCTCGAGGCCCGGCGCGCGGCCGGCGGCGATCTCTCGGGGATCAAGGCCGTGGCCAGCTTCTTCATGAGCCGCATCGATACCCTGGTGGACAAGCGGCTCGATGCCGCCGGCTCGCCGGCCGCCGCGGAGCTCAAGGGCCAGGCCGCGGTGGCCATCGGCAAGCTCGCCTATCGGCGCTACCAGGAAATCTTCGGCGCCTCGCGCTTCCAGGCGCTGCAGGCCGGTGGCGCGAGTCCGCAGTACCTGCTCTGGGCCAGCACCAGCACCAAGAATCCGGCCTATCCCGACCTGCTTTACGTCGAACCGCTGATTGGTCCCCAGACCATCAACACCGTGCCCGACGCGACCCTGGCGGCGTTTCGCGACCACGGTCGTGCGGCGCGCACCATCGACACCGGGCTCGCACAGGCCGGCGCCGTCCTGGAGCGGCTCGCTTCGCTCGGGATCGATATGGCCGCGGTCGGAGAGCAGCTCCAGACCGAGGGCCTGGCGCTGTTCGAGGAAGCCTACGCCGCCCTGCTGGCCGCCGTCTGAGCCCCGGGCGCTGGCCCGGCACTTCCGGTCGCGGCGTCTGTCTCTGGCAGGACAACACGCCCGCCGGGGAATGCCTTGTCCGTCCGCTTCGACCTGATCCGTCGCACCGATCGCGGCCTCTACTGCGAGGTCGGCGACTTCCACATCGACCCCTGGCGGCCAGTGGACCGGGCGGTGATCACCCACGCCCACGCCGACCACGCCCGCCGCGGCAGCGCCGCCTATCT
The DNA here is from genome assembly GCA_044370825.1 of Burkholderiales bacterium. Classification (GTDB taxonomy): domain Bacteria; phylum Pseudomonadota; class Gammaproteobacteria; order Burkholderiales. Next base: position 9,374 of record JBILUV010000023.1, on the reverse strand, counting down.
CGCCACCCGCCCTTCCGAACAGGTGCTGCGTCATCGTCTCGGTGACATCCGCCTGCAGTGCCTCGACTACGGCGAGGTCGTGACGCTCAACGGGGTGCGGGTTTCCTTTCATCCGGCCGGCCACGTGCTGGGCTCGGCCCAGGTGCGCGTGGAGTGGCGCGGCGAAGTCTGGGTGGTCTCGGGGGACTACAAGATCGAGACCGACCCGACCTGCGCGCCCTTCGAGCCGGTGAGTTGTCACACCTTCGTGAGCGAATCGACGTTCGGCCTGCCGATCTACCGCTGGCCCGCGGTACGCGAGGTGTTCGACGGCATCGACCGCTGGTGGGTGGCCAACGCGGCCGCCGGTCGGGCCAGCGTCCTCTATGCCTATGCCTTCGGCAAGGCCCAGCGCCTGCTCGCGGGTGTTGACCACACCATCGGGCCCATCGTCTGTCACGGGGCGGTCGAGTCGCTCAACCAGGCCTATCGCGCGGCGGGTGTAGCGCTGCCGGTGACCCATGCGCCGGTCGATGGCGTCGACCTGCGATGCTGTCTGGTGGTGGCGCCGCCCTCGGCCTGCGGCACGCCGTGGCTGCGCCGTTTCGGTGAACACAGCGACGCCTTCGCCTCGGGCTGGATGCGGCTGCGCGGCGCGCGTCGCCGTCGCGGGCTGGACCGTGGCTTCGTGCTGTCGGACCACGCCGACTGGCCGGGTCTGCAGCAGGCGATCAGCGCCAGCGGCGCCAGCCGGGTGTATGTCACCCACGGTCAGGTTCCAGTGATGGTGCGCTGGCTCACCGACCGCGGTCTGGAGGCACGCGCCTTCGAGACCGAGTTCGGCGACGAGCACGAGGGGGATGGCGCATGAGGCGTTTCGTCTCCCTCTATGCGGCGCTCGATGCCACCACCTCCACCAATGGCAAGCTCGCGGCACTGCAGGAGTACTTCGCCGGCGCCGACGATGCCGATGCCGCCTGGGCAGTCCATTTCCTGATCGGGGCACGGCTGCCACAGGCCGTGCCCACCCGTCTGCTGCGCGAACTGGCCATGCGTGCGAGCGGCACACCGGACTGGCTGTTCGAGGAGTGCTACCAGGCAGTGGGGGATCTGGCGGAGACCATTGCCCACCTGCTCCCCGACCCCGGTCCTGGCAGCGATGCACCGCTCGCCGAATGGGTCACCGGGCGTCTGCTGCCGTTGCGCCGCCTGCAGGCCGAGGAGCGCGAGCAGTGCCTGCTGGCGGCCTGGCGCGAACTGAACGAAGCCGGGCGTTTCGTGTGGAACAAGCTCATCACGGGTGGTTTCCGCGTCGGCGTGTCGCGCCTGCTGGTGACGCGCGCACTGGCGACCGTGGCGGGCATCGAGCCCACCGTGCTTGCGGAACGGCTCGCCGGTGGATGGACACCCACCGCGGAGTCCTACCGGCGCCTGCTCTCACGGCACGAGCAGGAGGCTCCGGCCGGCCGGCCCTATCCCTTTTTTCTCGCCCACCCCCTCGATCAGCCGGAGCATCTGCTCGGGCCGGTGGCGCAGTGGCACGCGGAGTGGAAATGGGATGGCATCCGGGTGCAACTGATCCGGCGCGGCGGCCGCGTGTTCCTGTGGTCGCGCGGTGAGGAACTGGTGACCGAGCGTTTTCCGGAGATCGCCGCGCTTGGCGACAGCCTCCCTGAGGGCACCGTGCTGGACGGCGAACTGCTGGCGTGGCGTGACGATGGTCCGCTGCCTTTCGCCGTCCTGCAGCGGCGCATCGGCCGCAAGCGCCTGACGCCGCGCCTGCTGAGCGAGATGCCCGTGGCGGTGGTCGCCTACGATCTGCTCGAGCATCGGGGCGAGGACCTGCGCGGCAAGGTGCTGGCGAGCCGGCGGGAGCGGCTGGCTGCGCTGGTGGCAGCGGTCGCGGACGCGCGGCTGGTGCTGTCGCCCGCGCTGAAGTTCGGGGACTGGGAGGACGCGGGCCGTCTTCGAGAGCAGGCGCGTGAGCGTGGCGTCGAGGGCCTGATGCTCAAGCGTCGCGATTCCGCCTACGGCGCCGGTCGGGTCAAGCTAGGGCCCGGCGGCGAGTGGTGGAAGTGGAAGGTCGACCCCTACAGCATCGACGCCGTCCTGGTATACGCGCAGCGGGGGCACGGCCGTCGCGCCAGCCTCTACACCGATTACACCTTCGCGGTATGGCGGGGCGATGAGCTGGTGCCTTTTGCCAAGGCCTATTCCGGACTCACGGACGCGGAGATCCGCACCGTCGATGCCTTCGTGCGCCGGAACACGCTCGAGAAGTTCGGCCCGGTGCGTACCGTCACCCCGGCACTGGTGATGGAGATCGGCTTCGAGGGCATCGCACGCTCGCCGCGCCACCGCAGCGGGGTGGCGGTGCGCTTTCCGCGCATCCTGCGCCTGCGCGGCGACAAGACCCCGGCGGACGCGGATCGCCTGGAGGCGCTGGTGGCGCTGGTGGATCGTCAGTGACGCCAGCAAAGAAAAAAGCCGCCCGCAAGGGGCGGCTTTCAGGGCGCGCGCCGGTGTTGAATCCCGGCTTGTCCGGCAGGGGACGTGGCTTCGCGCGGCCGCGTTCCCAGGGGCAGGTCTCGTCCCCCGGCCAGGCTCCCATCCGCCGGGGCAGGCGGGATGGGGCGAGGCATCGTGCTGTCGTCGGATGCCCGCATGACCCCGCGAAGGCGGCATCGGTGCGGGCGTTCCGCGTTGTGCCGGTTATTCAGCAAGGTCGGTGCCACCACGTCGTTCCCGATGCGGAACAAGGACTTGCTCGCGGGCGGCTGGGTTGTCGTGGCAACAGGTGTCAGTGATGCCGACGAGCCGACGCCCTCGTGTCAAGGCCGCCGATACGTCCGGTGGCACCCTGTCGATCCAGACCCTGGAGGCCTGGTTTCGTGTCCGGGGCTGGACGCCCTGGGCGTTCCAGCGCGAGGTCTGGACTGCCATGTCGGCCGGGGAGTCCGGCCTGCTGCACGCCACCACCGGTGCCGGCAAGACCTACGCGGTCTGGCTCGGCGCCCTGCTGCGGGCCGACGCAACCGCCAAGGCCCAGGACGGCGGAGCGCGGGTGCTGTGGCTCACGCCCATGCGGGCGCTAGCGGCCGACACGACACGCTCGCTGGCGCAGGCCCTGGAGGTGCTGAGGCCCGGGTGGAGCGTCGGTGCGCGCACTTCGGACACCTCGTCGGCCGAGCGGACACGTCAGTCGCGCCGTCTGCCGGAGGCCCTGGTGACCACCCCCGAGAGCCTCACCCTGCTGCTCACGCGTGCCGATGCACGATCGACCCTGGGCGCCGTGGCGGCCGTGGTGGTGGACGAGTGGCACGAACTCATGGGCAGCAAGCGTGGCGTGCAGACCCAGCTGGCCCTCGCGCGACTGCGCGCCTGGAACCCGGGTCTCGTGATCTGGGGCCTGTCGGCCACCCTCGGCAATCTGGAGCAGGCGCGCGACGTTCTCCTCGGTCCCGGGAGCGAGGGGCGGCTGGTGCGCGGCCGCCTGCCCAAGCAACTGGTCGTCGACACCCTGGTGCCCGGGCGCATGGAGCGCTTTCCCTGGGCCGGACATCTTGGCCTGCGTCTGGTCGATGCCGTGGTGCGCGAGATCGATGCCTGCGGCACCACGCTGGTGTTCACCAACACCCGTGCCCAGGCCGAACTCTGGTACCAGGCCATCCTGGAGGCGCGGACCGACTGGGCCGGTCTGCTCGCCCTGCACCACGGCTCACTGGACCGGGAACTGCGCGACTGGGTGGAGCTGGGTCTCAAGACGGGTGAGCTCAAGGCCTGCGTGTGCACCTCCAGCCTCGACCTCGGGGTCGACTTCCTGCCGGTCGAGCGGGTGCTGCAGGTGGGCAGCCCCAAGGGCGTTGCCAGACTGTTGCAGCGCGCCGGCCGGTCCGGTCACGCACCGGGGCAGGTGTCGCGGGTGACCTGCGTTCCCACCCACGCCTTCGAACTGGTCGAGGCGGCCGCCGCCCGCCAGGCCTGTGCCGAGGGACGCATCGAATCGCGGCGCGCGCCAGAGGCCCCGCTCGACGTTCTGGTGCAGCACCTCGTGAGCATCGGCCTGGGTGGCGGATTCCATCCGCCCGAGCTGCTGGCGGAAGTGCGCACCACCCATGCGTATCGGGAGCTCACCGACGCCCAGTGGGCGTGGGCGCTGGATTTCGCGACCCGGGGTGGGGGCTCGCTGCGCGCCTATCCCGAGTACCACAAGCTGGAGACGGATCAGGATGGCCGTCACGTGGTCCGCGATTCCGGCATCGCGCGCCGCCATCGCATGTCCGTGGGCACCATCGTCGGGGACGCCTCGATGGAGGTCAGGTGGCTATCCGGTGGTCGCATCGGCCACGTCGAGGAGTCGTTCATCGGGATGCTCGATCGAGGCGACTGCTTCTGGTTCGCCGGTCGTACCCTTGAACTCGTTCGCGTCCACCAGATGACAGCTTTGGTACGGCGCGCGGCGCCAGGGCGGGCCGCCGTGCCGCGCTGGACCGGCGGGAAGATGCCCTTGTCCTCGGAGCTGGCCGAGGCGGTCGTGTCGCTGGTCGAGCAGGCGCGCGACGGTCACCTCGAAGGTCCGGAGATGGAGGCCCTGCGCCCGCTGTTTCGCATCCAGGCGCACTGGTCGCACATTCCCGGACGTGACGAACTGCTGGTCGAGACGCTCGCGACCCGTGAGGGCTTCCACTTCTTCTGCTTCCCGTTCGCCGGGCGACACGTCCACACCGGTCTGGCCAACCTGTGCGCCTGGCGCATCGCCCGGCACCGGCCGGCGAGCTTCTCGATGAGCGTCAACGACTATGGGTTCGAACTGCTCTGCGCCGACCCGGTCGCCTGGGAGGCCGAACTGGCGCGCGGCCTGCTGTCAGTCGAGCAACTGGAGTCCGACATTGTGCAGAGCCTGAATGCGGGGCAACTGGCGCGCAGCCGATTCCGGGAGATCGCGCGCATCGCCGGCCTGGTGTTCCAGGGGCATCCGGGCGCCGGCCGCAGCAACCGTCAGCTGCAGGCCTCCAGCGAGCTGTTTTTCGACGTGTTCCAGCGCCATGATCCGGACAACCTCCTGCTGCGGCAGGCCGGGCGCGAGGTGCTGGAGCAGGAACTGGAGTTCTCCCGCCTGGCGACGACCCTCGGCCAACTCGCCGCCCGTCGTCTGGTGCTGGCGAGTCCGCCCAGGTCCACGCCGATGTCGTTTCCGCTCATGGTCGCGCGCATCCGCGAGAAGCTCTCCACGGAGAAGCTGGAGGACCGCGTGCGGCGCATGCTGGCGGATCTCGACCGCCACGCCGACGCCATACCGGACTGAGAGAATACCGAGCGCCTGACGCGCAGGGCGCATGCGGGTGAGCGGCAGGCCTCGTGGCGCGTCAGAACGACCAGCCCAGACCGGTGTAGACCACGCCCTGCCAGGGCGTCTCGACGATCGGGCTGTCAGCGGCGGCTTCGCCGATGCGGTTCAGCACCGCCCCGAACAGCAGCGAACCGCGGGCGGTGAGGGCGTAGGCCCCGTTCAGCCCGGCCTGCACGCTGACCGAGGCGCCAGGCGAATAGGCGGGGCGACCTGGACGTGCCTCGCCAGGACGCACGCCGAAGTAGTAGTCATTCGAGCGGGCGCTGAACCACTGCAACCCGACCACGCCATTGAGGCGCAGCGCCTGGCGCCCGACAAGCACGCGGATGAACTGCACCTGGGCAGTCGCCGCGTCGCTGGCGCCGCCGAGGTCGTGATAGACGTTCGCGTAGAACACACCCGCCGGCGTGCGCCACTGGATGTTCGGGCCGCCCTCGACCGAGAAGTCGCGCTTCTCCATTCCTGCCACGCGTGTGCCGGCCTCGCCCTCCCAGCCGAAGCGGGGTTCGACCGCCAGGCCGACGCGAAGGCTGCCGTCCGCACTGTCCCACAGCCATGCGCCGGCCTGCAAGGCGTTCCAGTAGAGCTTGTCGCGCCAGTCGAGCCGCACCACTGGCAGGACCATGGAGCGGCTTTCATTGGCTCCGGAGAAACGAGGGATCAGACCCACCCCGATGCCGACGAGGTTGAAGGAGCGCGCAACCGGGATCGCCGTCAGATCCTGTCGCGGCGACTCCTGGGCCTGGGTGATTCCAGCCGCGGTGGCGAGCAGGGCCGTAACGGCAAGGCGGTGATGGAGGGACATGTTGGTTCCGGGGTAAAAAGGACCTGTGGTGGACCATACGTCGGGCGCCACGTTCCTGGTCCATCGGGCAGACGAGGCGCACGCCCCGCGGGGCGACGCTCACGACGCTATGGCCGCCTCGGGGGACACGCAGGGCACACCGAGCTCCTGGGCCAGCGGGGCGTAGGTGATGGCGCCGTTCCACACCTGCAGTCCCTGTCGTAGCCCCGCGTCGCGGCGCATCGCCTCGCGCCAGCCCAGGTTGGCCAGCGTCAGCGCGTGGGGTAGCGTAGTCTGCGTCAGGGCCAGCGTTGAGGTCCTCGGAACCGCACCAGGCATGTTCGGCACGCAGTAGTGCAATACGCCTTCCTCGAGGTACAACGGCTCCGCGTGCGAAGTGGGGCGGGAGGTCTCTGCGCAGCCCCCCTGATCGATGCCGACGTCGACCAGCACCGAGCCCGGGCGCATGCTCCCCAGCATTGCGCGGGTGACGAGTTTCGGTGCGTGCCGGCCGCGCAGCAGCACCGCGCCAACCACCAGGTCCGACTCCTCGACGTGGCGGGCGACGGCGGCGGGTTCGGAGATGCAGGTCTTGAGCCGGGCGCCGAAAATGTCGTCGAGTTCGCGCAGACGTCTCAGGTTCACGTCCATGATCGTGACATCGGCGCCGAAGCCCAGCGCCGTCCGCGCCGCCTGCGTGCCGACCGTACCGGCGCCAAGGACGGTGACCTTCGCCGGCGGCACCCCGGGCACACCGGGCAGCAGGACTCCGCTGCCCCCCTGCGGCAGCATCAGTGCCCAGGCGCCGCTCTGGATGGCGAGGCGGCCCGCCACCTCGGACATGGGGATGAGCAGCGGCAGGTCGCCACGCTCGTCGGTCACCGTCTCGTAGGCGATGCCGACGGCGCCTGAGACCGTCATGGCCTCCATGACCTCGGGGCAGGTCACCAGATGGAGGTAGGTGAACAGCACCTGGTCGCGACGGATGAATCCGAGTTCCGACGGCTGCGGCTCCTTGACCTTGATGATCAAATCCGCATCCCAGGCCTCTGCCGCCGAGGTCACGATGTTGGTGCCCGCCTGCCGGTAGGCCTCGTCCGGGAAGCCGGCGCGGGCGCCTGCGCCGGCCTGAACCCGCACCTCGTGCCCTGCCTGCGTCAGCAGGGACGCGCCAGCAGGGGTCAGTGAGACGCGGTACTCGTGGTTCTTGATTTCCTTGGGAATGCCGACGCGCATGGCGAGTCTCCTATCAAGTTCATATGATGCCATTTTGTCAAGAAAAAACGCAGGCGGAAGCGGCCGGTACATCGTCGCTTCCGCTATCCGAGAGGATGGCGCATGCGATGGTGCAGAGCGGAGGTTGCAGGCTTTTCGTCTGATGTGCAGTTTGCATTCATGAGATATATTCATGGTTGCATGACGTCGCCTGCAGCGGTGTTCCGCAGCCTGTCGGATGCGCCACCGGCAGGGGATGACATGACAGCGCCAAAAGGTCCCGAGGAACAGCGATGGATCTGATGACGGAGGTTCAGGAGCCGGTCGCGATCGGTGCGGCCCACTAGGAACTGGGGCATGCGCACGACGCCCTGGACGTACTCGGCTGGGCGGTTCTCGTAGTCACCCAGGGCTCACGGGTTCTTCATGCCAACAGCGAGGCTGGGCGATTGCTGGGGCGCGATGAGGTGGTGCAACTGCGCGACGGCCTTCTGGTGGCCGGAGCGGACGACACCTCGGCTGCGCTGCGCTCGGCCATCGAGGCGGTCGCGGACACGACGGGCTGCGCCACCCTGCGCCTCGAGGATGGTTATCTCGCGACACTCCAACGCATGGCCTACCGCGTATCCGGTGGTGGACGTTCGCCAACCGATGCAGCCCGCATCGCCGTGGTGCTCAAGCATCCTGGCCGGGGTGTTGCCAGTCCGGCGCAGCTGATGAATGCGTTCGGCATGACGGCGGCGGAGGCCCGGATCGCCAGCGCCATCGCCCAAGGCGCCGGCCTGGAACAGTACGGGTCCGAACATGACGTCCGGCCAGGTACATTGCGCACCCAGCTCAGTTCATTTTCCTCAAGACCGGTGTCGGTCGGCAGGCGGATCTGGTGGCTCTGGTCCACGCCATCCCGCGTTGCGAGGGGTGAGGCGGGAACCGCCGCGGGTCTCGCGTCCCGCAGGATATGATCCCGACCGCGGGTGCATGTGGCCCGGCATCGGGTGCGTGAGGGATGGGGCTTGCGGCCGGGATCCTGACGTTAGAATTCCTCCAGCCGGGGCAAACAGGTGAGAACCCTGCCTGTCGCTGCACTCTCCGGCCCAAGCCTGTCGGCTCAGGCGGCATCACCGGTTTCAGGACCAACATGGCAGACGGCTCATCGGAGGAGCGGGATTCCCGTTTCATCGTCCACTCCAGGCGCGAGATCGCGGCCATCTTCAAGAGTGTGATGGCGGAGCGGCAGATGGTCACGGCCCAGCCCGGCCACGGTCATGCCCTGTTCGTCACCCGGCTGCTGGCGGCGGACGCGGCCAGCAACGTCTGCGTGGTGGACGCCGCGCGCGATCCCGGCATGAACGACGCCCTGGTGGCTGCGAATAACGTGGTCTTTGTCAGCCGCCAGGGCAGGCTGCGGGTGCACTGGACCGCTGCACGCCTCTGGCTCGCGCCCCTGGGCGATGGGCCTGCGCTCCACTTCTCCTATCCTGAGCACGTGTTCCGCTTCCAGCGGCGGGAATTCTTCCGGGTGCAACCGACGGACGCGGAGCCTGCAACCTGTTCTTTCGTGCTGGCCGGGCGCGGTCACCTTCCTGTGGAACTGGTGGACATCAGCATCGGCGGTGTCGGTCTCGCCGGGCTACCCTCGGAGCTGGATCTGAGTCCCGGCAGCCGAGTGGACATGTGCACACTGGTGCTGCCCTCGATCGGGACCATCGGAGTGTCGCTGACGGTGCGCTCGGTGGAGGATATCGAGGAGCCGGGACGGGGTGTGCGACGGCGTGTGGGTTGTGGCTTCGTCGGCCTGCCGCCGCGCTACGAGGTGGCGCTGCAGCGCTACATCATGCGGCTGGAGCGCATGGGGAAGGTCTGATGGAACTCGGCACCGCGCCGCTGACGCGGCATGAGCCTGAACCGCAAGTTCGTTGCGCCGCAAACGGGCGCTGGCAGCGTTGGTCGGCTCGACGAGATGTCCAATCTCGACTTCGCCTCCCGCCTTGCCATCGCCCGTTTCCGACTGCCACGCGATCCGCGTGATTTGATCAGGCCTTCCCT
>JBILUV010000196.1:0-7090 GCA_044370825.1 Burkholderiales bacterium | reverse complement strand
CGAAGTGCTTGGCCAGGAAGGCGAGGGCCGAGATTGCGGGAGGCGGGTCGGAGACTGGTTCGGCCGTGCCTGCCATCGGGTCTCCGGAGATCTCGCCGCCGGGCTCCGGCGTGGCGCCCGCCGCGCTGCTCGGGGTATCGGACCCTGCAGGTCGCGCAGCCCCATCCGGTGGCTGGGCGGACATCGCCCGGAGACTCGGCGGGAGCCTTTCCCGGAGTGCCTGCAGCTTGTCGATCCAATGGTTCGGCATCATCTATTGGGCTAAGGGCGGGAATACGGTCTTCACGACGTCTCAAGACCCGATCGGCATATGCCGTTCAAGCTTGGGTCGCGGTTGTTCCGCCAGTGGCCTTCCCTCCATGTTCTCGAGCACCATCCGCATTCGTCTGGCCGTCGGCGTGATCGCACTGTTGGCAATGCCCGCGCCGGCCCTGGGGCAGTCGCTGCCGCAACTGCTCCCGCTTGTCATCGACCAGCATCCGGACATCCTGAGGGCGAGATCGGCCCTCGAGGTGGCTCAGGAGGTGGTCAAGCAGTCGTATTCGGCCTTTCTGCCCCGGCTCGGGCTGCAGCATGACGAGGCACGGGCAACCAATCGGCCGCTGGGCGTGACCCGGGCACAGGAGACCCGCCAGACCGCTGTCTTTCTGCAGTGGAACCTCTTCAACGGTGGGGGTGACATCGCCCGCCTGAATTCCACGGAAAGCGGCCGCGATGCCGCTCGTGCGGATCTCGACAACACCCGGGAGGAGCTCGCGCTGGTGCTTACCGAGCTCTACGTGGGGGTACTCACCGCAGAACGACAGGTGCGCAACGCGACCTTGCTGGTGGAAGACCTCAAGGCGCTGTCGGACATCGTCCGGGAGCGTGTCAACCGCAGTGCGAGTGCGGAGAGCGAGCTGTGGCAGGCGACTTCCAAGCTGCTGCAGGCGAAGAACGTGCTGGCCCTCGCCCAGGGCAGGCTGGCGGGCGCCCGCAACCGCCTGGCCGCGGTCGTGGGTGGGAGGGTCGACCGCGTCGATGATCCGGATTTGGCCGGGGATGTCGTGACGAAGCGCCTCGATCAGCTCGTCGACGTCGCCACCCGCGTCAACCCGCAGGTGCTGAGCGCACGCTCGCGCGCACGCGGCGCCACGGCAGACGCCCGGGTCGCCGAGTCGGAGTGGCTGCCCAAGGTGCAGTTCGAGGCCCGCAAGAACGTCACTCTGGACGGTCCGGTAGCGCTCCAAAGCGGCCTCGAGCGCGAAAGCCTGCTCAGTGTTTCCTATGTCATCCCGCTTGGCGGGGCCACCTACTTCCGCTGGACGGAGGCGCAGGCCCGTCGTGCGGCTGCCGATGCCACCATCGAGTCCGTGAAACGCCGCATCCAGGCTGAACTCGGCGAGACTCGGGAGGTGCTGGCCGAGCAGCGCGCCATTGCAAGCCAGATCGAGGAGAGGGTGCAGGCGACCATACGCGTGCACATGGCCTACCGCCTCCAGTACGAGGCGGGAAAGCGTTCACTTCTGGACCTCATCATCGTTCGCGAGGACCAGTATTCGAGCCAGGAGGCCCTTATCGTGAACCTTTCCGACCAGCACCTCGGCGCCGCCAGGGTGCACCGCAACCTTGGTCAGCTGCGGAGCGTCATCGTCGACCCCGAGGGCGCACGCCGCGCGCTGCTTCCCCAGTCGCAGGCCCTGCCGCCGTGCGCGGACTCAGGTCAGGGCGTCGCCGTTGTCCGACCGTGCCCAGGGGTGGGCGCCGGAGGCTAGGAAGCCGCCATCGACCGGCAACACCGTGCCGGTGACGAAGGAAGCGTCCTCGGAGGCGAGATAGGCCACCGCAGCCGCGACCTCCTCCTGGGTGCCGTAGCGCGCCATGGGAATGGCGGAGGTGTAGTGGCGGCGGAACTCCGGGGAGTGCAGGACCTGCGTCATGGGCGTGTCGACCGGGCCGGGGGCGACGGCATTCGCCGTGATGCCATGCTCGGCCAGTTCGACGGCCATCTGGCGGGTGAGGCCGATCACCGCGGCTTTGGAGGTGCCGTAGCCGGTGCGGCCGACGCCCACGGCCCGCATGCCGGCGACCGAGGCAATGTTGACGATCCGTCCCCAGCGCTCGCGCATCATCAAGCGCGCTCCGTGCTGTGAACACAGCAGAACGCCGGTGACGTTGACGTTCAGGTGGGCCTGCCAGCTCTCCAGCGGGAAGTCGACGAACGGGAAGGTCTTCGCGATACCCGCGTTGTTGACCAGGACGTCGCACCGGCCCCACGTCGCGTCGATCTCCGCAAATGCGCCCGCCACCGAGGCGGCGTCGCTCACGTCGAGCCGGACGGCCGAGGCGTGGAGCCCTCGGCCTGCCAGGGCGTCCACGGTACCGCGAGCCGCTCCGTCGTCGATGTCGCCGATCACCACGTGATGACCGGCGAGCGCGAGACGCTCCGCAATGGTTGCACCGATGCCCTTGGCGGCACCCGTGACCAGTGCCAGACGCCTCGTCGAGGCAGGTTCCGTCATTCCAGTCTCCGTCCTTGTCGTCTCAGGCCAGGGGGCCGGTGTATTTCTCGAGGCGCGACCAGGCGTCGGCGCCGAAGGTCTCCTTCCAGTTTTTGTAGTACCCGGCCTTGGAGAGCACAGCGCGGAACGCCGCCGGGTCGGTCTTGTTGAAAACCATCCCGGCGGCGCGCAGTTTCCCCTCCGAGATCGAGTTCAGCTTCACCATGTCCTCCTGCTCCTTGAGCGCGGCGGCATTGATGTTCCGGGAAATGATTTCCTGCAGGTTGGGTGGCAGCTTCGCCCAGACGCGCCCATTGATCAGAAAGAAGAAGCCGTCCCACATGTGGTTGGTGACGGACACGTACTTCTGGACCTCGTAGAGCTTGGCGATCTCGATCAGCTGGATGGAGTTCTCCTGGCCGTCGACGATGCGGGTCTGCAGGGCCGAGTACACCTCGTTGAAATTGATCGACGTCGGTGACGCGCCCAGTGCCTTGAACAGGGAGGTCCACTGGGGGCTCACCGGTACCCGGATCTTGAAGCTCTTCAGGTCCTCAGGCGTGCCGATCGGCCTGGTGCTGGTGGTGATCTGGCGGAAACCGTTGTCCCAGACCTTGTCCAGGGCATGGAGGCCGATCTTGCCGATCACGCCTCGGACGTAGCCCCCCAGCTCGCCGTCCATGGCGCTCCAGACATGCTGGTAGTCGGCGAAGGCGTAGCCGACGCCGAAGATGGCGGTCGGCTTCGTGAGTGTGGCCAGGATGTTCCCCGACAGGGTGAACATCTCGAGTGCGCCGGAGCGCAGTTGGGCGAGCATGTCGGTGTCGCCTCCCAGCTGGTTGTTCGCGAACATGCGGATTTCCACCCGTCCGCCGGACTCCTCGAGAATGTTCGCAGCCGCCTCCTTCATTCGCACGGCGATCGGGTGGGTCACCGGGACGTTGTTGCCGTACTTGAGGGTGAACTCGGCGGCGTGCGCCCGACGGCTCAGGCCGGTCAGGCTGCCCACGGACAAGGCGGCAGCGCCCTGGACGAAACGGCGACGTCGGATGTCGGACATGTCATACCTCCCCTTGGTAGTCGCTCTTTGGAATTGTCAGTTCAGGAAGCCGATGGAGATCCACGGCACGGCTGCGACCACGATGAGGCCCGCCACCAGGGCGAGCAGGTAGCCCACGATGGGCTTCATGCCTTCGTCCGGCGAGGCGCGTCCCACGGCACACGCTGCGTAGTAGCCCACGCCGAAGGGTGGGGCGAACAGACCCACCCCCATGGCCAGGATCACCACCATCGCATAGTGGATCTCGTGCACCCCGACTTCGCGGGCGATCGGGAACAGCAGCGGACCGAACAGCACGATCGCGGGAATGCCCTCGAGCACACTGCCCAGCACGATGAACACGACGATGGAAACCGCCAGAAAGCCGGCCGCGCCGCCGGGCAGGCTGGCCATGATGCGGGTCAGGTCCTGCGAGAAGCCCGACTGGGTGAGCGACCACGCCATGGCGGTCGCGGCGCCGATGATGAACAGGATGGCCCCCGACAGTGACGCGGTCTCGACCAGCATCGGCATCAGGCGTCGCCACGCGAAGCGCCGGTAGATGAGCAGGCCCGCCAGCACGGAATAGACGATGCCGATGGTGGACACCTCGGTCGCCGTGGCCACACCGCCGACCACGGCCGAGCGGATCACGAACGGCAGGGCCACCGCTGGGGCGGCCACCAGCAGGCTCCTGAGGATCTCGGCCCCGGTTGCCCGGCGCACGCCGGACAAGTCCTCGTTCCGGTAGCGAAACCAGACCACGCAGCACAGCGTCAGACCCAGCACCAGGCCCGGCAGCAGACCACCGGTGAACAGGGCGGCGATGGACACCCCGGTGACGGAGCCGATGGTAATGAGGACCAGACTGGGGGGGATGGTCTCGGTCTGGGCGCCCGTGGCCGAGAGCAGGGCGACCAGATCGCCGCGTTTCGCGCCGCGCGCCTGCATCTCGGGAAACAGCACTGGCGCGACCGCGGCCATGTCGGCCGCCTTGGACCCGGAGATGCCGGATACCAGATACATCGAGCCCACCAGCACGTAGGACAGGCCGCCGCGCACGTGACCCAGCAGATTGCCGAGGAAGCTCACCATCGCCCGTGCCATGCCCGTCATCTCGATCAGCAGACCGAGGAACACGAACAGGGGTACCGACAGCAGGATCAGGTGCGACATCCCTTCGTCCATCCGTCCCACCACCACCGGCATGGGGACGTCAGTGGTGATGCCGAGGTAGCCTACAGTGGCGAGACCGAAGGAAAAGGCGATGGGCACGCCCGAGAAGACGTTCAGCGACACCACGCCGACGAAGAAGATCAGCAGATTCACATTCCCGAGGTCGTGCAGGACCGGTCGCAGGGCCACGCCCGCGCCGATGATCAGGCAGGCGGCGACCGCGGCCGCGGCCACGCGGCGCCAGTCGCCGAAGCGCGCCAGCCGCACCAGCGCCGTGAGGATCATCAGCGCGACTCCCACAGGCAGTGCCGCGGCACGCCAGGCGTTGGAGATGTCGAGCGCAGGCGTTGAGATCATGGTCTCGTCGCGGGCGAACTCCCAGGCGGGCTCGGCGATCAGCAGCAGGAAGGCCAACGAGGCGCATACGGAAAACACTTCCAGGAACGCCCGCGTCGAAGGCCCGACCATGCCCACCACCGCCGTCATGCGCATGTGCTCGTTGCGCCGCAGGGCCACGATCGAGCCGATCATCGCCAGCCAGAGGAACAGGATGGACGCGAGTTCGTCACTCCAGACGAGGGGGGATTCGAGCAGGTAGCGGGACACCACCCCCGCGAAGAGGATGACGATCTCGGCCAGCACGAGCAGCGCCACGGCAGGCTCGGTTAGCCAGCCGATGCAGCGATCCAGAAAGGCCAGTGGTCCGCCGGCCGCGTCTGCAGCCCGTGTTTCAGTCTGTGCGTTCACGTTTTTTCCACCCGGTTGGTGGCTCGCAGGCGCCGAGCTTCGCAACAGCGTGGCTCCGTCAGGTCATCCTTTCCGGCGCGATGGTACCCCACGCGGTCGAGACAGCGTTTCGTGCCGTCGCGCGCGCGGGCACAACGGGGGCGCGAGCATCCTTGGCCACGATCCGGCACGACCTACATGGCACTGCCGCCGTCGACGTTGTAGACGTGACCGGTGACGAATGAGGCCTCGTCGGAGGCGAGGAAGGCCACGACTGCGGCCACCTCCGAGGGCTGGGCGGCCCGGCCCATGGGCGTCATCGCGACGACGCGTTCGAGGGTACCTTCGGGCAAGCGATCGAGCTGTCGTTGCGCAAGGGCGGTCATGGTCAGGCTGGGTGACACGGCGTTGACGCGGATGCCGGATTTGGCGAACTCGCGCGCGAGGCCCTTCGTCATGGCGATCACCGCCCCTTTCGAGGTGGAATAGGCCACGGTCCCGAGCAGACCACCGCCGCGCTGTCCCGCCACCGAGCTCATATTGACGATCGCGCCACCGCCCTGGCGCGCCATGACCGGGATCACTTCCTGGCAGCAGATCCAGACGCTGGTGGTGTTGATGCGCATCACCCGCTCGTACTCCTCGAGGCTGATGTCGAGGAAGGGGTGGGGGCTTTCGACGCCCGCGTTGTTCACGAGCACGTCGATGCGTCCGAACGCCGCCAGTGTGCGCTCGACCATCGCCTGCACGCTGTCCGGGCGCATGACGTCCACGGCGATCGCCTCGGCCACGAGGCCATGGTCGGCCAGGACGCGGGCGCAGGCCTGGGCCGCCTCGGCGTCCAGATCGGCGATGACCAGACGGTGGCCATGTGTGCCGAGGGCGTGCGCGGTGGCTTGGCCGATGCCGCCGGCGCCGCCGGTGATGATTGCCACGGGATGTTCCATGCTGACCAGGTGCCCTGTGCGAGTGATCCGCCGGGGATTCTACGACGCGGGTCCGGAAGCGCACCGGGGCGACGCATGGTCGCCCCGGCGGGTGAATCGTGGTCGCGTCCTGGGGCCTGAGACTGCCCGGGATGATCGGGCGGTGCTCAGCCCTCGGAGCCGACCTGATACAGCTCCTGCTCTTCCTCCAGCACCTTGCCGGTTATCGCGTCGACCTCGACCTCCCACTCCTTGCCGCTGGCGTCGCGGATGTCGAATTCGTAGGAGGGCGTGCCATCGGACTCGATCTCGTACTCGATCTCGACGATCTCGCCGGCGCGCCTGGCGAGTGCAAGCTTCTTGGCGTCGTCCAGCGAGATCTTCGCCTTGTCCTTGAAGGCCGGGACGTCGGCGTTGGCGACTTCATCCTCGGTCTCGGTCAGCTTGCCGGTCTTCGCGTCGCATTCGACCTCATGCTCGACGCCATCCCTGCCCACGATGTCGAACTCGTAGATTCGACGACCTTTCTCGATCTCGACCTCCATGGTCCGTACCTCGCCCGGGAACCTCGCGAGCGCAGCCTTCATGCAGGCCTCGAGTTTCCCGCCACGAGAGTCGGCGAGCGCGAGGGGTGACGCTGAGACCGCGATCAGGAAAAGCAGTGCTTTCTTCATGTTGATTCCTTGTGGTGAACGATTGGGCCACTCACCTGCCAGAGCAGACGCGAGGCCGAGGCGAATGGC
>JBILUV010000022.1:0-23009 GCA_044370825.1 Burkholderiales bacterium | reverse complement strand
CATGCCGCCGTCGCAGCTGGGAGCGTTCGCGCGCAGCGACCCGTCGCAGCCGTCGGCCAACATCGAGTGGCACGTGCAGCCACTGTCGCTGGACAAATTCGGCGAGCCGCTGCACCCTTTCCCCGCCATCACGCCCTCGGTGTGCAACCTGCGGCCGGCCAGCCGCGGAACGGTGCGCATCAGCAGCACCGATCCGCTGGCCGCCCCGGCGATCGACCCGAATTACCTGTACACCGAAGAGGATAGGCGGATCGCGCTCGACGGCATCCGCTTCACCCGGCGCATCATGGCGGCGCGGGCGCTGGCGCGTTTCCGGCCAGAGGAGTTCAAGCCCGGTCCGGCGTTGCAGTCCGACGAGGAACTGTTGGCTGCTGCCGGGGATCTCGGCACGACCATCTTCCACCCGGTGGGTACCTGCCGCATGGGGCCCGATGCCCTGGCGGTGGTGGACGACCGGTTGCGGGTGCGCGGCGTGCGCGGCCTGCGGGTGATCGACGCCTCGGTGATGCCGACCATCACCTCGGGCAACACCAATGCGCCCACGGTGATGATCGCGGAGCAGGGCGCCGCTTTCGTGATGGAGGAGAACGCGTCATGACCGCAAGCGATGGTATCCGGGTGAACGGCACCCGACTGTGGGACAGCCTGATGCAACTCGCGGCGGTGGGTGCGACCGAGAAGGGTGGCGTGCGCCGCCTCGCGCTTACCGACCTCGACCGCGAGGGCCGGGATCTGGTGACCGGGTGGATGCGCGAGGCCGGCCTGACGGTCAGCGTGGATCGCATCGGCAATATCTTCGGGCGCCGGCCAGGCACCGACCCGTCCCTGCCGCCGATCATGGCGGGCAGCCACATCGACACCCAGCCCTCCGGCGGGAAGTTCGACGGCAACTACGGCGTGCTGGCGGCGCTCGAGGTGGTGCGGACCCTCGAGGATCACGCTGTCAGCACCGCCGCGCCGCTGGAAGTCGCGATCTGGACCAACGAGGAGGGCACGCGTTTCCAGCCGGTGATGATGGGCTCCGGGGTGTTCGCCGGCGTGTTCGATCTCGACGAAATGCTGTCCCGGGCCGATCTCGAAGGGCGCAGGGTCGGCGACGAACTGCGGCGCATCGGCTACGCCGGGCCCGCGCCCTGTGGTCAACGTCCGGTGGGGGCGTATCTCGAGGCCCACATCGAACAGGGGCCCATCCTCGAGGACACCGGCCACGTCATCGGTGCGGTGGGCGGCGTGATGGGCCTGCGCTGGCTGCAGGCAACGGTGTCGGGTCAGGATGCGCATGCCGGTCCGACGCCGATGCACTTGCGCCGCGATGCCCTGCTGGCGGCATCCGGGCTGGTCGGAGAGGTAAATCGCATCGCCCGCGAACACGCGCCGGCCGGTCGCGGCACGGTGGGCTATTTCCAGGTCAAGCCGAATTCCATCAACGTTGTGCCCGGCGAGGTGGTGTTCTCGGTGGACATTCGCCACGCCACGGCCGACGGTCTGGACGCGATGGAGGCGGCGGTGCGTTCCGCCTGTGAGGCGGCCGGAGATCGCCATGGCGTGCGGGTGGCGCTGGCGGACATCTCGCGCTTCGCGCCGACGGTGTTCGACGCGTCGATGATCCAGTCGGTGCGCGATGCCGCCGGAGGACTGGGCATGAAGCCCCTGGACATGGTGAGCGGTGCCGGACACGACGCCGTCTATCTGGCGCGGGTCGCGCCCACGGCCATGATCTTCGTGCCCTGCGAGGGCGGCATCTCGCACAACGAGATCGAGAACGCCCGTCCTGAACATCTCGAGGCAGGCTGCAACGTGCTGCTCCGGGCGATGATGGGCCGCGCCGGCGCCTGAGGGCGCAGCGCTACGCGTGGCCCGTGGCCGCCCTCGCCGTCTGCTCGCGCCATGGCCGGCGGGTCAGCGCCAGAGCGGTCAGGTCGTCGTCGCTGCCGGCATCACCGCCGAACCCGGCTATGGCGGTGAACAAGGCCTGAACCACAGCGAGCGCGCCTTCCGCCGCCGCCGGCAGCACCACCTCCCCGAGGCGTTGCTCCCCGAAGCGCTCTCCCGAGGGCGAGCGCGCCTCGGATACCCCGTCGGTGAACAGCAGCAGCGTCGCTCCCGGCGGGAGCACCCTTTCACCGGCGTGGTAGCGGCGGCCGTGCCGCGCACCGCACACGAGATTGCGCGGCTCGGCGAGCCTGCCGACGCGGCCCTCCGGCTCCAGTACCAGTGGTGGTTCGTGGCCGGCGTTGACGTAGCTCAGCCGGCCGGTCGAGCGCTCGTAGATGGCACAGAACAGTGTGACGAAAAGGCGACCCTCGGTGCCGAGGAACAGCGCGTCGTTGACGCGTTCGACGATGCCGTCGATGCCGGGCAGCGCGCCATCGGGGCGCTGCAGCGCCTCCCCGCGCAGCAGTGTGAGGGTCTTGACCATGAACAGGGCGGCCGGCGTGCCCTTGCCGCAGACGTCGCCTACGGCCACCAGCACGTGGTCGGCGTCGAGGAAGAAGGCGTCGTAGAAGTCGCCGCCGACTTCGCGCGCCGGCTGCATGCGGCCGGCACAGCCCAGGTCGGGGGCGGCCGCCAGCAGACGGTCACCCGGCGGCAGCATGCTGGCCTGGATCTCCCTCGCGACGCCCAGTTCTCGTTCCAGGCGCTGCAGCTCGAGGCTGGCCGCGAGG
The DNA here is from genome assembly GCA_044370825.1 of Burkholderiales bacterium. Lineage (GTDB taxonomy): Bacteria > Pseudomonadota > Gammaproteobacteria > Burkholderiales. Next base: position 20,343 of record JBILUV010000022.1, on the reverse strand, counting down.
CGGCGGGCCAGGATCTCGTTGTTGCGCCGCATGCGCGCGGCCAGCAGGCTCATGAGGTTGCGGGCCAGCTGCGGAATGGACAGCAGCCGCCGCAGGAACACGTCGCCAGGGACGAGCAGCAGGCGGCAGTGGCCGTCACTGACCACGTAGGCCGAGACCGGATGGCGGTCGATCACGGACATCTCGCCGATGCAGTCGCCCGCCGGGACCTCGATGTCGTGGGGACGGTCGGGCGAATCGAGATGGACCCGCAGCCGCCCCGCGATGACGAAGCCGACGTGATCGTTGCGCTGGCCGGGCTGCATCAGGATCTCGCCGTCGGGCAGGTCGACCACGGCGCAGCGGGCCAGCAGGGCGGTCAGCACGGACGGGGGCACGCCTTCGAATACCCTGAGCGCACCGAGATGGTCCCGCACGCGACGGTCGCGCCCCGAACGACGTTCGGGGCCGGCGTGGGCCGCCCGCGGTGTGTCGCCGCCGCGGCGGTCGACGGCGCGCCCCTGCGCGGGTTCGTCCGGCGGGGCGGACAGGCGGGAGCGCAGCACGACGTGGATGTGGTTGCCGTCATTTGCGCGCTCGTGGCGGGTCTCGTCGGCGAAGGATCGAACCAGATGGATGCCGAGCCCGCCGATGCGGGCCGTGGCGAGCGAGTGTGGCCGCGCCGCCGTCTCGTATGCGAGCGGATCGAAGGGCGGGCCGTGGTCCTCGACCCTGAACTGCAGGCCGTCAGCGATCAGGTCCAGACGGACGCAGACCGCACCCGCCGCGGCGCCGACGTGCTCGGCAATGTTGGCCAGAAGTTCGCTCAGGCACAGGTCGGCCCGTTCGACCAGATTCGAGGACAGACCTGACTGCTCGCAGAGCGCGCGCAGCCAGATGCTGGCCTGGGCGACGCCGGCGGCATCGGGGGACGGGTGGAACAGATGGGAAGACCCGGCGGTCCGCGCGGCTTCCGTTGCCACGCCTTCCGGGGCCGACATCAGACGGCCGCGAATTCCGCTTCGGCGGCGTCGAGGTTGTCGTGGATCGGCATGAGCTGGTCGATGCCGGCGGTTTCGAGCACGGTGCGGACGATGCCCCGCGGGAGCGCCAGCACCACGCGGCCATCCAGGCGGTCCTGGGCCATGGACAGGGTGAGCAACAGGCGCAGACCCACCGAGGCCATGAAGCTGACCTGGGAAAGGTTGACCAGCAGGTTGACGCGTCGGCTGTGGACCATGGGGGGCATGGCCTCCTCGGCCTCCCGGGTGCCGTCGATGTCGAGCCGGCCGATGAGGTCCAGCCGCAGGATATCCCCGGGCAGCGTTGTGGCAATCACTTGCATGTTCGTCGTCTCGGTCAGGTCATGGAGCACGTCGGCTGCCGGGGTGCGACAATCCGCGCGCCATGGTGGGCGCAGACTCGCCGAGGCCCTCGGGCGCGGGTGTCATGCCCCGTTTACGGATGGACGAAGGAGAAATTCATGGCTGGATTGAGCGTTGCGGACCATTCGACCTGTCCGCCCACGGTGGATGTGCCGGACGAATACAACGCGGCCCACGACCTGATCGAACGCAATCTCGCGGCCAGCCGGGCCGGCAAGGCGGCGTTCATCGACGATGCCGGCGTCCACACCTATGGCGAGCTGGCCGAGCGCGTGAACCGTTTCGGCTCGGCCCTGCTGGCGGCCGGCATGCAGCCCGAGCAGCGCGTCCTGCTGTGCCTGCTGGATACCATCGATTTCCCCACCGCTTTCCTGGGTTGCATCAAGGCCGGGCTGGTGCCGATCGCCGTCAACACCCTGCTTACGGCGGCGGACTACGAATACATGCTGAACGACAGTCGGGCCCGCACGCTGGTGGTGTCGTCGGCCCTGCTGGCCCAGTTCGAACCCATCCTCGGGCGGTTGCCCTTCCTCGAGCGGGTCGTGGTGTCCGAGGGCGGTGGGGGGCGGCTGGGGTTCGACCAGCTGCTGGCGGCGGGAAGTCCGGCGCTCGCGCCGGCGGCCACGCGGGCCGATGACATGTGCTTCTGGCTGTATTCGTCTGGATCCACCGGGGCGCCCAAGGGCACGGTGCATGTGCACGCGAGTCTGGTCCTCACGGCGGAGCTCTACGCGCGGCCGGTGCTGGGCATCCGCGAGGACGACGTGGTGTTCTCCGCGGCGAAGCTGTTCTTCGCCTACGGGCTGGGCAATTCCCTGTCCTTCCCGATGGCGGTGGGGGCGACGGCGGTGCTGATGAAGGAGCGGCCGACCCCGGCCTCGGTGGCCGCACGGTTGCGGCGCCACCAGCCGTGCATCTTCTACGCGGTACCCACCCTGTTCGCGGCGATGCTCGCCAGTCCGGAGCTGCCGGCGTGCGAGGAGCTGCGTCTGCGGCTTGCCACCTCTGCCGGCGAGGCCCTGCCCGCGGAGATCGGCCGGCGCTTCTCGGAGCACTTCGGCATCGAGGTCCTGGATGGCATCGGGTCGACCGAGATGCTGCACATCTTCCTGTCCAACCGTCCCGGCGACGTGCGCCATGGCACCACCGGCAAGCCGGTGCCGGGCTACGAGCTGCGCCTGCTGGACGACAACGGCGCCCCGGTGCCCGACGGTGAGCAGGGCGAGCTGCACATCCGGGGTGCCACCGCGGCCATGTGCTACTGGAACAACCGCGACAAGAGCCGCAGCACCTTTCTCGGCGAGTGGACGCGCAGCGGCGACAAGTACCTGCGCGATGCCGACGGCTACTACGTGTACTGCGGGCGCACCGACGACATGCTGAAAGTGAGCGGGATCTACGTCTCGCCGGTGGAGGTGGAGTCGGCCCTGATCTCCCATCCGTCAGTGCTGGAGGCGGCTGTGATCGGCAGTCCGGACAGCGATGTGCTCATCAAGCCCCGGGCCTTCGTGGTGCTCAAGCCGGGGCAGGCGCCATCGCCTGCGCTGGCGGCCGAGCTTCGGCAGCACGTGAAAGGTCGTCTGGCGCCCTACAAGTACCCGCGCTGGATCGAGTTCGTGCCCGACCTGCCCAAGACCGCGACGGGCAAGATACAGCGCTACAAGCTGCGTGCCAGCCACGGCACGCCGGCAGCGTGATCGGCTCGCAAGCAGGGGCGGTGTCGGGTTCCGCTGCGCCGGGCACGGCGGGCTTTGTCGAGGTCGGGGGGCTGCGCCTGGAAGTGGCCTGGTTCGGCGCCGGCGGCGCGGGCGTGCCCATCGTGATGCTGCATGAGGGCCTGGGGTCGGTGGCCATGTGGAAGGACTTCCCGGAGCGGCTGGCGGCCGCCACGGGTCGCCCGGTGATGGCCTGGTCGCGCGAAGGTTACGGACGCTCCACCCCGTTGCGGGCGAAGCGCGAGCCTTCGTTCATGCACCGCGAGGCGCTCGAGGTTCTGCCCGCGCTGCGACGGGCGATGGGTCTGGATGATGTGGTGCTGTTCGGCCACAGCGACGGTGGCTCGATCGCGCTGATCCACGCGGCTGACGCCGGCATGCCGGTGTCGGGTGTGGTGGTGCTCGCGCCCCATGTTTTCGTCGAGGCGTTCTGCCTGGAATCGATACGCCAGGCGAAGCAGGTCTGGGAGACCACGGACTTGCGTGCGCGGCTCGGACGCTACCACGACGATCCGGACTCCGCCTTCCGGGGCTGGAACGACATCTGGCTCGATCCGCGTTTCCCGGCCTGGAACATCGAGGAGGTGCTGCCGCGCATCCCCTGCCCGGTGCTGGCGGTGCAGGGCGAGGACGACGAATACGGCACCATGGAGCAGATCGACCGCATCGGCCGCCAGTGCGCCGCTGCACGCCTCCTGAAGCTCGCCGCGTGCGGCCACTCGCCACATCGCGACCAGCCGGAGGCCTTGCTGGACGCCACGGCGGCGTTCATCGCCCGCTTGTGACGGCGACGCGGGCGGCGATGCCCGCATCTCCCGTCGATGGTCCCGTCCCGGGGCCGTCCGCTCAGGCGCGGGCCGGGTCTTCCTCCCATTCCGAAACCGGCGCGCAGCTGCAGGCCAGATGGCGGTCGCCCCACGCGTTGTCGACCCGCGCCACCGGTGGCCAGTATTTGGCCGCCCGCACCCAGGGCAGCGGGAAGGCCGCCTGCTCGCGCGAGTAGGGGTGGGCCCAGTCCGCAACGAGGCACATCCCGGCGGTGTGCGGGGCGTTGCGCAGCGGGTTGTCCTCGCGATCCATGCGGCCCTCCTCGATGGCGCGGATCTCCTCTCGGATGGCAATCATGGCCTCGACGAAGCGATCGAGATCCTCCCGGGACTCGCTCTCGGTCGGTTCCACCATCAGGGTGCCGGGCACCGGGAAGCTCATGGTCGGGGCGTGGAAGCCGTAATCCGCGAGCCGCTTCGCCACGTCCTCGTTGCTGACGCCGGCGCTGTCGCGCAGCGGTCGCAGGTCGAGGATGCATTCGTGTGCCACCAGCCCCTGATGCCCGCTGTAGAGGATGGGGTAGTACGGCGCCAGCCGCGCGGCGAGGTAGTTGGCGTTGAGTATCGCCATGCGCGTGGCGGTGGTGAGCCCAGCGGATCCCATGAGCGCGATGTAGGTCCAGGCGATGGGCAGGATGCCGGCAGAACCGAAGGGCGCCGCGCTCACCGGCCCGACCGCGGCGTCGTCGTCCAGCGGGTGTCCGGGCAGGAAGGGGGCGAGGTGGGCGCGCACGGCGACCGGCCCGACGCCCGGGCCGCCGCCGCCGTGCGGGATGCAGAAGGTCTTGTGCAGGTTCAGATGAGAGACATCCGCACCGAAGCGGCCGGGCCGGGCCAGTCCGACCAGGGCGTTGAGGTTGGCGCCGTCGAGATACACCTGCCCGCCATGGGCGTGCACGATGTCGCAGATCTCGCCGATGGCGTCCTCGAACACGCCGTGGGTCGAGGGATAGGTGACCATGAGGGCCGCCAGGTCCGCCGAGTGCGCCCGGGCCTTGGCCTCGAGGTCCGCCACGTCGACGTTGCCGTGGGTGTCGCAGGCCACGACCACGACCTCCATGCCGGCCATGTGGGCCGAGGCCGGGTTGGTGCCATGGGCCGAGGACGGGATCAGACAGATCCGGCGGTGCCCCTCGCCACGGGCGCGATGGTAGGCGCGGATGGCCAGAAGGCCGGCGAACTCGCCCTGGGCCCCGGAGTTGGGCTGCAGGCTGACGGCGTCGTAGCCGGTGATCTCGCACAGCGCCCGCTCCAGCCCCGCAATGAGCTCGGCGTAGCCGGCAGCCTGTTCGCGCGGGGCGAAGGGATGCAGCCCGGAGAACGCCTCCCAGGTGATGGGCAGCATCTCGGTGGTGGCGTTGAGCTTCATGGTGCAGGAACCGAGCGGGATCATGCTCCGGTCGAGCGCCAGGTCGCGATCGGCCAGACGGCGCAGATGGCGCAGCATGGCGGTCTCGGAATGCAGGGTGTTGAACAGCGGGTGAGTGAGGAAATCGCTGCGGCGACGCAGTTCCGTCGGCAGGCCGGGTGGCTGTACCCCCGGCGCGGAGGATCCGGGCGCGCCGAAAAGGTCGAGCAGGCGGTCGACGTCGGTGTCGTCATGGGTCTCGTCGAAGCTCACGCCGATGGCGCCGTCGGGCAGGCTGCGCAGGTTGACGCAGTCGGCCCGGGCGCGTTCGAGCACGGCGGCGCCATCGGGCCCGGCCAGCACGGTGACGGTGTCGAACAGGCTGCCCGATGCGATGGCGAAGCCCCTGGCCTGCACGCCGGTGGCGAAGCGGCAGGCGAGCGCGTGGACGTGGCGGGCGATGGACCGCAGGCCTTCGGGTCCGTGCCACGCGGCGTAGAACGCGGCCATCACCGCCAGCAGCACCTGCGCGGTGCAGATGTTGGAAGTCGCCTTCTCGCGCCGGATGTGCTGCTCGCGCGTCTGCAGGGCGAGGCGCAACGCCGGTGCACCACCCGCATCCACCGAGCGCCCCACCAGCCGGCCCGGAAGCGAGCGACGGAAGTCGTCCCGGCAGGCCAGATAGGCAGCGTGCGGTCCGCCGTAGCCCATCGGCACACCGAAGCGCTGGGCGCTGCCGACGGCGATGTCGGCACCCCATTCGCCCGGCGGGGACAGCAGGGCGAGGGAGAGCAGGTCGACGGTCACCGTGACCACGGCGCCCGCAGCCCGGGCCCTTTCCACCACGGGCCGCAGGTCGGCCAGGACGCCTGTGGTGCCGGGCCACTGCAGGAGTACGCCGAAGGCACGGCTGCCGTCCAGCATGTCCGCCACCGCGCCCACACGGACCTCGATGCCGACCGGCTCGGCGCGTGTGCGCACCACGGCGATGGTCTGGGGATGGCAGTCGGCCGAGACCAGGAACACCGGCTCGGCGTTCGCGGCGTGACGCCAGGCCATGGCCATAGCCTCGGCGGCTGCGGTGGCTTCGTCGAGCAGTGAGGCGTTGGCGAGGGGCAGGCCGGTGAGATCGCAGACCATGGTCTGGAACATCAGCAATGCCTCCAGCCGGCCCTGGGAGATCTCGGGCTGGTAGGGCGTGTAGGCGGTGTACCAGGCCGGGTTTTCCAGAACGTTGCGCTGGATGACCGGGGGCGTGACGGTGCCGTTGTAGCCCTGGCCGATGAAGTTGCGGGCGACGATGTTGTGGCCTGCCATGGTCCGCAGGCGCTCGAGCACAGCGGTCTCGGACAGGCCGGGCGGCAGGTCCGGCGCTTGGTGGCTGCGAATGCGTGGCGGCACCACGCGGTCCACCAACTCCGCCAGCGAGCCCACGCCGACGGCCGCGAGCATGTCCGGCAGGTCCGAGGGCCTCGGGCCGACGTGGCGGGCGAGGAAGGGTGGGTCCTGCGCGACGGTGCATTGGTCCATGGCATGTCCTCCCGGTTTGTTGGCCCCGCGCCCCGGGGCCGGGAATGGTGCTGGCGCTTTGGGTCAGTCGGCGCCCGCCACAGCCTCGTAGCCGGAGGCGTCGAGCAGGGCCGAGGTGTCCGCCCCGGTAGCCGGCCGGATCTTGAAGATCCAGGCGCCGTAGGGTTGCTCGTTGATCTGCTGGGGTTCGTTCTCGAGGGTGGTGTTGAAGGCCACGACCTCGCCCGGCAGCGGGGCGTAGATATCGGAGGCGGCCTTGACCGACTCGACCACGGCCGCGGTGTCGCCTGCCTTCAGCACGGCGCCCACCTTGACGTCACCGACGAAGACGATGTCTCCCAGGGATTGCTGGGCATGGTCGGTGATGCCGACCACGGCGAGCCCGTCGTCGTCCAGGCGGATCCATTCGTGGGAGGTGGTGTAGCGCAGTTCGGCGGGCAGGTGCATCGTGGTTCCTCGGGAAGTGTTTCAGCAGCAGAAAGGACGCGGCTCGAGCAGGGACTGGCCGTGCCGCACGAAGGGGGGTTTGACGATGCTGGCCGGGAGCCAGCGCCCGCGTACGTCGACCTCGACCGACGTGCCGGGCCGCGGCACGGCACCGCTGTCGCGGGGCACGCAGGCCAGCGCGATGGAGAAGCCGAGTGTCGGCGCAAAGGTGCCGCTGGTGATCTCGCCATCCCCGCAGGCGGTGCGCACACGCATGTGGCCGCGCAGCACGCCGCGCTCATGCAGACGCAGGCCGACCTGGGCGCGGGCAGGCGTCTGACGCTCGAGCGCCTCGCGGCCGACGAAGTCGCGGTCGGTGCGGCGATCGACGGTCCAGGCGAGGCCGCATTCCATGGGCGATGTGTGGGCATCCATGTCGGCGCCGTGCAGGTTCATGCCAGCCTCGAGGCGCAGGGTGTCGCGGGCACCCAGACCGCAGGGCTGCACGCCGTCGGCCAGCAGGGCGTCCCACAACGCACCGGCGGAGTCCGCAGGCAGGGTGATCTCGAAGCCGTCCTCGCCGGTGTAGCCCGTGCGGGCCACCAGCGTCGGCCCGGCCTCGGCAGCGGTGAAGGCCGGCATCTCCTCAGTCACTGACTGCCAGGCAGGGTGCGCCCGCCACACCGCGGCACGGGCGGCAGGCCCCTGCACTGCCAGCATGGCCAGGTCCCGCCGCGGCGTGATCTGTGCGTCCACCGCCCAGCTGTCGCGGCAACCGACCATCCACGCCACGTCCGATTCGGCGTTTCCGGCGTTGACCACCAGACGGTGGCGGTGGTCGTCGAAGCGGTGGACGATGAGGTCGTCGATCACGCCGCCGGAGAGGTTGAGCATGCAGGCGTAGAGGCCGCGGCCGGCGGCGTCCAGACGCGCAACGTCGTTGGCCAGCAGGCGGCGAAGGAAGGCCATGGCGTCTGCACCGGTCACGTCCACCGCCAGCATGTGGGAGACGTCGAACATCCCGGCGGCCCGACGCACCCGGTGGTGCTCCTCCATCTGCGAGCCGTAGTGCAAAGGCATGTCCCAGCCGCTGAAATCGGTCATGCGCGCGCCGGCGGCGAGATGCCGGTCATGCAGGGGTGTGCGTCGCGTCAAGTGAATCCCTCCCGCCGGTCCGGAACGAAAAAAAGGGGTGGGAAGCGCACGCGGATCGCGGGCATGCGCTTCCCACCCCTCTGTCCTTTTGCCTGAGAGTTGAACCCCGAGACCGGGGCCTGCCCCTTCGGCGTCGCGCGGGACCGGGCCGCGCGATCTCTCCAGAGTTGCCCGTGACCGATGGTGGTCCCTGCGGCGGTTCCTGGGCCTGAGCGATTCCGGGTGGGTTACGCCTTCGGCGGCGGCCGGGTCCGGCCGCGCTCTCCCGCTGCATCCGAGCGAGGTCGAGAATACTGCGCTCCGCGGACGGTGGCTAGTCACCGGGCCGCCGGATGATCGCCTATTGGGGTGAGCTGGACGACACGGCCCTGTCTCCTGTCAAGCCGTTGGATGGCACCCGGAACACCCGCCGCTTCACCAGCTCGGTGGCGGCGAGGTAGGCGAGGGCAACCAGAAGCAGTGTCGCCATGAGTGCGCCTGGCAGGGGCACGAAACCGAACAGGCCGGCCAGGGGCCTCAGCCAGGGCAGGGCGAGGGCCAGTGCGGCGACAGCGGCCGTGCTCCACAGCAGCAGGCCGGAGGGGCGGCTGCGCCACCAGGGGCCGTGGGTTCGCAGCACGAGTACCACCGCGAGTTCGGTAAGCAGGGAGACGACGAACCAGGCGGTGCGGAACTCGCCTTCGGCGGCGTCGAACACCCGCAGCAGCAGCTGGAAGGTGAGCAGGTCGAAGGCGGTGCTGAGCAGCCCGAACACGAGCATGAAGCGACGCACGGCGGGCAGGTCCCAGCGCTGTGCGGCGGCGGTGTGCGCCGGGTCGACGTTGTCGGTTGAGATGGCGATCGAGGGGATGTCGGACAGGAAGTTGTTGAGCAGGACCTGCTTGGCCGCGAGCGGCAGGAATGGCAGCAGCGGGGCGGCCAGCGCCATGCTCACCATGTTGCCGAAGTTCGCGCTGGTGGTGATGCCGATGTATTTGAGGGTATTCGCGAAGGTGCGGCGCCCATCCAGCACGCCGGCGCGCAGCACGTCCAGATCCGGTCGCAGCAGGATGACGTCGGCGCTCTCGCGCGCGACGTCGACCGCCCCATCGACCGAGACGCCGACGTCGGCGGCACGCAGGGCAGGGGCGTCGTTGATGCCGTCGCCCAGCATGCCCACGGCGTGCCCACGCCGTTGCAGGGCGCGGACGATGCGTTCCTTCTGCTGCGGGTCGACCTCGACGAACAGGTCGGTGGTTTCGGCGCGCTGCCACAGGGCCTCGTCGCGCAGGGCGGAGATCTCGGCTCCGGTGAGCATGGCGGCAGGGTCGAGTCCGACGGCGCGAGCGACGTTGGAGGCGACATGACGGTTGTCGCCGGTGATCATCTTGATGCGTATGCCGAGTGCGCCGAGGGCGCGCAGCGTGTCGGCGACACCGGGCTTGGGCGGATCGCGGAACAGCAGGAAGCCGTCGAGGCACAGGTCGCGCTCGTCCTCGTGGCCGTAACCCGGCTGCGCCGGCACCCGCCGGCTGGCGACGGCGAGCACCCGGCAGCCTTCCTCACCCTGGCGGCGGAACCAGGCCTCCAGAGCCTCGAGCCGTTGGCCATCAAGCGGGGCCGCGCCCCCGACCGGGGTGGCCACCGCGTTGCACACCGCGGTGATGCTGGCGAAAGCGCCCTTCGTGACGATCAGATGCTCCGCGTCCTCGTGGTCGCGGGCGACGATGGTGAGGCGGCGGCGCTGGAAGTCGTAAGGGATCTCATCGATCTTGGTCCAGCCCTCCGGTGTGCGGCCCTCGCGCCGGCCGGCCTCGACGATGGCGGCGTCCAGCGGATTGGCGATACCGGTCTCGAACGCAGCATTGAGGAAGGCCAGCTGAGCGACCCTCCCGCAAGGCTGTGCATCGGCATCGACCGCCGCTTCGAGCACCATCGTGCCGGCGGTCAGGGTGCCGGTCTTGTCGGTGCACAGCACGGTCATGGCACCCAGATTTTCGATGGCTTCCAGGCGGCGCACGATCACCCCGCGAGCGGCCATGGCGCTGGCACCGCGGGACAGCGTGACACTGACTATGGCGGGCAGGAGCTCGGGCGACAGACCGACGGCCAGCGCGACCGCGAACAGCAGTGACTCGACCAGCGGACGACCGAGCCACTGGTTCACGGCGAGCACGAAAACGACCATGACCAGCATGACCTGAAGCAGCAGGGTGCCGAACTTGCGCACGCCGCGGGCGAATTCGGTCTCTGCGGGCGTGCCTCCCAGGCGGCTGGAGATCGCACCCATGGCGGTGTCGCGGCCGGTGCGCACCACCAGCATGCGCGCCCAGCCGCTGCGCACCGAGGTGCCGAGAAACACGCAGTTGAGGCGCTCCGGGAGAGGGCTGTCCGCGGGCACTGCTCCCGGGGCCTTCTCCACGGGCAGGGATTCGCCGCTCAGCGCCGATTCGACCACCAGGAAATCACGTGCCTCGAGCAGAACGCCGTCTGCCGGGACCAGGTCGCCAGCCGACAGTTCGACGACGTCGCCGGGCACCAGGCTGGCGGCGGGCGCCGTGGCGAGGCGGCCGTCGCGCCTGACCTGGACCAGGAGGGCGAGGCGGCGCTGGAGCGCCGTCATGGCGCGCGAGGCGCGATGCTCCTGGGCGAAGCCGAGCAGGCTGCTGCCGAGCAGGATGGCGAGGATGATGCCGGCCTCGATCCAGTCGCGCAGTGCCAGAGACACCGCGGCGCCGAGCATCAGGATGAGCACCAGCGGGCTGGCGAACTGCCGGGCGAGCAGTCGCAGCGGCACCAGGCCGGGAGTGTCCTCCACCGCGTTCGGCCCGGCCTGCGCGACGCGGCGTCCGGCCTCGGCAGCGGAGAGACCCTGCGGCCCGGAATCCAGACGCGAAAGCAGGTCCTCGCTAGCCAGACTCCACCATGCCGCCACCGCGTACCCGGACGCCACCGATTCGGTTACGCGGCCGGCACGCATGTCCCGTCAGGCCGTCGCGCCCAACGCGAGTGCCCGTTCGCGTGACGCTGCGGCTGTCGTCTCCGCCGCAGCCTGATCCCAGTCCGTGGCCGCCCAGCCCTGGAGGTTCTCGGCAGCAATGCGCGCCAGTGCCCGTACCCAGTCATCCCGTTCATTCAGGCACGGTATGTACTGGAACTCCTTGCCGCCGGCGGCGAGGAAGGCGTCGCGGTTCTCCATGGCGATCTCCTCCAGCGTCTCGAGGCAGTCGGCGACGAAGCCCGGGCAGATGACGTCCACACGGCGCACGCCCTTGCGGCCGAACTCTTCCAGGGTCGGCTGGGTGTAGGGCTGCAGCCACTCGGCGCGGCCGAAGCGCGACTGGAAGGTGAGCTGCCACTGGTCGGCCCCCAGGCCGAGTGCCTCGGCCAGCAGGCGGCCGGTCTTGCGGCACTCGCAGTGGTAGGGGTCGCCCTTGTCGAGGTGGAAGCGCGGCACGCCGTGGAAGCTCATGACAAGACGGTCGCCGCGGCCGGCGACCGCCCAGTGGTCGCGTACCGACTGCGCCAGTGCCTCGATGTATTTCGGGTGGTCGTGGAAGTGCGAGACGGTACGCAGGGCCGGGACGCTGCGCACCGAGCGCAAGGCATCGAACACGGCGTCGAAGGCGCTGGCGGTGGTGCTGGCCGCGTACTGGGGGTAGAGCGGCAGAACCAGAATGCGGCTGCAGCCTTCCGCTTTGAGCCGTTCCAGACCGGAGGCGACGGATGGCTGGCCGTAGCGCATGGCGTAGTCGACCGCCAGCGGCGAACGCACTGCAGAGTGGAGGTAGCCGCGCAGCAGCTTGGCGAGCTTTTCGGTGTGCGCCTTGAGCGGCGAACCTTCGGGCGTCCAGATGGTGGCGTACTTGGCGGCGGACTTCTTGGGACGCACGTTGAGGATGATGCCGTGGAGGATGAGCCACCAGAGCCGGCGCGGGATCTCCACCACCCGCGGGTCCCACAGGAACTGGGCAAGGTAGCGCTTGAGCGCCGGGGCGTCCGGGGCGTCCGGCGTGCCCAGGTTGATGAGGAGGATGCCGACCTTCGGGATGGTCCCGTGGGCGTAGGGTGGTTCTTCGTTGAACATGGTCTCGAGAAGCGGTGGAATAGGGCGGCGACCGCGTCACCGGGTGACAGACCCCGCATGGGGCCGGACCCCGGCCGGGGTCGGTCAAGGAAGGTCTGGTCAATGTGCGGTGTGTCCGCACACATTGACCAGACCTTCCTTCAGTGGTGTGACAGGGCGCTCGAAAGCAGCTTGGCAGTGATGTCGACGATGGGGATGACGCGCTCGTAGGCCATGCGCGTGGGGCCGATCACACCCACGGTGCCCACCACCTGGCCGTCCACCTCGTAGGGGGCGGTGACGACGCTGCACTCGTCCAGGGGCACCAGACCGGACTCGCCACCGATGAAGATCTGCACCCCCTGCGCGCGGCTGGACAGCTCGAGCAGCTGCAGGAAGCCGGTCTTCTGTTCGAACATGGCGAACAGCCGGCGCAGGCTGTCCATGTTGGTGGAAAGATCGGTGACGTCGAGCAGGTGGCGCTCGCCCGAGATGACGACGTCGGCGCCGCCTTCCTGTACCGCTTCGGTGCCTACCTCGAGGGCGCGCGTCATCAGGCGGGAGATGTCGTCCTGGAGCTCGCGCAGGTCGGCGCGCAACTGGCAGCGGATCTCGTCGAATTCACGACCTGCGAAGTGCTGGTTGAGGTAGTTGGCGGCCTCGGTCAGCTGCGAGGCGGTGTAGGGCTGCTCCGTGGTCAGGATGCGGTTCTGCACGTCGCCTTCCGGGGTGACGATGATCAGCAGAAGCCGGTTGTCGCCCAGGCGCAGGAATTCGATGTGCCGGAATACGCCGTTGCGCCGTCGCGGGGCCATGACGACGCCGGCGAAGCGGGTGAGGTCGGACAGCAGATGGGACGCGGACGCCACCAGCCGCTGGGTGTTGTCCACCTGGAGCTGGCCCTCGAGCTGGCTGATCTCGACCTGCTGCAGCGGCTTGACGGTCAGCAGGGTGTCGACGAACAGTCGGTAGCCGCGCGGCGTGGGAATGCGGCCTGCCGAGGTGTGCGGGCTGGCGATGTACCCCATCTCCTCGAGGTCGGCCATGATGTTGCGGATGCTGGCCGGGGACAGGTCCAGGCCCGAGAAGCGCGCCAGAGCCCGCGAGCCGACGGGCTCGCCGTCCTCGATGTAGCGCTCGACCAGAGTCTTGAGCAGGATGCGGGCGCGTTCGTTGATCATGGGAAGGATTCTAGGGAAGATCGGGCCGATGTGCACGGTTGGCAGGGGGAGTCTTCCGGCGTGCCGGACCGGTACGCGCACCGGATTGTCACTGGCGTCACCGGCGCGCGGCCATGTTCCGGGAAGCCCGGGCCGATGCGGCAGCCCCAAACCTGACCGGTTGTGACAGCAGTGCCGGGGCTCCCGTTCCGGCGGCGGTTGGCCGTGCAAAGTGTGCTTTAATCGGTCGCGATGGAGACCTTCCGCACCGTTGCCCTGATCGGCAAGTACAAGAGCCCCGAGATCGCCGGTCCCCTCCTGGACCTGGCCCGGTTCCTGGAGAACCGCGGGCGATCGGTGGTGGTGGACCCGCTCACGGCCAGCTACATCGGCGACCACTGCCCTCCGGTGCTGTCGCTGCAGGACATCGGGGATCAGGCCGACCTCGCCATCGTGATCGGTGGCGACGGCACCATGCTCAACATCGCCCGCACCCTGGCGCCCCATGACGTCGCCCTGGTCGGCGTGAACCTCGGTCGGCTCGGCTTCCTCACGGACGTGTCCATGGATGGCATGTTCGAGACCTTCGATGCCATGCTCGCGGGCCACTACGTGGTCGAGGAGCGGATGCTGCTGGCCTCGGAGGTCTGGCGTGAGGAGGCGCGGGTGCTGGAGGTCACCGCCTTCAACGATGTGTCGGTGATCAAGGGCGCCCATGGCAGCCTGATCGAGCTGGAGGTGCGGGTCAACGGGCAGTACGTGCACGACCTGAGGGCCGACGGTCTGATCGTGGCCTCGCCGACCGGATCGACGGCCTATGCGCTGTCCGCCGGCGGCCCCATCGTGCACCCCTCGCTGTCGGTGTTGTCAATCGTGCCGGTGTGCCCCCACACGCTCTCGAACCGGCCGATCGTGGTGTCTGCCGAATGCCGGGTGGAGATCCTGATGCGTTCGGCGGCGGACGCGAGGGCGCACTTCGACAGTCACTCGCACTGCGAGCTGCGCCATGGTGACAGGGTGCTGGTGCGTCGTTGTCCGGACAGCATACGCCTGCTGCATCCCTCTAATCACGACTATTACCACATGCTCCGGGAGAAGATGCACTGGAGCAAGACGCCCGGGCGATAGCGCGGGCCCGCGGAGGATCCCCGGCCATGTTGATCGCGCTCGGTGTGCAGGACTTCGTGATCGTCGACCGGCTCCGCCTGGAGTTCGAGCCCGGTTTCACCGTCCTCACCGGCGAGACCGGAGCGGGCAAGTCGATTCTCATCGATGCGCTGCTGCTCGCGCTCGGGGCGCGGGCCGACGCTGCCCAGGTCCGGGTCGGGGCCGATCGCGCCGACATCACCGCCGAATTCGACCTGGCCGACGCGCAGGCTGCGACGGCATGGCTGGCGGCCCACGATCTCGCCGGCGAGGAGGGCGAATGCATCCTGCGGCGGGTGGTGGACGCGGGCGGGCGCTCCCGGGCTGTGGTCAACGGCCGGGCCGTCACCGTGGCCCAGTTGCGCGAGCTGGGCGAGCTGCTTGTCGACATCCACGGGCAGCACGAGCACCAGGCCCTGATGCGGGCGGCCGCTCAGCGGGGCTTGCTGGACGAGCACGCCGGTGCCGAGGGTCTGGCCCGCGAGGTGGCTGAGCGCTTTCGCGCCTGGCAGGCGGGGCGCGAGGCTCTGGCTGCACTGGAGCGTGATGCCCAGGCCATGGCCGACGAGCGCGACCGGCTCGCCTGGCAGGTGGAGGAGGTCGGGCGGGTGTGCCCGACATCGGCGCAGTGGGACGAATGGCAGGCCGACCACCAGCGGCTGGCCCACGCCGCGGCCTTGATGCAGGGGGCCGAAGCCGGCGTCGAGGCGCTGACCGAGGGCGACGCCGCGGTGGCGGCCGCCATCGCCGCGGTGCGGGGGCGGCTGGAGGTGCTGGCGCATCACGATGCCGGCCTGTGCAGCGTGCTCGAGTTGCTGGATGCGGCCGACATCCAGGTCAGTGAGGCGTCGCACGCGCTGCGGCAGTACCGTGGCCGGCTCGAACTCGACCCCGGGCGCCTGCAGGACCTGGAGGCGCGCCTCGAGGCCGTCACCACCCTGGCGCGCAAGTACCGGGTGCGGCCGGAGGCCCTGGGGGAGCGGCTCGCGCAGTGGCGGACGCGCCTGGCCGAACTCGGCCACGACCTGGACGCCGAGGCGCTGCGGCGCGTGGCCTCCCAACTGGAGCAGGCCTGGCGGGAGGCCGCCAGCCGCCTGTCCGGGTTGCGCGCCGAGGCTGCGCTAAGTCTCGGTCGGGCGGTGACGGCGGCCATGCAGCAGCTGGCGATGGCAGGTGGCGTTTTCGAGGTCGCGCTGCGGCCGCTGGATGCGCCAGCTGCCCACGGTCTCGAGCAGGTGGAGTTCCTGGTCGCCGGACATCCAGGGGCGGCGCCGGGCCCGGTGTCCCGGGTGGCCTCGGGCGGTGAACTGGCCCGCCTGTCGCTGGCGATCCAGACGGTGGCCAGCCGCGGTGCCACGGTGTCGACCCTGGTGTTCGACGAGGTGGACTCCGGCATCGGCGGCGGCGTGGCCGAGGTGGTTGGCCGGATGCTGCGGGACCTCGGGCGCAGCCGACAGGTGTTCTGCATCACCCACCTGCCGCAGGTGGCAGCCACGGCAGCCCATCAGTGGCGCGTCGCCAAACACAGTCGCGATGGCGCCACGGTGTCCACCGTTGAGGTGCTCGCCGCGGGTGCGCGCGTCGAGGAGATCGCCCGCATGCTCGGCGGCGTCGAGATCACCGCCACCACGCGCATGCATGCCGGCGAGATGCTCGCCGCCGGGGGGCTGGCCGGGGCCTGCTGAACAGTGTTGCGCCGGGCGGGCCGACTTCAACCCTCTGGAGAGACGTCGTCCTGGAAGGGGCGGCCAGACCCGGTCTTCCGGTTGGCGCAGTTGGGCCGGTTGCAGTAGGCGTACAACTGCAGCGAGTGTTCGTGGATGGCGAAACCGCGCTCGCGGGCGATGGAGTCCTGGCGCTTCTCGATCTCGGGGTCGTAGAACTCCTCGACGTGGCCGCACTGCAGGCAGACCAGATGGTCGTGGTGGCCGCCCACGTTCAGCTCGAACACCGCCTTGCCGCTCTCGAAGTGGTGGCGCGACAGGATGCCGGCTTGCTCGAACTGGGTCAGCACCCGGTAGATGGTGGCCAGCCCGATGTCCATGCCTTCGGCGAGCAGAATCTTGTAGACGTCCTCGGCCGTGAGGTGTCGGTCCTCACTGGTCTCGAAGAGATTGAGGATCTTGAGCCGAGGCAGTGTCGCCTTGAGGCCCATGGTCTTCAGGTCGTTCAGGGTTCGGTTCGGCATGGGTGTCTCTCGGGGGTATCGATTATCATAGAAGCTTTCCCCGGCCCTGAGAACCATGATGGCATACCTGCGGGGCGCCGCATCGCGCGGTGTCGTCCGGTTGTGCGCCCTGGCGGCGTTGCCCGCCGCGGCGGCCCTGTTCACCGGCTGCACGCCCTATCGCATCGACATCCAGCAGGGCAACGTGGTGACGCAGGAGATGCTGGCCCGGCTTCGGACCGACATGACGCGCCAGCAGGTGCGCTACGTCATGGGCACGCCGCTGGTGGCGGATACCTTCCATCCCGAGCGCTGGGACTATTTTTACAACCTCGACAAGGCTGGCAGCCCCGGTGAGCGGCGACGGATCACGCTCGTATTCGAGCAGGACCGCCTGAAACGCGTGCTCGGCGACGTCGAGTTGCCGGCGGGGCTCGGGGGGCAGCAGGGGCCGGCGGATGGCGGACCCGCGGTCACGGAGGACAACTGAACATGGCTCTGAACATCGTGATCGCCGGCAGCACCGGGCGCATGGGGAGAGAACTCATCGACGCGCTGTCGCGCGAGGAGGGCATGCGGCTGCATGCCGCCCTGGAACGTCCCGACTGCCCGGCGTTGGGCGAGGACGCCGGCGGTTTCGCCGGCCTGCGCAGCGGCGTGACCATCGGTGCTGATCTGGACGCCGCCCTGGCGGGCGGACATGCGCTGATCGATTTCACCCGGCCGGCGGCGACCATGGCACACGCCGAGGCGTGCGCGCGCCATGGGGTGAAGATGATCGTCGGCACCACCGGGTTCAGCGACGCCCAGCGGGCCCGTCTGGAGGACCTGGCCAGGGAAAATGCCATGGTGGTGGCGCCCAACATGAGCGTCGGGGTCACCGTGCTGCTGCGTCTGATCGACATCGCCGCCCGCACCCTCGGCGAGGGTTATGACGTCGAGATCATGGAGGCGCACCACCGGCACAAGGTGGACGCGCCCAGTGGCACCGCCCTGCGCATGGGCGAGGTCGCGGCCCGCGCCCTGGGCCGGCAGTTGTCGACCGACGCGGTCTACGGACGTGAAGGGGTGACCGGAGAGCGCAACCCCCGCACGATCGGTTTCGCCACGGTGCGTGGCGGCGACATCGTCGGCGACCACACGGTGCTGTTCGCCGGCACCGGGGAGCGCGTCGAACTGACCCACAAGGCCTCGAGCCGCGCGACCTTCGCTCAGGGTGCCCTGCGGGCGGCGCGGTTTCTTGCTGGCCGAGAAGGCGGACTGTTCGACATGCAGGACGTGCTGGGCCTCAGGGACGTCACCTGAGCGGGGCGCCCGCTCGCCGCACCGCGATTGCCGGGGGGGTGCCCGCGCGGCTATAATCGCGAATGTCTTTCGAGCGGGAGAGGTGCGCGAGCACCCTCCCGCTCGGTACATCGCAGGCGCGAAACCGGCGTGCCCGCCCGGTCGCAGCCACAGCGCGATGGGCTTCGTTCCACAGCTCGTTCCGAGGATTCCAAAGTGCCAGACCGTCCCCCAGCCCTCCTTGCGCTCTCCGACGGGACGGTGTTTCGCGGCGAGTCCATCGGCGCTCCCGGCCTTTCCTCGGGGGAAGTGGTGTTCAACACCGCCATGACGGGGTACCAGGAGATCCTGACCGATCCGTCCTACGCCCGTCAGATCGTCACCCTGACCTACCCGCACATCGGCAATACCGGCGCCAATGAGGAGGACGAGGAGGCTGCGAACATCCACGCCGCCGGGCTGGTGATCCGGGACCTCCCGTTGCTGGCGTCCAGCTGGCGCATGCAGCAGAGTCTGCCCGACTACCTCGCGAGCCGCGGGGTGGTGGCCATCGCCGGCATCGATACGCGCAGGCTCACCCGCATCCTGCGCGATGGCGGCGCGCAGTCGGGCTGTCTGATGGCCGGAGAGGACGTCGACGAGGCTCGCGCCGTGGCCCAGGCCCGGGCCTTTCCCGGGCTGGCCGGCATGGACCTCGCGAAAGTCGTGAGCTGCACCCGACCCTTCGGGTGGACCGCCACCTCGTGGGATCTGGCGCGCGGGCATGGCGATCTGGCCAGTCCGCGCTTCCACGTCGTGGCCTTCGATTACGGCGTGAAGCGCAACATCCTGCGCATGCTGGCCGACCGTGGCTGCCGCCTGACGGTTCTGCCGGCCCAGGCCACGGCGCAGGATGCGCTCGCGTTGTCGCCCGACGGCATCTTCCTGTCCAACGGCCCCGGCGATCCGGAGCCTTGCGATTACGCGATCCGCGCCATCCGCGAACTCATGGCGACCGGCCTGCCGATGTTCGGCATCTGCCTCGGCCACCAGCTCATGGGACTGGCGAGCGGTGCCCGCACCCGGAAGATGAAGTTCGGGCACCACGGGGCCAATCATCCGGTGCAGGATCTCGATACCGGTCGGGTCATGATCACCAGCCAGAACCACGGTTTCGCCGTTGACCCCGACACGCTGCCGTCGACCGCGCGCGTCACCCACGTGTCGCTGTTCGACGGTTCACTGCAAGGTTTCGCGAGGACCGACATTCCGGCCTTCTGCTTCCAGGGCCACCCCGAGGCGAGCCCCGGCCCGCACGACGTGAGCTACCTGTTCGACCGCTTTGTCGGGCTGTTGGAGGCGCGTCGCCAGCCCGAACCGCAGCAGGCGGTGCCGCGGGCCAGCCGATAGAGAAAAATGCCAAAACGCACTGACATCCAGTCCATCCTGATCATCGGCGCCGGCCCCATCGTCATCGGTCAGGCCTGCGAGTTCGACTACTCCGGTGCTCAGGCCTGCAAGGCGCTCAAGCAGGAGGGTTACAGGGTCATCCTGGTGAATTCGAACCCGGCGACCATCATGACCGACCCGGAGACGGCCGACGTCACCTACATCGAACCCATCACCTGGCAGATGGTGGAGAAGGTGATCGCAGCCGAACGCCCGGACGCGCTGCTGCCGACCATGGGTGGTCAAACGGCGCTGAACTGCGCCCTGGATCTGGCACACAACGGGGTGCTCGAGAAGTACGGCGTGGAAATGATCGGCGCCTCCCGTGAGGCCATCGACAAGGCCGAGGACCGGCAGAAGTTCAAGGCTGCCATGACGAGCATCGGCCTGGAGTCGGCGCGCTCCGGGATCGCCCACAGTCTCGAGGAGGCGCTGCAGGTGCAGGCCTCGGTCGGCTTCCCGACCATCATCCGACCATCGTTCACCCTGGGTGGGTCCGGGGGCGGCATCGCCTACAACCGCGAGGAGTTCGTCGCCATCTGCGAGCGCGGGCTCGAGGCCTCGCCCACGCACGAACTGCTCATCGAGGAGTCGGTGATCGGGTGGAAGGAATTCGAGATGGAGGTGGTGCGCGACCGCAACGACAACTGCATCATCGTCTGCTCGATCGAGAACCTCGACCCGATGGGCATCCACACCGGCGACTCCATCACGGTGGCGCCGGCGCAGACGCTCACGGACAAGGAAT